>NZ_JBKIUP010000004.1:0-407926 GCF_046602535.1 Klebsiella sp. 1SOBk10mer
AGCGCTGAACAAAATGACGAAAGCAGGTATGCCTGAAAGCGTGCGTATTGCCTGAAAACACAACCCGCTACGGGGGAGACTTACCCGAAATCTGATTTATTCAACAAAGCCGATCTATAGTGCCAGCAGTGATGAGGTTTTTCCAGGCAAATATTGAGGAGGGAAGTCGTTCCCTCCTTTCGGCCTGATGGGTCAGGGATGCTTGCGGGTGGCGATATTATCCAGGGTGTGCAGCGCATCCGCCGGCAGAATTAGCCCGGCGGCGGCAATATTTTCCGCCAGGTGCGTCCGGGATGAGGTGCCTGGGATCAGCAGAATATTGGGCGCGCGCTGGAGTAGCCAGGCGAGGGCGACCTGCATCGGCGTCGCCTCAAGCGAGGCCGCGACCTCGTTCAGCTCCTGCGCCTGCAGGGGGGTAAAACCGCCCAACGGGAAGAAGGGAACCCAGGCGATGTGCTGGGCGGCCAGCGCATCCACCAGCGCGTCGTCGGCGCGATGGGCAATGTTATAGAGGTTTTGCACGCAGACGATAGGCGTCATTTTCTGTGCATCCGCCACCTGCTTTGCCGTCACGTTGCTGAGGCCAATATGGCGGATCAATCCTCGCTCCTTCAGCTCCAGCAGGGTGGCGAGCGGCGCCTCCAGCGACCCTTCTACCGGGCCGTGGGGGCTCAGCATACTGCGCAGGTTCACCACCTCCAGCACGTCGAGCCCCAGGTGACGCAAATTGTCCTCGACGGCCTGGGTCAGTTCAGCGGGCGACATGGCCGGCAGCCAGTTGCCTTTCTCGTCACGGCGGGCGCTGACCTTGGTGACAATGCACAGATCGTCGGGGTAGGGGTGGAGCGCTTTGCGGATCAGCTGATTGGTCACATGGGGGCCATAGAAATCCGAGGTATCGATATGGTTTACCCCGGCTTCGACGGCGGCCTGCAGCACGCGCACCGCTTCTTCTGGATCTTTCGGCGGGCCGAAAACGCCGGGGCCGGCCAGCTGCATGGCGCCGTAACCCAACCGATAGACCTGGCGATCGCCGAGCGTGCCGCGACCGGATAAGGTGACACTGGACATAGGAACTCTCCTCACGGTGGCTAAGCCGTAAGTGTAATGCGCTAACAAGGAAGAGAAGGGTGAGAATATTGTCAGAATGTGCGACAGCGGCTCAGGCAAGCCGCTGTCGCCGGAGACGGATTAGCCGAAGAACATCACGGAGACGCAGAGCAGGCCGACCACCAGAGTGATGGCGTTACCCACCGAGCGATACGGCTTCAGCGCCGGGATAAGCCAGGTTGACAGTGTGGGCATGATAAACAGGATCATGGCGATAAGCGGTCCGCTGATGGCGTAGATCATCGAGATCGCATTCGGGTTGATAAAGCACACCGCAAAGGTGAAGGCAGAGACCAGCATGATCGACATCGCGCGGTTGAAGGCGCGGCTCTTGCGCACGCCCATCAGGCCCAGCGAGCTTTTGACGATTTCGCTGGCGCCTTCAATGACCCCGAAGTAGGTGCCGAGAAAGGATTTCGACATGGCGACCACGGCGACAATAATGCCGGTCACCGCCAGCCAGCCCGGCGCGCCCGGCACCATCGACAGGGCGGAGAGGATGGTCACCCCCTGATCGCGGGCGGTCTCAATATAGGTCGCCGGGATGGCCAGCAGGCAGCTGAAGACGAAAAACAGCACGCTGGCGCAGATGATGGTATAGGCCACCTTCATGATTTTTTTGCATTTACCCATGGCCAGGTCGCCGTGCTTCTCCTGCTGGTCGATAGCAAAAGTCGAGATGATCGGCGTATGGCTAAAAGCGAAAACCATCACGGGTATGGAGATCCAGACCTGGTGGAGCGTCTGCGAGCTGAACTGCATCTGGCTGGTGAGATGTTCCGGATGCCAGTCGCGGATTAAATAGAGGGAGAGAAACAGGAAGCAGGCGATAAGCGGGAAGACCAGAAAGCCCATCACCTTGATGGTGATTTGCCGGCCCATGAGAAAGATCAGGTTAAGGACCAGCACGACCCCCAGGCTCAGCAGCGCGCGTAGCGCAGGCGTCATCGGCGTGCGATGTGCCACCTGCTCGGCCAGCGAGTTGGTGATGGCCACGGCGTAGATCAGCACGACCACAAAGAAGGCGAGGAAATAGAGCCCGGTGATCAGGTTGCCAATTTTCTTACCATAGTAGTGATTTACTGCGCCGGTGATCCCGGTTCCCGGCGCGATATTGGCCGAGAGAATAAACTGGCTCAGCGCTTTGTGAGGCCAGTAGGTGAGCGGCCAGGCGACCAGCGCGGTGATGAAAAGGACAATGGCGCCAGCCGAACCCAGCTGGATCGGTAGAAATAGCGTCCCAGCGCCTACTGCAGTGCCATATAAGGCAAAACTCCATAGAGTTTCTTCTTTAGACCAAATTTTAGACATTATGCGACTTTATCAACCGTCAAACCAAAAAAAAGGAGTGCAATTTACCATATTTATGGTTCGTCTGTTGCGATAGTTTTTGGTAATAAAGTGGCAGCGGATCGCGAAGGATCCGCCGCGAGGCTAGCCGCGCGCCGCCTGGCGCGGGCGGCGGCGACGGATCACGCGCTCGCGCAGGGTGTCCCAGACCCAGTTAAACGCCATGGTGTAGGGCAGGAAGAAGAGCATGAAGCCGATCTCCAGCATAAACGCCTGCAGCAGCGATACCCCCAGCACGATGGCCACCATGGTGACGCCGATGATAACAAAGCCGGTCTCGAAGCCGATCGCGTGCAGCGCCCGCACTTTCAGCCGGCGAGGGACGCGGGAGACTGGCCACAGGCGATCGAAAGCCGCGTTATAAATGATGTTCCATACCATCGCCAGGGTGGCGAGCAGAATGCTCAGTCCGCCCATCTCCACCACCGAACGCTGCATCAGCCAGGCGGCGGTGGGGGCGAGGATCAGCGTCGCCAGCCCTTCGAAGGTGATGGCGTGGATAACGCGCTCGGTGAGCGTCTTGCGCTGATGTGGGGTCTGTTGCATGGCGAGCTACCTCCAGTTTTAGCCTGAACAGGAAATTACCCGGCAGTTTATGGAAAAATGTGATAAACAAAAGATAGAAACCATCGATAAAGTAGATACATCATGCGTTATTCACCGGAAGCGTTAACCGCCTTTGTCGAGGCCGTTGACAGCGGGTCGTTCTCCGCCGCCGCCCGTCGCCTGCGCAAAAGCCAGTCGACGATCAGTACCGCTATCGCCAACCTGGAGGCTGACCTCGGGGTGACCCTCTTCGATCGGGCAACGCGGCAGCCGACGCTGACGCCGCAGGGAGAGCAGGTGCTGAGCTATGTCAAAGCGATCCTCGCCGCCAGCGAGCGGCTGGATGAGCTGGCGGTATCGCTGTCCGGCGAGACGGAGCCGCGGCTGACCTTTGTGCTCTCGGACACCCTGCACCCGGACGTGCTGGAAGATCTGCTTGTGCAGTTTGACCGCCGCTTCCCTCATACCGAATTTGAATGTTTGATTGGCGAAGATGAGGACGTGATCGATCTCCTGCAAAAATCCCGCGCCCAGGTGGGACTGATTGAGGCGAGAGAGCGCTACCCGACCGATATCGGCAGCACCCGCCTGCCGCTGCAGACGGCGATGGGCATTTACGTGGCGCCTGACCATCCGCTGGCGGGGCAGGGCAAGGTTGTCTGGGATGAGCTGCGCAGCTGGCGCGAGCTGCGTTTGAGCACCTTTCTGGCCAGCGCGACGGAGCCTGCCGCCGGGCAGGTCTGGTCGGCGCCAAACTACCTGCTGCTGCTCAGCATGGCGGTGCAGGGCTTCGGCTGGTGCATTCTGCCCTGTGCGCTGGTGGCGGAGTTTGCGCCGCAGGGCGGACTGGTGGCGCTCGATATCCCCGGCTGGCCGCGGGCGATTTCGGTGGATCTGCTGTGGAATAAGAAAGCGCCGCCCGGGGCGGCCGGCAGCTGGCTGCGTCAGCATCTGCAGCGGCGTGAGCGTTAACGAATAGCTATTTCTTTGTGATTAGCTTCACTTTTTTTAAACAATTACAAAGTTTTTTGATAACAATTATCTAGTATATCGCTGTTTCTTTGCGCAAAAGCACGGGCAGGGGTAGAGGATGAAGGATGTCGTGATCGTCGGGGCGCTACGTACGCCGATTGGCTGCTTTCAGGGCGCGTTATCGCGCCATTCAGCCGTTGAGCTGGGCAGCGTGGTGGTGAAGGCGCTGGTGGAGAAGACGGGAATCGATCCGCAGAGCGTGGATGAGGTGATCCTCGGCCAGGTGCTGACCGCGGGAACCGGGCAAAATCCGGCCCGTCAGTCTGCTATTCGCGGCGGGTTGCCCAACACCGTATCGGCGATCACCATTAACGACGTCTGCGGTTCTGGCCTGAAAGCCCTGCACCTCGCCACCCAGGCGATCCAGTGCGGGGAGGCGGACGTGGTGATCGCCGGCGGCCAGGAGAACATGAGCCGCGCTCCGCATGTCCTCACCGACAGCCGCACCGGCGCCCAGCTGGGCAACAGCCAGCTGATTGACAGCCTGGTCCATGACGGCCTGTGGGACGCCTTCAACGATTATCATATGGGCGTCACGGCGGAGAACCTCGCCCGGGAATATGGCATCAGCCGCGAACTGCAGGACGCCTGGGCGCTCAGCTCGCAGCAGAAGGCGCGCAAGGCGATTGATTCCGGACGCTTTCGCGATGAGATTGTCCCGGTCGTTACCGAGCATAACGGCGCGGCGCGCACCGTGGATACCGATGAACAACCGCGGGTGGATGCCAGCGCGGAAGGGCTGGCCAGCCTTCAGCCTACCTTCGATCGTCTCGGATCGGTAACCGCCGGCAACGCCTCCAGCATCAATGACGGCGCGGCGGCGGTGATGATGATGAGTGAGGCGAAAGCCGAGGCGCTGGGGCTGCCGATCCTTGCGCGGATCCGCGCCTTCGCCAGTGTCGGCGTCGATCCGGCGCTGATGGGCATCGCGCCGGTGCACGCCACTCGTCGCTGTCTTGAGCGGGCCGGCTGGCGGCTGGACGACGTCGATCTGATCGAAGCCAATGAGGCCTTTGCCGCTCAGGCTATCTCCGTTGGCCGGGTACTGGAGTGGGATGAGCGACGGGTCAACGTTAACGGCGGCGCGATCGCCCTCGGCCACCCCATCGGCGCCTCCGGCTGTCGGATTCTGGTGTCGCTGGTGCATGAAATGATCAAGCGCGATGCGCGTAAAGGGCTGGCGACGCTGTGCATCGGCGGCGGTCAGGGCGTGGCGCTGGCGGTAGAACGCGCGTAGCGCTGCATGTCGATTTCCATGGCCTCCTGCGGGAGGCCTTTTTTATGCGCCGCGCTTTGCCGACCCCTCTTTTTTCTCCCGTATTTCCCTCACCCACCGCCAATTTATTGAGCTCCGTCACGTCTTGTTGTGCCACCTTTTTTGAAACAAATAACTACGATCCTGGTCACTAAAACTAAGGTGCTTAAAAAATAAAATAACGTTTCATAAAAACGAAATGACATTTTATTTATTATAAGGGGTACCCTATGTTGAAACGATCTCTGGTTCTGGCCGCCCTCTGCGGTATGTCTTTTGCGGCAACCGCGGTCACGATAGATTTACGTCATGAATTTATTGATGGCGGCAAGAGCGATAAAAGCAATGCTGACCGCGTCTCGGTGTCCCACCGCTTCGCCAACGGGCTAGGCTTTACCGTAGAGGCCAAATGGCGTTCAGGCGGCGACAACGGTTCGCAACCCTATTCGGACGTGGTGGGCAACGGCCATGAAGACACCATCAGCTGGCGCTGGAAAGCGACATCGAACCTGTTCCTCACCCCCGGGTTTACCATAGAGAGCAACGACAGCCGCTCCATCTACAAGCCGCACCTGCACGTACAATACAGTTTCGACAATGGCTTCTATGTCGCCGCTCGCTATCGCTATGAGTACACCCGCTATCCGAATGATGCCGGCAAAGATGATGACAAGGTGAATCGCGGCGACGCGTGGGCCGGGTTTGCTCTCGGCGACTGGCGCACCGAGCTGAACTATGTCTATGCCCGCAGTTCGGAAGGGGTGAATCGTAACGACAACAAACCCTACTCGCAGGAATATAACGTGAAGGTGGCCTATAAGCTGGATAACAACTGGTCGCCGTATGGTGAAATCGGCAACGTCGGCGTGAATGACCGCAGCGATCGCCAGACCCGTTTCCGCGTCGGGGTGGCTTACTCATTCTGATTTCCATCAGGCCCTCATCGTCTGTTTTCCCCGGCGCCGTCAGCCGGGGTTTTTTATGGGCCAAAGCGGGGGAACAAAAAAAAGCCCTCCGCGAAGGAGGGCAAGGCCAGTTACAGAAAAACGTTCGCCGGGGCTCAGGCGCTCAGCATCGGCGGATGGTCAGGTAATTTCGCGATATAGATGGCCGGCTTGCCGTCTTTATCAGAGCTGAACAGAATGGCGCTGTCGTCCGGCGTAAACGAGGGGTGCGGGTGCGTCACCTGGCGGCTGTTGGCCACCGTCGCCCACGAGGTATCATGGCGCGCGACGCGGAAGTAGCGCTTCTCCGCCACGTTAAAGACGTACAGATAAGGATCGTTATCAATGGAGTAGCCGCCGGTATCTTTGACATCCACCGGCGTGCCTGATCCATCGCCCACCAGCAGCGTACCGTCGAAATTGCTCATCAGATGCGAGCAGGCGGGCATCGTCATCAGGGCCTCGTTGACGCCGCTCTCCGGATCAAAGCGATAGATCGTCCGCCCCTGCTGGCCTTTCAGATAGGAGACGTAGATCAGCGCTGAACCGTCCGGGACCCAGAATTCATGGGTGCAGCTTTCCCCCGGGGCATGCGCTTTGACTTTACGCACGTTGCTGCCATCTTCATTGACCAGCCACATGCGGGCGTCAACCAGATCGTGCGGCCCTTCATGGCAGAAGGCGACGGTATGGTCGTCGAAGGGACGATAGATCGGGTGTCCCAGCCAGATTTTTTCCTCATGGATCACCTGGCTCTCACCGCTGCACAGGTCGACGCGCAGCAGGCGGCAATGCGGTCCTTTGTGGAAGAAGTCATGGAAAATCTGCCAGTCGTTGAGCGGCGTCCAGTCGCTTTTCGCAATCTCAATGCCTACCAGTTTGCTGCAATCGCTGTTTGCCACCCAGGTGCCATAGCCGACCCACGCCTCGCTGACGCGGTAAACTTCACGCTCGGCGAGGGTGGTGAGGTTCACCTCCAGCAGGGTACGGTCATTTTTCACGTAATAGAGTGACTTATCGTCCGGGGAGAGGAAGCCGCCGAAGGTGTTATCCCCGGCGCCTTCCGTCAGCTGGACGGCTTCGGCGCTGGCGATATTCAGCAGATAGTAGTTCCAGTGGCCGTCAAACTCGCCGGCGAACAGTAAATGGCTGCCATCGTTAAAAAAGCACTTCTGATAGAAGTAGTTGCGATGACAGGTGACCTCCGGGGGGGTTAAGCGGGTGACTTCCGCCCCGGTATCCGGATCGCGGCTGACGTGGTAATTCAGTTTGACCCGCATGCCTTTAGCCATGTAGTGCTCCTTTCTTTCCTGCGATGCCGCTGGACCAGAGGCGTGTCGCTGATTGATATGTTTTAAAAGATGGGTGTTAATTTATCAAAACAACGTTTCATTATTTGTGATATCCCACGCAGTTCAGCGTAATTCCTGCATCTTCTGCGGCCTGCTGGCCTCACTTTGGCCGCCTCTCTGGACAACCGGCTGAATCATCATCCTTTTAAAACCGCTTCCTGTCCGGTGCGGGTTGCCGGATCTGTTCGCGTTTTCTTTTTTTGTAATCTCTGTCATAAAAAATGAAACAACGTTTTAAGTATCATTGAAAATGACAGAGTGCGGGGCTAAGATGGCACCCATCAGTAAAACGGAACTCTGTTTTATTTTTTATGATGGGCTCTGCCCGTGAGTTCGCCCTACGCTCAGTCGCGCCGCCGGCGCGAGCCGGGCCGAGAGAACCTTGCCTGCATACAGCAGGCTCTGAACGACTAAGGAACACATTATGATTCTTGATGCATTCTCCCTGCGGGGAAAAGTGGCCGTCGTGAGCGGATGCGATACCGGTTTAGGTCAGGGGATGGCCCTCGGGCTGGCGGAAGCGGGCTGCGATATCGTCGGTATCAATATTGTCGAGCCGGTGGAAACCATCGAGCGGGTGACGGCGCTGGGACGCCGCTTTCTCAGCCTGACTGCCGACCTGCGCCAGATCGACGGTATCCCTCAGCTGCTGGAGCGGGCGGTGGCGGAGTTTGGCCATATTGATATTCTGGTCAACAATGCCGGCCTGATCCGCCGCGAGGACGCGCTGGCGTTCAGCGAAAAGGACTGGGACGACGTGATGAACCTCAACATCAAGAGCGTATTTTTCATGTCCCAGGCGGCGGCGAAGCACTTTATCGCCCAGGGCAGCGGCGGGAAGATCATTAACATCGCCTCGATGCTGTCGTTCCAGGGCGGGATCCGTGTGCCGTCGTATACCGCGTCCAAAAGCGCGGTGATGGGCGTTACCCGCCTGCTGGCCAACGAGTGGGCTAAACACAATATCAATGTCAACGCCATCGCCCCGGGGTATATGGCGACCAATAACACCCAGCAGCTGCGCGCTGACGAGCAGCGCAGTAGCGAAATCCTCGACCGCATTCCCGCCGGGCGCTGGGGCCTGCCGGCCGACCTGATGGGGCCGGTGGTCTTCCTCGCTTCCCCAGCCTCCGATTACATCAATGGCTACACGGTGGCGGTGGACGGCGGCTGGCTGGCGCGCTAACCGACGGTGACGGCCGGCGCGGCACACACCGCTCCGGCCGTCTGAGCAATTATTGTCCATACCGTAAAATGAGGATCGTCCATATTCCATAATGCAGAATTAATGTTACCGCCCTGTATGAACAGGGTTATTAACGATGCGAAACGAATTTTTCGTTACGTTGAAAGTTTAATGTCCATCACAAAACCCATCTTGCCAGCAAAATAGTCCATATCTTTGGCGTATCCAGCCTGACAAACTCCTCCGCCAGTCACGTACTTTCGTCCTATGTCTTTCTCTGTGTGGCAGGAATAAAAATGACTTCAATCAGTAACGACTCTGCATTAACGCCGCGGGCGCAACGTGACACCCGGCGGATGAACTGGTTTGTTTCTATCGCCGCGGCGGTGGCGGGGTTGCTCTTTGGCCTGGATATCGGCGTGATATCCGGGGCGCTGCCCTTTATTACCGACCACTTTACCTTATCCAGCCAGCTTCAGGAGTGGGTGGTCAGCAGCATGATGCTGGGGGCGGCGATAGGCGCGCTGTTTAACGGCTGGCTGTCGTTCCGCCTTGGCCGCAAATACAGCCTGATGGCGGGAGCTGTGCTCTTTGTCGCCGGCTCTATAGGCTCCGCTTTTGCCGCCAGCGTCGAAGTGCTGCTGGTGGCCCGCGTGGTGTTGGGGGTGGCCGTTGGGATCGCCTCTTACACCGCGCCGCTGTACCTCTCCGAAATGGCCAGCGAGAACGTGCGCGGAAAAATGATCAGTATGTATCAGCTGATGGTGACCCTCGGCATTGTGCTGGCGTTTCTTTCCGATACCGCCTTTAGCTACAGCGGTAACTGGCGCGCCATGCTGGGCGTGCTGGCGCTGCCGGCGGTGATCCTGATCGTTCTGGTCGTCTTTCTGCCGAACAGCCCGCGCTGGCTGGCGGAGAAAGGGCGCCATATCGAAGCGGAAGAGGTGCTGCGGATGTTGCGCGATACCTCGGAGAAGGCGCGCGATGAGCTTAACGAGATCCGCGAAAGCCTGAAGCTGAAGCAGGGCGGCTGGGCGTTGTTCAAGGTCAATCGTAACGTACGCCGGGCGGTGTTCCTTGGCATGCTGCTGCAGGCGATGCAGCAGTTCACCGGCATGAACATCATCATGTACTACGCCCCGCGTATTTTCAAAATGGCGGGCTTTACCACTACCGAACAGCAGATGATCGCCACCCTGGTGGTAGGCCTGACCTTTATGTTTGCCACCTTTATCGCAGTGTTCACGGTGGATAAAGCAGGCCGCAAGCCGGCGCTGAAAATCGGCTTCAGCGTGATGGCGCTGGGCACCCTGGTGCTCGGCTACTGCCTGATGCAGTTCGACAATGGCACCGCCTCCAGCGGCCTCTCCTGGCTTTCCGTCGGCATGACCATGATGTGTATTGCCGGGTATGCGATGAGCGCGGCGCCGGTGGTGTGGATCCTCTGCTCTGAGATCCAGCCGCTGAAATGCCGCGACTTCGGCATCACCTGCTCCACCACCACCAACTGGGTGTCGAACATGATCATCGGCGCCACCTTCCTGACGCTGCTTGACGCGATCGGCGCCGCCGGGACCTTCTGGCTCTACACGGTGCTCAACGTGGCCTTTATCGGCGTCACCTTCTGGCTGATCCCGGAGACCAAAAATGTCACCCTCGAACACATTGAGCGCAACCTGATGGCGGGCGAGAAGCTGCGCAATATCGGTAACCGTTAATGCGAGGCGCGCGGCAACCACGGGCTGGCGACCTTGCGCGTCTCCCGATGGTTGTCGCCGTGAATGATATGCAGGGCGCTCAGGCGCCCGATGTCGTAGTGCGGCAGCTGCACCGTGGAGAGCGGCGGCAGAAACAGATCGCCAATGCCCACCATATTGTCGTATCCCACCACCGCCACGTCCTGTGGAATGCGTAACCCCTGGCCCAGCAGCGTCTGATAGACCATAAAGGCGATGCGATCGTTACCGCAGATCACCGAGTCGAAGCCGGGTTTACCCTCGCGGATATGCGCCAGCACCACCGCGGGAATATCGTGGTAATGCTCATCGCCCTGGGCCATATACGAGTGGGTCAGGCTCTCAGGTTCGATGCCCGCCTCCCGGCAGGCGCGCTCCAGCCCCTGGCGGCGGCGGATTGTCGCCAGCTGGCTGGCGGGTAAGTGCAGGCACAGCGGACGACGATAGCCGGCGGCAAGCAGGGCTTTTACCGCGTCGTACTGGCCCTGTTCATCGTCCGGGATATAGCTGGCCGCCGGTTGGCTGAGGCTTTCGCAGTTAGCCAGCACGCAGGGCAGGGTCAGCAGTTTGTCCGGCAGCGGCACCTGACGCAGGCCCATGGTGGTAAAGATGATGCCGTCCGGACGGTGGGAGAGGAGCAGGTCGACCACTGCTTCCGGCCGATCGTCAGAAAACATATTGACCACAAAGCTGTTCCAGCCGTGGGCGCGGGCCGTTTCTTCGATCGACAGGGTGATTTCCACCGAAAAGGGCGTGGTGACGGTATCCAGCGCCAGCACGCCGATGGTGCTGGGGGTGGCCCGCGCCCCGCGGATCTTTTTCGCCGACAGGTCGGGGACGTAGTTGGTTTCGGCGATGGCGGCCTGCACGCGGGCCAGCGTCTCCGGCTTGAGCCGCTCCGGGGTGTTCAGCGCCCGTGAGACGGTCATCAGAGATACATTCGCCAGTTTTGCTACATCTTTCAGGGACGCCATTTTTTCCTCCGCCATTGCTGCAGAGTACAGGCTATACAACTAAGTCGCTGATGTAAAAGCATGAAACGATTTTCTGCTAACGCCGTCGTGAGCGATGTTGCGGTTGATTTTTGATCGCGATCGCATCTTCATTATGTTAACGTTAACTTTTGTGATTAACATCATATATCGCAGCGAATCCCTCTGCGCTTTGTTTTTTGTTAACGTTACCATAATTGCATTCCTCTAACACGAGAATGTCATGATGAAAGCGCATCACTCACACAGCTACCCGTTGCTCAGTGCCTTACTGTTTTTCTTTTTCGTGACCTGGTCGTCATCCGGCTCCTTGCTTTCCATCTGGCTGCACCAGGAGGTGGGGCTGAAGGCCGGCGATACCGGTATCATCTACGCCGTGCTGTCGGTTTCCGCGCTGTTTGCGCAAGTTTGCTATGGCTTTATCCAGGATAAGCTGGGGCTGCGCAAACATCTGCTCTGGTATATCACCGCGCTGCTGATCCTCTCCGGTCCGGCGTATCTGCTGTTCGGCCATCTGCTGAAAATTAACGTCCTGCTGGGCAGCATCTTCGGCGGGATCTACATCGGCTTGACCTTTAACGGCGGCATTGGCGTGCTGGAATCCTATACCGAGCGCGTGGCGCGCCAGAGCCAGTTTGAATTCGGCAGGGCGCGGATGTGGGGCTCGCTGGGCTGGGCGGTGGCCACCTTCTTCGCCGGTCTGCTGTTTAACATCAACCCGCAGCTTAACTTCCTCGTCGCCAGCTGCTCCGGACTGGTGTTTTTTATTCTGCTGGCCCGGCTGCGCGTCTCCTCGGCACCGCATGCGATGCAGGAGGCGGTTTCAGGCGGCAAGGTGACCCTGGAAGATGCGCTGCGCCTGCTGACGCTGCCGCGCTTCTGGGCGCTGGTCTTCTTCGTCATCGGCACCTGCATCTACGGCGTCTATGACCAGCAGTTCCCGGTCTATTTCTCATCGCAGTTCGCGACCCTGCAGGAAGGCAATGAGATGTATGGCTACCTTAACTCCTTCCAGGTGTTCCTCGAGGCGGCCGGCATGTTCTGCGCGCCGTGGCTGGTGAACCGCATCGGGGCCAAAAACGGTCTGATTTTCGCCGGCATGGTGATGGCGATGCGCATGGTGGCCTCCGGCCTGGTGGAGGGGCCGCTGCTGATCTCCATCACCAAACTGCTGCACGCGGTGGAGCTGCCGATACTGCTGGTGGCTATCTTTAAGTACAACAGCATCAACTTCGATAAACGCCTCTCCTCCACCCTCTATCTGGTGGGCTTCGCCTGCACCAGCTCGATTATCGCCAGCGTATTGTCGCCGCTGGCGGGCTACAGCTATGAAAAATATGGCTTCGCCCAGTCCTATCTGATCATGGGCCTGCTGGTGTTCTGCACCACCTTTATTTCCATCTTCTTGTTGCGCTCCGGCAAATCCTCCGCCGATCCGCTGATGTCGCAACCTACCGCTATCTGAATCAAAAAGAGTGAAAACGATGACTTACACAATCTCCAGGGCTGAACAGGTACTCCAGACACAACGCCAGGCGCTCAATCTGCGCTGGTATCCGCACTATCACCTGGCGGCCCGCGCCGGGTGGATCAACGACCCAAACGGTCTGGTGTGGTTCGACGGCTGGTACCATGCTTTTTATCAACATCACCCGTACTCCACCCAGTGGGGGCCGATGCACTGGGGGCATGCACGGAGCAAGGATCTGGTGCACTGGGAGCATCTGCCGGTGGCCCTGGCGCCGGAGGGGCCGGAGGATAAAGACGGCTGCTTCTCCGGCTCGGCGGTGGTCGATGGCGATACCCTGGCGCTGATTTACACCGGGCATAAATTCCACGGCGACCCTGGCGACGAAGCCAATCTGTATCAGGTACAGTGCCTGGCCACCAGCCGGGACGGGATCCACTTCGAGCGCCAGGGGATGGTGGTCGACACTCCGCCGGGCATGCACCATTTCCGCGATCCGAAGGTCTGGCGGGAGGGAGACAGCTGGTACATGATCGTCGGCGCGCGCGAAGGCGACACCGGTCAGGTACGGCTGTACCGTTCAGCCGATCTGCGCCAGTGGCAGGACGCGGGGGTGCTGGATGAAGCGGAAAGCACCATGGGCTATATGTGGGAGTGCCCGGACTTCTTCACCCTCAGCGGCAAACGCGTCCTGATGTTTTCCCCGCAGGGGATGCAGGCCGAGGGGTTCCGCAACCGTAACCTGTTCCAGAGCGGCTATCTGATCGGCGAGTGGCAGCCGGGGCAGCGATTCGTCCGTCACGGCGAGTTCACGGAGATGGATCACGGCCACGATTTCTATGCGCCGCAAAGCTTCGCCACCCCCGATGGCCGGCGGATCGTGATTGGCTGGCTGGATATGTGGGAATCGCCGCTGCCGGAGCAGCAGGACGGCTGGGCGGGCATGCTCTCCCTGCCGCGCGAGCTGAGCCTGAGCGCGGATAACCGCCTGCAGATGCGCCCGGCGAAAGAAGTGGAGAGCCTGCGCGGCGCCTGGTTCCCGTGGCCGGTAAGCACCCTGAACAATCAGCAGACCACTATGGTCGACAACTGCGAGGCGATGGAGGTCAACCTGCGCTGGAACTGCGCCAGCAGCAGCGCCGAGCAGTATGGTCTGCGCTTTGGCGATGGCCTGCGCCTCTACGTGGATGCCCAACAGCAGCGTCTGGTGCTGGAGCGGCATTATCCGCAGTATGGCCTGTGCGGGACGCGCAGCGTACCGTTGACCGCCGGGGCGGATCTCAATCTGCGGATATTTTTCGATAGCTCTTCGGTGGAGGTTTTTGTCAATGACGGCGAGGCCTGCCTGAGCAGCCGTATCTACCCGCAGGCTCCCCGCCGTGAATTAGCGTTATTTGCCTGGAGCGGTTCGGCGGCATTAACCGAAGCCGGAGCCTGGCAGCTCGAATAATAAAAAGGCTGTTGTCGTTAATAACCCGTCTTTGACGATGGGCGGGTTATTATTGCCTGTATCGTCGTGCATTACCCATTAATAAAAAATTCAGTTCATTCCATAATAAAAGGGTTTACCGATGAATAAAATCTGGGTCGGGTGTTTTCTCACGTCTTTGTATCTGCCACAGGCGATGGCGCAGGCGCCGTTATCGCTGGAAGAGCGGCTGGCGCAAATGGAGCAGCGGCTGAAGGCGACGGAGGCGCGCGCCGCCAGCGCAGAGGCGGAGATTAAGACGCTGAAAGGCCAGCAGCAGGCCACGACGGTCGCCCGCGCGGCGCCGGCTACGCCGCGCCTGCAGCTGAACGACAATGGCGAATTAAAATTTTATGGCGACGTCGAATTTAATCTTGATGGCGCCAGCCGCACCGGTAGCCTAACGTCGGTCAAAACCAGCGCGAATAAAAGTTGGGCGCCCGGCGAGAAAGAGCGCTGGGATATTAACGGCCGTATTCTGCTGGGTTTTGATGGCAGACGTAATGGCGACGACGGGAAATATGCCGGATTCAGCGTGCAGCCGCTGGCGGATATGGATGGCAAAATGAATCTCGACGATGCGGTATTTTTCTTTGGTCAGCAGGATGACTGGAAAATAAAAATAGGCCGCTTTGAAGCCTGGGATATGTTCCCCCTGAATCAGGATACCTTTATTGAATATTCAGGAAATACCGCCAACGACCTTTATTCCGACGGCTATGGCTATATTTACATGATGAAAGAGGGGCGCGGGCGCAGCAGCAGCGGCGGCAACCTCCTGTTCAGCAAAACCGTAGATAACTGGTATTTCGAGGTCAATACCCTGGTGGAGGACGGCAGTTCGCTGTTTGTCGATCAGAACTATCACGGTAATGCGCTGGAAAACCGCAAAAACGTAGTGTACGTGCGGCCGGTGGCGGTGTGGCAGTCCGGCGCCTGGTCGGCGGCGGCAGCGATAGAGAGCAACCTCGTCAACAACGCCTACGGCTATCAGAATCAGAGCGGGCGCTGGGTCGACCAGTCAAACCGCACCGGCTACGGGATGACCATGAGCTGGAACACCCTGAAAAGCGATCCGCACGATGGGGCGGTGGTCAATCTGAGTACTGCCCTGCTGGACGCGGCGGATGAAACCGACTTCAGCGCCGGAATCAATGCCCTGTGGCATCGCGTGGAGCTGGGCTATATCTACGCGCATAACAAAATCGATCAGTTCAACATGGCCGGGGTGAATGGCGAGTGCGATGGCGACTGCGCAATCCTCCCGCCGGGGCGCTATGACATCCATACCGTGCATACATCCTGGCAGTTGCCGAATATTATGGCGATGCCGAACTTCAATATTTACCTTGGCGCCTACGCCTCGTGGCTCGATTCCACGGCGGCGAAGAGCGGGAATCCCGACGAACGCTATGGTGCCCGGGTGCGCTTTAAATATTTCTTCTGACAAGATGCTCAGGCAGGCTCTCCCGCGGCGGACGCCGCGGGAGAGTTCAGGCAGGTTAACGCATCGCGCGGCGCAGAATGCGGTCGGTCTGGCGCTGGAAGTCCTCGGCCGCTTCTTCCACCGACTTTTTACCGTAGTCGATGTACTGCAGGGTGGTGCCGAACTGGGCGACGATCTGTGGGTCGTCGAAGTACGGCGAGACCGGCAGGGTGGTGGGCAGGGATTGCGCCAGCTTCAGGCCGGACACCGCCGGATCGTCGGCTTTGATGATCCCGTCCTCGGTCAGGTAGGTGACCGCCGCTTTGCTCAGCGGCACGCCACGCTCCAGACCCAGAATATCCACCCCTTCTTTACTGTTCAGCAGGAAGTTAATCAATTTCGCCGCCGCCTGCGGGTTTTTCGTCGATTTGCCAATGGACAGCATCTGCGCAGGCTTGAAGAACAGTCCGGCATCGGTGGCGCCGGGGAGCATCGGGTATTCCCCCAGCACCAGCTTCGCCGGCGGCTTCAGATTGTCGGAATATTTATTGATGGTGGAGTTCCACATGTAGGTCCCGCCCCATTCACCCTGGATCCACGGCTTCATCTCGTACATGTTGCTCTTGCCGAACGAGGCATAGTAGCGGGTGTCCGGCATCACATGGCTGTCGATAAGCTTCTTATACATGCCGAAGAAGTCCGCCCACTGCGCTTTGCTGTAGGAGAATTTGCGGCCCTTCTCATCGATGGCCGGCTGGTTGTATTTTTGCACCATGTAAGAGTTGAGCAGGGCCAGCACGTCCTGGTGCTCAAGCACCACCGGGTAGTACTGTTTCCCGAGTTTGCTTTCGAAAGTTTTTCCCGCCGCCAGCAGTTCATCCCAGGTTTTCGGGAAGGGGATGCCCGCCTTTTTCCACGCTTCGTCGTTAAAGTAGAAAACGCGGGCGGTGACCGACACCGGGATGCCGTTGAGCTTGCCGTTGACCGTGGTGGACTGCAGCTCTTTGGCGTCAAACTGGCTGAGATCGATCTCGTCTTTCAGGGTATTGAGATCGTAAAAGCCATCGCCATTTTTCGAAAAGATCGGCAGCCAGTTCCAGTTGGTCTGCATCACGTCAGGCTCGGTGCCGCCGGCTATCTGGGTGGTCAGGCGCGAAAGATGGCCGTCCCAACCGGTATATTCCGCTTTGACATTGATATCAGGATATTGCTGGTGAAAAGCCTCCAGCGCCTTGAGGGTCACCTGATGGCGGCCATTGCCCCCCCACCAGGACATGCGCAGGTCGACATCCTGCGCCAGCGAGGAGAAGGCGCTAAGGCCCAGGGTGGCGGAGAGGGTGGCGCTTATCAGCACGTTTTTCATTGTTATGCTCCAGGGTTCACAGAGAGAGGTTCTGTTCGGTTTTGGCGTCAAAGATGTGACACTTGTTAAGATCAAAGGTGAAATAGACTTTTCGATTCAGTCCCTTAGCAATCATCGGCTTCGCATCGTCCGACGGCACGCGAGCGGTCAGCTCGTAGCCCGCGACCTGCAGATAGACAAAGAACTCATGGCCCATGTTTTCCACCCGCACCATCTCGCCCATGCAGCTGCCTTCGGCGAACGGTGCGTCGGAGAGCGACACGAATTCCGGGCGGACCCCGTAGAACACCTCCTGATGCTGATAGGCGCCGACTTTCTCCGCCAGACGGTCGTTCAACGGCAGGCGCTGGTCGCCAAGGGTCAGGCACAGGCGGCCGTCGTGCTCAACCAGCTGGCTGGGGCGAATATTCATCTCCGGCGCGCCGATAAAGCCGGCGACAAACATATTTTTCGGCTGGTGGTAAAGGTTGTCCGGGGTATCGACCTGCATAATGTGGCCGAGCTTCATCACGCAGATGCGGTCGCCCATGGTCATCGCTTCCGTCTGATCGTGGGTAACGTAGACGGTGGTCGCCGGTTTACCGGATTTTTTCAACTGCTTATGCAGATCGGAAATGCGGATGCGCATCGAGGCGCGCAGCTTGGCGTCCAGGTTGGAGAGCGGCTCGTCGAACAGGAAGACGTCCGGTTTTTTGACGATCGCCCGGCCCACCGCCACGCGCTGCGCCTGGCCGCCGGAGAGCTGGCGCGGCAGACGTTCCAGCAGCTCCTCCAGTTCGAGGATTTTCGCCGCTTCCTCCACCTGCCGATCAATCTGCGCCTTGGGCAGCTTGCTCAGCTTCAGGCCGAAGGCGAGGTTTTCCCGCACCGTCATATGCGGATAGAGAGCGTAGTTCTGGAACACCATCGCAATACCACGGGATTTAGGCGCCAGGTTGTTGACGATCTTGTCGCCGATCCGCACCTCGCCGCCGCTGATGGTCTCCAGACCCGCCAGCATGCGCAGGGTGGTCGATTTGGCGCAGCCGGAAGGGCCGACGATCACCATAAATTCGCCATCGGCAATCTTCAGGTCGATACCATGCACCGCTTTAAACCCGTTGGAGTAAACTTTTTCCAGTTTGTTGAAAATCACTTCAGCCATGATATTTCCCTCTTAACCTTTGATTCCGCTGCTGGTCACGCCCTGCACGAAGTAGCGTTGAGCCAGGAAGAAGACGATGATGGACGGCAGAATGGAGATGCTCGCCATTGCCAGAATTTCGTTCCACGGCGCGCCTTCCGTGACGTCGATAGACATTTTTAGCGCCAGCGCGATGGGATACTTATCGACGCTGTAGACGTAGATCAGCGGACCGATAAAGTCGTTCATCGACCACATGAACTGGAACAGCGCCACCGAGATAATGGCCGGCTTGAGGATCGGCACCACCACATACCACAGCACCTGGATGGAGTTGCAGCCGTCGATCTGCGCCGCCTCTTCCATATCCCGCGGGACGCCGCGCAGAAACTGGATCAGCATAAAGACAAAGAATCCCTGGGTGGCGAAGGCCAGCGGCAGATACAGCGGCAGATAGCTGTTCAGCATTCCCATTTCACGGAACATCAGGTACTGCGGGATCAGCAGGACGGTGCTCGGCAGCAGCATGGTGGTGATGAGCGTCGCGAACCAGAACTTCTTCCACGGGATCTCAAAGCGCGCGAAGCCGTACGCCACGATGGTGGAGGAGATGATGGTTAACACCACCTTCGGGATCACATACTTAAAGGTGTTCAGCATATAGTGGCCGAAATGGTATTCGGTGCCGGTCTTCCAGCCGTTGATAAACCCGTCCCAGGTGGCGTGGGTCGGCCACAGCCCGAGGGTGGTGAAGATCTCATGGTTCGGCTTGAACGAGGCGGAGAACATCCACGCCAGCGGGTAGAGCATCAGCAGGCCGACGAATATCAGCACGACGTAGCGCACCACCCGGCTCACTTTTTCCCGGCGCAGCGTACGGGCGACCTCACGATCGGCGTCGCTCATCACCGGCGCCATCTGTTGAATATCAGCCATTTTTGCCTCCCTTATCGGCGGAGTAGAAGACCCAGTATTTCGATGACTTAAAGGCGATCGACGCAAAGACCGCCACGACGAGGAACAGCACCCACGCCAGCGCGGCGCCATAGCCCATGTCGAAGTACTTAAAGGCGGTATCGTAGATGTAGAGCGAGAACAGGTAGGTGTAATAGGTCGGGCCGCCGCCGGTTATCACGTACGGGCCGGTAAACTCCTGGAACGCCTGGGTAGTCTGCATAATAAAGTTGAAGAAAATCACCGGGGTGATCAGCGGCACGGTGACCTTCATAAACATCTGCCACTTCGAGGCGCCGTCGATCATTGCCGCCTCATACTGCGACTGCGGGACGTTCTGCAGGGCGGCGAGGAAGATGACCATCGCGGAGCCAAACTGCCAGACGCGCAGCAGGGTGACCGACATTAAAGCCAGCGAGGGTTCCCCCAGCCAGTTGACGGCATCGATGCCAAAGACGGCGAGAAAGCTGTTCAGCAGGCCGTCAATGGCGAACAGGGCGCGCCACAGCACGGCAATCGCCACCGAGCTGCCGAGGATCGACGGGATGTAGTAGGCGGTTCGGAAAAAGCCGATGCCGCGAAGTTTGAAATTGAGCACAAAGGCAATGCCGAGGGCGAAAGCCAGTTTTAAGGGGATGGTTAAAAAGACGTAGGCAAAGGTCACCCCCATCGATTTCCAGAACAGGCTATCCTCGGTCAACATATAGCGATAGTTTTCAATGCCGTTAAATACCGGCGGACTCATCAAGTCGTACTCAGTAAAACTGAGAAAGAAAGATGAAACAAAAGGAAAAGCAGTAAAGACAATCAGCCCGATGATATAGGGCGATATCCATGCCAATCCCAGCAGCTTGTTTTCATTCATACATACCTACCTGGCTTACGAGTTGTAATACGGATCGGGTGACGCGGCGCTGTCGGCCTTTTGCCGCGACCAACGCAAAAAGTCTGAACGTTTCCTCTGGTTAACATATCCTTGTTAATGAATGGCTTAAGTTTTATCTGGCCCAGCGGGGAGGGGCCGTCAGGTTCTTTTTCATGCTGATCTTTTTTTATAAAACACCGTTTTAATTTCATTTTATTGCGATTTATTTCCGCGTCATGCAGATCTGGATGGAAATGTGATCAAAGTCGAAACGATGTTTCAAAAAGGTGAGGTGGTAAGCACTTTAAGGATCTGAGGGAGCTTGAAAACAAGGAATAATCAGTCTGAACTGAGCGGGAAATATTATTACCAGGATAATGATTGGGGCGGCATCTTTTTTAGCGCGTGCTGTGAAACCTGGATCGGGGGCGGCGATCGCCCCCGTCTTTCATCAGCGTGCGAGAAAATCTTCGCGGATCGGGGTAAAGGTGTCGAGCAGCGTGCCGGGCTGCAGACAGACGCAGCCGTGCATGATCCCCGGCTGCTTATACAGCGTATCGCCAGCGCTGACGACGCGCGTCTCCTCGCCGATAGTGAACTCGAACTCGCCCGAGAGCACATAGGTGAGCTGTTCGTGAGGATGGTTATGCATCGGGCCGACGGCGCCGGCGGCAAAATTCACCTCGACGGCCATCATTTTGCCGTCGTGCGCCAGAATGCGGCGGGTTACGCCATTGCCGAGGTCTTCAAGGGTGGTGTCTTTATGGAAAATAAACATCGGGCGATCCTGTTGTTAAAATGAAACGTTGTTTCACTTAACTTATCCCACTCTTCATGAAAAAGAAATACGCGGCCAGAGAAGTGGAAAGTTGATCACAAGTTTGTTTCACTGGCAGAAACGACATAAGGAGCAGAAGATGAAAACCATTGGCCTGTTAGGCGGCATGAGCTGGGAGTCAACGATCCCTTACTATCGCCTGATTAATGAAGGCGTGAAGGCGCGACTGGGCGGGCTGCACTCCGCCAGCCTGGTGCTGCACAGCGTCGATTTTCACGACATCGAAGCCTGTCAGTCCGCCGGCGACTGGGATCGCGCCGGGGCGATCCTTGCCGAAGCCGCGGTCGGGCTCCAGCAGGCGGGCGCCGAGGGCATTGTCCTGTGCACCAACACCATGCACAAGGTAGCGGATGCCATCGCCGCCCGCTGCCAGGTTCCCTTTCTGCATATCGCCGACGCCACCGGGCGGGCGATTGCCGCCAAAGGCCAGCGGCGGGTCGCGCTGCTGGGCACTCGCTATACCATGGAGCAGACCTTTTATCGCGGTCGTCTGCAGGAGCAGTTTGCCATCGAGACGCTGATCCCCGAGGCCGACGATCGGGCGCGGATCAATCAGATCATCTTCGACGAGCTCTGTCTCGGCACCTTCAGCGAGGCATCGCGGGACTATTATCTGCAGACGATCGCCGCCCTGGCGGAGCAGGGAGCGGAAGGGGTTATTTTCGGCTGTACAGAGATAGGCCTGCTGGTGCCTGCCGAGCTCAGCCCGCTGCCGGTCTTTGACACCGCGGCGATCCATGCGGAAGATGCGGTCAACTTTATGCTCTCTGCAGGACCGACGCCAGCGGCGTGAGGATCTGCGGCAGACTCTGCTGCAGGTGCGTCACGAAGGCATCGACCAGCGCCGAGCGCGGGCGATGGAGCGGGCGGATCAGGCTGACGGTAAACGGTACCTCAACGCTGAAGCGGCGCACCACCACGCCGCTATCGGCATAGTCCAGGGCGGTCAGCGGGTTAACCACCGAGATCCCGGCGCCGGCGCGCACCATGGCGCAGATCGAGGCCGCGCTGTGGGTTTCGACCACCATCCGCCGTTTAACCTGATGCTCAAGGAACAGGGCGTCGAGCAGCTGGCGATAGCTGTCGGTGCGCGACAGGCTGATGTAGTTTTCGCCCTGAAAATCGGCGGGGGTCAGCGTCGTCTGCGCCGCCAGCGGATGGCCGGCAGGCAGCACGCAGACTTCATTCAGCGTCAGCAGCGGGGTGCGTTCGGTGCCCGCCGGGGTATGCAGGGTCTCCGTCAGGCCAAGGTCATGGCGCTGGGCGGAGAGCCACTCCTCCAGCAGCGGCGACTCCTGAGGGACGATCTGCAGGCTGACCTCCGGGTAGCGGGCGAGAAACGGCGGCAACAGCAGCGGCAGAAAGGACTGGGAAAACACCGGCAGGCAGGCGATCGACAGCTCGCCCTGGCGAAACTCGCGCAGGCTCTCGGCGGCGCTGACGATGCGGTCCAGGCCGTACCAGGAACGCTGAACCTCCTCAAACAGGCGCAGGCCCTGCACGGTTGGCTGCAGGCGACCGCGGGTCCGCTCAAACAGCCGCAGGCCGAGCACCTTCTCAAAGCGCGCCAGCTCGCGGCTGACGGTGGGTTGCGAGGTGTGCAGCATCCTCGCGGCTTCGGTCAGGTTGCCGGTGGTCATCACCGCGTGAAAGATTTCGATATGGCGCAAATTGACGGCTGGCATGCGGTCTCCCTGAGGCTCGGCTGTAACCATATCATTTTTGCATAGAGTCGCGATAAAACGATATTTTTTATTGGTCAGGCACTGTGGCGTAATCAGAAAAAACAGCGACCAACACACGCACTGCACCGGAGTTTTTATGCCACATTCGCTTTACGCCACTGATACCGATCTAACCGCGGACAACCTGCTGCGCCTGCCGGCGGAATTTGGCTGCCCGGTCTGGGTCTATGATGCGCAGATTATTCGCCGCCAGATTGCCCAGCTCAGCCAGTTTGACGTGGTGCGTTTTGCGCAAAAAGCCTGCTCTAACATCCATATTCTGCGTCTGATGCGTGAGCAGGGGGTGAAGGTGGACTCGGTGTCGCTGGGGGAGATCGAGCGTGCGCTGGCGGCAGGCTACGATCCGCAGCAGAATCCAGAGGATATTGTCTTCACCGCCGATCTGATCGACGACGCCACCCTCGATCGCGTCAAGGCGTTACAGATCCCGGTGAACGCCGGTTCGATCGACATGCTAAGCCAGCTGGGGGAGGTGTCGCCGGGCCATCGCGTCTGGCTACGCGTCAACCCGGGCTTTGGCCACGGCCACAGCCAGAAAACCAATACCGGCGGTGAGAACAGCAAGCATGGCATCTGGTACAGCCATCTGCCGGCGGCGCTGGAAGTGATGCGTCGTTATCAGCTGCAGCTGGTGGGGATCCATATGCATATCGGCTCTGGCGTCGACTACGGTCACCTGGAGCAGGTGTGCGGCGCGATGGTGCGCCAGGTTGTCGACTTTGGCCAGGATCTGCAGGCCATCTCCGCCGGCGGCGGCCTGTCTATTCCTTACCGCGAGGGTGAAGAGGCCATCGACACCGCCCACTATTACGGCCTGTGGAACCGCGCCCGGGAGCAGATCGCCACCCATCTGGGGCACCCGGTGAAACTGGAGATTGAACCCGGACGCTTCCTGGTGGCCGAGTCCGGCGTGCTGGTGTCGCAGGTGCGCAGCGTGAAAGAGATGGGCAGCCGCCACTTCGTGCTGATTGACGCCGGCTTTAACGACCTGATGCGCCCGGCGATGTACGGCAGCTATCACCATATCACCGCTCTGGCGGCGGATGGGCGCGATCTCAGCGCCGCGCCGCAGGTGGAGACCGTGGTGGCCGGGCCGCTGTGCGAGTCCGGAGACGTCTTTACCCAGCAGGAAGGGGGTAAAGTCGAGACCCGTCTGCTGCCTGCGGTGGCCCCAGGGGATTATCTGGTGCTCCATGACACGGGCGCCTACGGGGCCTCGATGTCATCCAACTATAACAGCCGTCCGCTGCTGCCAGAGGTGCTGTTTGATGGCGGCAAGGCGCGGCTGATCCGTCGTCGCCAGACCATCCAGGAGCTGCTGGCCTTAGAGCTTATTTAAAAAAAGGTCCCGTCGTTACCGACTCGCGCAACACCAGCGTGCCGGTGAACGGCGGGATCGTTTCGATCGGCTGCTGATTAGCAAGCTTGATCGCCTGATCGATAGCCGTGGTGATCATGTTGTCGATGGGCAGATAGACCGTCGACAGCCCCGGCTCCAGCCATTTCGCGCTTGGCGCATCGTCGAAGCCAAACAGCGACACATCCTGCGGAATACGCAGCCCCGCCTGATGCAGCGCCTTTGAGGCCCCCAGCGCCATATCATCGTTACAGGAAAACAGCGCGCTGAAGCGGGCTTTCTCGTCCAGCAGTTCCCGGCACAGCTCGTAGCCGCGGGTCATCGTCGAGTCCCCGTATTTCACCCGGCTCGGATCCCATTCAATACCATGTTTTATCAGCGCGTTGCGATAGCCCTGCAGGCGCGCCTGGCCGGTGGGGGTGTGCATCGGGACGGTGATGCAGGCGATATCGCGGTGGCCCTGGGTAATCAGATACTCCACGGCCTGGAAGGCGGCTTCCTGCTGTTCGAAAAACACGCAGCGTTCGCGGGCCTGCGCCACATCACGGTTAATCACCACCAGCGGCATGGCGATCGAGTTAATCAGCGACATGATCGCCTTCTCGCTCATATGCCGGGTATAGAGGATGATCGCATCGCACTGCCGGTCGGCGAGCATCTGCACCGCTTCCTCTTCGCGCTCCGGCGTATCATGGCCGTCGGTGACGATAAGCTGTTTTCCCCAGGCTTCTGTCTGGCGTGACGCCTGCTGCAGCAGACGGCCAAAGTAGAAGCCGTCAAAGGTGGAGACAACCAGCCCGATACTGTTGCTGGTCTGATTGGCCAGCGAGCGGGCAAGGAAATTCGGCCGGTAGCCCAGCTCTTCCATCGCTTTAAAGACCTGTTGGCGGGTGCTCTCTTTCACCTGACCTGTGCCGTTCAACACGCGGGAAACCGTCGCTTTCGAGACGCCTGCGCGAATTGAGACATCCAGCATTGTAGCCATTCATCGATTCCTGATTTCACGTGGTAAGGCGCAGTTTATCACAGACCGAAAAGGGACATATCGACGGGGCGGGGCGGAAAAACCATCGCGATCACGCTTTTAGCAGGAACTAACCAACCGGCGTTATCTGGTATGCCAATGGCTGTTTTTATCGATATTTGGGATACCACGAAGCGGGTTGCGAGCGCTGTCACAGAACAATTTTTGCCTGGCGACTATGTTTTGGTATGCCAAAAGTCTCTGGCTGTCCACCTGGCCGCAATAAGCCCTTTACTCTGAGGTACTCTTTTATGGCATTACAGGACAAACTGATCGACGCGCTGGGGCGTTTCGCGACGACATTCAACAGCTATCGCTACATTATGGCGATCAAATCGGCGTTTATTACCCTGATGCCGGTGATCATCGTCGGGGCCTTTTCGGTGCTGATCTCCAATATGGTGCTGGATCCGAAGAATGGGCTCGCCAGCTTTTCCTCACTCTCCTTTCTCGCGGCGCTGAAGCCGATCACCAGCGCGCTGAACTACGCCACGCTCAACTTCCTCAATATCGGCGCCGTGTTTCTGATCGGCATTGAGCTGGGGCGGATCAACGGCATCAAAAGCCTGTTTCCCGGCCTGCTGGCGGTGATCTGCTTTATCTGCGTCACGCCGACCACGGTGGAGATGATGGTCGATGGCCAGATGCACGTGGTGAAAGATGTCCTGCTGCGTCAGTTCTCCGATACCCGTAGCCTGTTCCTCGGAATGTTCATCGCCATTCTGTCGGTCGAGATTTACTGCTGGCTGGAGGGGCGCAAGGGACTGAAGATCAAGATGCCGGATACCGTGCCGCCGAACGTCTCTGCCTCTTTTTCCGCGCTGATCCCGGCGATCATCACCACCACCGCGATCGCCACCTTTGGTTTTCTCTTCCACCAGCTGACGGGAATGTATCTCTACGATGCGGTCTACCAGGTGGTGCAGCAGCCGCTGGAGCGGGTGGTGCAGAGCCTGCCGGGGATCCTGCTGCTGATGTTCGTCGCCCAGCTGTTCTGGGTGATCGGTATTCACGGCAACCAGATGATCAAGCCGATCCGCGAGCCGCTGCTGCTGGGGGCGATCACCGTCAATATGAGCGCCTTTGAGCAGGGGAAAGAGGTACCGAACATCATCACGATGCCCTTCTGGGATGTTTACATGAGCATCGGCGGCTCGGGGCTGACCATCGGCCTGCTGATTGCGGTGATGATCGCCACCAGGCGCAAAGAGATGAAAGAGATCGCCAAGCTGTCGATAGGCCCGGGGCTGTTCAATATTAACGAGCCGGTGATCTTCGGGATGCCGATCATGCTCAACCCGATCCTCGCCATCCCGTTTATCATCACCCCGCTGGTGACCGGCAGCATCGGCTATTTCGCCACCCTGACCGGCTTCGCCGGCAAGGCGGTGGTGATGGTGCCCTGGACCACGCCGCCGCTGATCAACGCCTGGCTGTCCACCGCCGGCTCGATGGGAGCGGTGGTGACCCAGCTTATCTGCATCGTCGTCGCGGTGCTTATCTATCTGCCTTTCGTCAAAATTGCCTCCCGCCGTGCCGATGCCGCACAGCGTCAGGCCGACAATCAACAGACCGCCAACCCTGTCTGAGGAGCCTATGACTACCGTACGGATGACCATTCCCGATGATTTTATCCTTGGCGCGGCGGCTTCCGCCTGGCAGACCGAGGGCTGGAGCGGAAAAAAACCGGGGCAGGACTCCTGGCCCGATCTCTGGTACAAAAACGACCGCCACGTCTGGCATAACGGCTATGGCCCGGCGGTGGCTACCGATTTTATTAACCGCTTTCAGGAAGACGTGCAGCTGATGAAGCTGGCCGGGCTGACCCACTACCGCACCTCGATCAACTGGTCGCGCTTTCTGATCGACTATGAAAACGTCACGGTGGATGAGGAGTATGCGGCCTATTACGACCAGCTGTTCGATGCGCTACTGGCCAACGGCATTACGCCGATGATCTGCCTTGAGCATTACGAATTACCGGGCTATCTGCTGGAAAAGTATGGCGGCTGGGGGTCGAAAAAAGTGGTTGAGCTGTTTGTGCGCTACGCGGAGCAGGTCTTTGCCCGCTACCACCTGAAGGTAACCCGCTGGTTTACCTTTAATGAGCCGATCGTGGTGCAGACCCGGGTCTATCTGGATGCCCTGCGCTGGCCCTATGAGCAGAACACCAGCACCTGGATGCAGTGGAACTACCATAAGGTGCTGGCGACCGCCTGCGTGGTGAAGCGATTTCGCGAACTCGGCTATCCCGGGACCGTTGGCTGCATCCTCAATCCGGAGGTGACCTACCCACGCTCCCGCGCCCCGCATGACCTGCGCGCGGCGGAGATCTACGATCTGTTCTACAACCGTATGTTTCTCGACCCACTGGTGCACGGGGTCTGGCCGCCGGCGCTTCTCGCGCTGCTTGAGCAGCATCAGGTGACGTGGGAGGCCAGCGCTGAGGAGCTGGCGATTATCCGCGAGCACACCGTCGATGAGCTGGGGATTAACCTTTACTATCCGCACCGGGTCAAAGCCCCGTCGCGGGCCTGGCATCCGCATACCCCGTTCCATCCAGCCTGGTATTATGAGCCGTTTGAGCTGCCCGGCCGGCGGATGAACGCCTCCCGCGGCTGGGAAATCTACCCGCAAATCATCTTTGATATGGCGATGCGGATCAAAAATGACTATCGCAACATCCCGTGGTTCGTGGCCGAGAGCGGGATGGGGGTGGAAAACGAAGGCCAGTTCCGTAACCGCGAAGGCGTCATCGATGACAGCTACCGCATTCGTTTTATCAGCGAACATCTCTGGCACACCCTGCGCGCCCGCGAGGCAGGGGCCAACTGCCAGGGCTATATGCTGTGGGCGTTTACCGACAACGTGTCGCCGATGAACGCCTTTAAAAACCGCTACGGGCTAATCGAAATCGATCTGCAAAACCATCGCGCCCGGCGGCCCAAAGCTTCGGCGCACTGGTTTCGTCAGCTCGGCGAACGGCGTGAGCTGGTGCTGGATATCGACGATGAATACCGCTAGCCGGGAGCAATCTTTGCTAAGATAGCGGCGTATTTGACTCGCAGGCATGTAACGCACAGGTGATTTTGTGGAAAAAGCGATAATTCCGCCGGAAAAGAAGCCCTATCAGGAGATTGGTGATGACCTGCGCGCCCAGATTGCGCAGGGGCGCTACCCGGTCGGGTCGCGTTTGCCGCCGGAACGCCATATTGCCGAAACCTATGGCGTCAGCCGGACCATTGTGCGCGAAGCGCTGCTGATGCTGGAGCTGCAGGGGACGGTGGATATCCGTCAAGGATCCGGGGTGTACGTCATGCGTATCCCGCATGAAAACGACAGCGAAGAAGAGCAGTTGCTCAGCAGCGACGTCGGTCCGTTTGAAATTCTCCAGGCGCGCCAGCTGCTGGAGAGCAATATCGCCGCCTTTGCCGCGAAAATGGCCACCCGCGCCGATATCGACAATCTGAAGCGGATTATCGAGCAGGAGCAGCGGGCTATCGCCCTCAACGACACCGCCCAGGATAACGCCCGCCTGTTCCATCTGGTGCTGGCCGGGGCGACGCAGAACCAGATGCTGTTAGCGACGGTGGAGCGGATCTGGCTGCAGATGGACAGCAGCCCGCTGTGGCAGCAGTTCAATGTGCATATTGCCAGCCGCGCCTGGCGGCTGAAGTGGCTCGGCGACCGGCAGACGCTGCTCGCCGCGCTGCGGCGTCGCGATGTGATGGGCGCCTGGCAGGCGATGTGGCAGCATCTGGAAAACGTCAAAAACAGTCTGCTGGAGCTGTCCGATGAAGACGCCCCGGACTTTGACGGCTATCTGTTCGATTCGGTGCCGATTTTTCAGGGGAAGCTGGTATGACGATCCTGCCGCTGTACGCCGCGCCGCAGTTCGCCCGGCAGGTGACCGACTGGCTGTGGCAGGCCTTTGGCGGCGAGGCGCTGCCGCGGGAATTTTTCGCCAGCATTGTGCAGCATAGCCAGACGGCGGAGGCGCTACCGCTGACCTTTATTGCCGTGGAAGGGGAGCAACTGCTCGGAACGATTGGCCTCTGGCGCTGCGATTTGATAAGCCGCCAGGATCTGTTTCCCTGGCTGGCGGCGCTGTACGTCGCGCCCGCCGCTCGCGGTCAGGGGCTGGCCGGACAGCTGCAGCGGCATGTGATCGATTATGCCCGCCGCGCGGGCTATCAAGAGCTTTATCTCTACTCCACCTGCCGCGATTTTTATGAACGCTTCGGCTGGCGCTACATCGGCGAGGGGCTGGATTACCCGGCCACCGCCGTGCATCTCTATCGCTACGACTTATCGCCTTCCTGCGGGGCCACCACCGAATGACGGCGCACCAGCGTCGGGCTGAACAGGTGGGTGATCTCCGGCGCCGGGCGCTGCTCCGCCAGGGCTAAGGCCAGCTCGGCCGCCTGGGTCGCCATCGTGACGATCGGGTAACGGACAGTGGTCAGCCGCGGGCGGACATAGCGCGAAATCAGGACATCGTCGAAGCCGATCAGCGAAATTTCCCGCGGGACGTCGATACCGTTGTCGTTCAGCACCCCCATCGCGCCGGCGGCCATCGAGTCGTTATAGCAGGCGACGGCGCTAAAGTGGCGGCCGCGGCCAAGCAGTTCGGTCATCGCCTGTTCGCCGCCGCTTTCATCCGGCTCGGCAAACGTGACCAGCCGGTCGTTGCACGGCAGGCCGCTCTCCTCCAGCGCCGCGTAGTACCCCTGCAGGCGATCTTCCGCATCAGAGATATCGTGGTTTGAGCACAGATAGCCGATACGCGTGTGCCCCTGCTGGATCAGATGGCGGGTTGCCAGCCAGGCGCCGTAGCGATCGTCCAGCGCCACGCAGCGGGTTTCATATCCGGGCAGGATGCGGTTGATCAGCACCATGCCGGGGATCTGTTTCATCAGCCCGGCGAGTTCCTCATCGGGGATCATTTTGGCGTGCACCACCAGCGCCGCGCAGCGGTGGCGGATCAGCTGCTCTATCGCCTGGCGCTCCTTTTGCACGTTGTGGTAGCCATTGCCAATCAGCAAAAAATTGCCGGTGCGGTAGGCCACCTGTTCTACGGCTTTGACCATCGCGCCGAAGAAGGGGTCGGAGACATCGCCCACCACCAGGCCGACGGTTTCCGTGGACTGCTGGGCCAGCGCCCGGGCGTTCGCGTTGGGGTGATAGTTGAGGGTTTCCATCGCCGCGCCCACGGACTGACGCGAGGCTTCGCTGGCTTTGGGAGAGTTGTTGATGACGCGGGAGACGGTAGCGACGGAGACTCCTGCGAGTCGGGCTACATCCTTAATTGTCGCCATACCATGCCTTTTATAGGGTAAGCGTTTACATACTGCTATGTTACGGGAAAGAGCGGCAGATTCAAGGCGCGGCGGCGAAGGAATGGCGCAAATGTGATTCAGAGCGGGCTTATCGGTGACCTGTTTACATTGACGCTATCAGTAATTGAAACCGGCTCGGGGAAATACAAACCTTTGCTTACACTTTGCGATGCGCTGTTGCGAATGTTCGCTGGTTTGTCCGCCGAGCAGGTTGATATTCTGGCTCTCCCAGAGGTATTGATAGGTGGAGTCAACGTCAAGTTGACCACTTTACTTACACCAGCCTGCGCAGATGCGCAGGTTTTTTTTTGCCCGTCGCCGGCGTTGTTACAGATAGCGAAAATCGTAATAACTGGTTGCACTTAGGCTCACTCACTTGCGTTTTCCCGCTGGCCCGAAGCGGGCGAAAAACGCGACAATCGAGATCCCAGAGGTATTGATAGGTGAGTTTCTCAGGTACGCTCTTCGTACTGGACGTCTTACACCAGCCTGCGCGGATGCGCAGGTTTTTTTTATTCTGAAAATCCCCCCGCCGCACTGCTTTCCCACGCCTTCTCGTGTAACCTGCTTTGACTCATTACCGGTCACATGGAGTTGTTATGCTATTGGGATTTTTCAGACTGCTGTTCAAGGGGTTATACCGGGTCAGACTGACCGGCGACACGCAGGCTTTGCACCAGCAAAAAGTCTTAATTACCCCGAACCACGTCTCTTTCCTCGACGGCATTCTGCTGGCGTTGTTTTTGCCGGTCCGACCGGTTTTTGCCGTCTATACCTCAATCAGCCAGCGCTGGTTTATGCGCGCGCTGACGCCGATTATCGATTTTGTGCCGCTGGACCCGACCAAGCCGATGTCGATCAAACATCTGGTGCGCCTGATCGAACAGGGGCGGCCGGTGGTCATCTTCCCGGAAGGGCGAATCTCGGTCAGCGGCTCGCTGATGAAAATTTATGACGGCGCCGCCTTTGTCGCCGCCAAATCGCAGGCGACCATCGTGCCGCTGCGCATTGAAGGCGCTGAACTGACGCCCTTCAGCCGGCTGAAGGGGCTGGTAAAGCGTCGCCTGTTCCCGCGGATTCAGCTGCACCTGCTGCCGCCTACCCATCTGCCGATGCCCGAGGCGCCGCGCGCCCGCGACCGGCGCAAAATCGCCGGGGAAATGCTGCATCAGATCATGATGGAGGCCCGGATGGCGGTGCGCCCGCGGGAAACCCTGTATGAGTCGCTGCTGGCGGCGCAAGACCGCTTCGGCGCGCGCAAACCCTGCGTGGAGGATATCAACTTCCAGCCGGATACCTATCGCAAGCTGCTGACCAAAACCCTGTTTGTCGCCCGCATTCTGGAAAAATACAGTCAGCAGGGCGAGAAGATCGGCCTGATGCTACCCAACGCCGGCATCAGCGCGGCGGTGATTTTCGGCGCGATCGCCCGCGGGCGCATTCCGGCGATGATGAACTATACCGCCGGGGTGAAAGGACTCAGCAGCGCCATCGCCGCCGCGGAACTCAAGACCATTTTTACCTCGCGCACCTTCCTCGATAAAGGCAAGCTCTGGCACCTGCCGGAGCAGTTGACCCAGGTGCGTTGGGTGTTCCTGGAAGATCTCAAAGGCGATATCACCCCCGCAGACAAACTGTGGATTTTCGGCCATCTGCTGGCGCCGCGTCTGGCGCAGGTTAAGCAGCAGCCGGAAGACGCGGCGATGATCCTCTTCACCTCCGGCTCGGAGGGCAACCCGAAAGGGGTGGTGCACAGCCATAAAAGCCTGCTGGCCAACGTCGAGCAGATCAAAACCATCGCCGACTTTACCGCTAACGACCGCTTTATGTCGGCGCTGCCGCTGTTCCACTCTTTTGGCCTCACCGTCGGCCTGCTGACGCCGCTGCTTACCGGCGCGGAGGTGTTTCTCTATCCCAGCCCGCTGCACTATCGCGTGGTGCCGGAGCTGGTCTACGATCGCAACTGCACGGTGCTGTTCGGCACCTCGACCTTCCTCGCCAACTATGCTCGCTTCGCTAACCCCTATGATTTCTATCGTCTCCGCTACGTGGTCGCCGGGGCGGAGAAGCTGCAGGAGAGCACCAAACAGCTGTGGCAGGATAAATTCGGCCTGCGTATTCTCGAAGGCTACGGTGTGACCGAGTGCGCCCCGGTGGTCTCGATCAACGTGCCCATGGCGGCGAAGGTCGGCACCGTGGGGCGGATTCTGCCGGGGATGGACGCCCGCCTGCTGGCGATGCCTGGCATTGAGCAGGGGGGACGACTGCAGCTGAAAGGGCCGAACATTATGAAAGGCTACCTGCGGGTGGAAAATCCCGGGGTGCTGGAAGCGCCGACGGCGGAAAATCAGCACGGTGAAAAGGAAGCGGGTTGGTATGACACCGGCGATATCGTGACTTTCGATGAGCAGGGCTATGTCCGCATCCAGGGCCGTGCGAAGCGCTTCGCCAAAATCGCTGGCGAAATGATCTCTCTTGAGATGGTGGAGCAGGTGGCCCTCGGCGCGTCGCCGGACAAAATGCACGCCACGGCGATTAAACAGGACGCCAGCAAAGGCGAGGCGCTGGTGCTGTTTACCACCGATAATGAACTGACTCGCGAAGCCCTGCTGCGCTACGCTCGCCAGCACGGCGTACCGGAGCTGGCGGTGCCGCGCGATATACGCTGGCTGAAACAGCTGCCGGTGCTCGGCAGCGGCAAGCCAGACTATGTCACCCTGAAAAATATGGTCGACGAGGCGGAAACAACCCATGAGTGAGTCAGTGCATACTAACCCGTCGCTGTATTCGAAAGGGATGATGGCGGTGATCTGCGCCCAGTTCCTGTCGGCCTTCGGCGACAATGCGCTTCTCTTCGCCACCCTGGCGCTGATGAAGCAGCTCTATTATCCGGAGTGGAGCCAGCCGGTCCTGCAGATGTTGTTTGTGGGCGCTTACATCCTTTTTGCCCCCTTTGTCGGCCAGTTCGCCGACAGCTTTGCCAAAGGCCGGGTAATGATGGTGGCCAACGGCCTGAAGCTGCTTGGCGCCGGCTGTGTCTGCTTCGGCGTGAATCCGTTTATCGGCTATACGCTGGTGGGGATTGGCGCCGCCGCCTATTCGCCGGCCAAGTATGGCATTCTCGGCGAACTGACCACCGGCGATAAGTTAGTGAAGGCTAACGGACTGATGGAGTCCTCGACCATCGCGGCGATCCTGCTGGGCTCCATGGCCGGCGGGATCCTCGCCGACTGGCACGTGCTGGCGGCGCTGATCGTCTGCGCGCTGGTCTACGGTGGGGCGGTGGTGGCTAACCTGTGGATACCCAGGCTGCCGGCGGCGCGTCCGGGGCAGTCATGGCGTTTCAAGCCGATGACGCACAGCTTCTTCAGCGCCTGCCGCACGCTGTGGCGCAACGGCGAAACCCGCTTTTCGCTGATGGGCACCAGCCTGTTCTGGGGCGCTGGCGTGACCCTGCGCTTCCTGCTGGTGATCTGGGTGCCGGTGGCGCTGGGCATTACCAGCAACGCCATGCCTACCTATCTTAATGCGATGGTGGCGGTGGGGATTGTGCTGGGTGCCGGGGCGGCGGCGAAGCTGGTGACCCTGGAGACGGTGTCGCGCTGTATGCCGGCCGGGATTTTGATCGGTATCGCGGTGATAGCCTTTGCCGTGCAGCAGTCGCTGCTGCCGGCGTTCGGTCTGTTGCTGCTGCTCGGGGTGTTCGGCGGCTTCTTTATCGTGCCGTTGAATGCGCTGCTGCAGGAGCGCGGGAAACATTCGGTCGGGGCGGGTAACGCCATTGCGGTACAGAACCTGGGCGAAAACGTGGCGATGCTGCTGATGCTGGGGCTCTATTCTCTGGCGGTAAGTGTGGGCGTGCCGCCGGTCGCTGTGGGAATAGGCTTTGGCGCGGTGTTTGCTGTGGCCATCGCCGCGCTGTGGGTCTGGGGGCGGCGTAAATAACTTCTCGTCGCGGTTGACTTGAAATCGTCGCCCCTGCCAGGCGCGCGGCAGAGAGAAGCCCCCGGGTTGCGGCTTGCGCCTGATCCGGGCTACCGCGGCTACTGAGGCGGCTACCCGTCCTGGGTAGCGTAGGCCCGGTAAGGCGTAGCCGCCACCGGGCAACAACGCGACGCCAGAAGCTGGCGTCGACAGGTCGTGCTACGGTGCCGGGTAGGTATAAACCTGATGCACCGCTTCAATCTCCGCTAATACCTCTTCGCTCAGCTCAAGCTGCAAACTTTCCACGTTGGCCTGCAGCTGCGCCATGGTCGTCGCCCCCAGCAGGGTGCTGGCGACAAACGGCTGCCGACGCACAAAGGCCAGCGCCATTTGCGCCGGATCGAGGCCGTGATGTCGGGCGATATCCACATAGGCCGCCACCGCTTTCTGCGACTGCTCGCCGCTGTAGCGCGTAAAGCGGCTGAACAGCGTATTGCGCGCCCCCGCCGGCTTCGCGCCGTTGAGGTACTTCCCGGTCAGGGTGCCGAAAGCCAGGCAGGAGTAGGCCAGCAGCTCCACGCCTTCGAACTGGCTCACTTCCGCGAGGCCGACTTCAAAGCTGCGGTTCAGCAGGCTGTAGGGGTTCTGAATGGTCACGATCCGCGGCAGGTCGTGCTTATCCGCCAGGTGCAGATAACGCATCACGCCGAAGGCGGTTTCATTCGATACGCCGATGTAGCGGATCTTGCCGGCGCGCTGGAACTCGGTCAGCGCTTCGAGGGTATCCAGCAGCGTCACCGCAGGGGCGGCGTCGGCCCAGGTGTAGCCCAGTTTGCCAAAGCAGTTGGTGGGGCGCTGCGGCCAGTGTACCTGGTACAGGTCGAGATAATCGGTCTGCAGACGCTTCAGGCTGGCGTGCAGCGCCTCGCGGATATTTTTCCGGTCCAGGACGTGGTTTGGTCGAATACTGCTGTCGTTATTGCGCGCGGGCCCGCTGACCTTCGAGGCGAGCACCAGCTTTTCGCGATTGCCGCGTTTCGCCAGCCAGTTGCCGACGTAGGTTTCGGTCAGCCCTTGGGTCTCCGGGCGCGGCGGGACAGGGTACATTTCGGCGACATCGATCAGATTGATGCCGTTGGCGACCGCATAGTCGAGCTGCTGATGGGCATCGGCTTCGCTGTTCTGCTCGCCAAAGGTCATGGTTCCCAGCCCGAGGGTGCTGATTTCAAGTGAACTGTGTGGGATACGGTGATACTGCATAGCCAGCTTCCTTTTTATTTATAAGGTCAGGCATTCCCCGACAAAGGAGTATCAACATGGCAGAGGGTGAGAAAAAGAGGAAGTAAAAAAATCAAAAAAGCCGGGTGACGAGGAGGAGCGGTGGGTGAAACCCGCGGTATCCTGGTGTGTCCCGACTCTTCTCAGGAGACTGGTTGTCGGTAAGCGCAGCGTCAACAGAGGCTGGGGCCGACGGGGAAAAATTAACGCTTAATGATTTGTGAAACGTCGTCACGATTGATCTGCATTTTATTACCCTGCTGATCTTCGTAGCTGATAAGACCGGTATCGTCATCCACGGTAGGTTTACCGTCGGTCAGGATCATGCGCCCATCTTTGGTCGCCATGACGTAATCGCTGCTGCAACCGGAAACCGAGAACGCCAGTCCTACGGCGGAAATCAATACTGCCCATTTTTTCATCGTCATCACCTCTTGAGTAGCTGCACCCCATACCCGTCTATTAATAGCCTGATTTGTGAGACATAAAAAGCAGTAAAGTCTGAAAAAGGGTTGCAGCCTGTGACCAGGCTGCAATTTTGTGGTTTACAGCGGGTTTTTCTTATTGCGCAGCAGGTTAAGGCTCTCAACGGCAATAGAGAAGAACATGGCGAAGTAGATGTATCCCTTCGGCACATGGACGTCGAAACTTTCCAGCATTAGGGTAAAGCCGACGAGGATCAGGAACGACAGCGCCAGCATTTTCACCGACGGATGACGGTCAACGAAATCGCCGATAGGTCGTGCGGCGAACATCATTACCCCCACCGCAATCACGACCGCCGCCATCATAATAAACAGATGGTCCGACAGACCGACGGCGGTGATCACCGAGTCGAGGCTAAAGATGATGTCCAGCAGCATGATCTGCACGATGGCGCCGAGGAAGGAGTGAACGTTAGTTTTCAGCCCCTCCTCTTCACCTTCGATAGACTCATGGATCTCTTTACTGGCTTTCCAGATAAGGAACAGTCCGCCTAACAGCAAGATCAGATCGCGAAACGAAATCTCCTGACCGAGGACGGTGAAGAGCGGGTTGGTCAGCTTAACGACCCAGGCGATAGAGGCCAGCAGCGCCAGGCGCATGACCATCGCCCCCATTAAACCGATCCGTCGCGCGTGAGCGCGCTGGGCGGTGGGGAGCTTGGCCACGACCAGAGAGAGAAAAATAATATTATCGATCCCGAGCACGATCTCCAGCAGCGTCAAGGTGCCCAGCGCCAGCCAGGCGTTAGGATCGGTTATCCATGCAAATAACATTGTTCAAAGTCCTGCAAAATAGAAAGCAGCAATTATATGCACGCCCCAACGCAGAACAAAAAATTAATCGTGTTGTAACAAGAAATGGCGGGCGAGCAGGGCGGCGGTGAAATTCTTTTTCAGGTAGAAACCGCGCGGCAGGGTGAGGATCGTCTCCCCGCGGGTGCCGATGGCTTCGGTCAACGCCTTGCTGTTGGCCGCTTTCGGTCTTAACTGCAGCACCTCGCCGTGGCGGGCGGTAATGCGCTCCACCTCACCGAGGACAATAAGATCCATCAGCTCTTCCCAGTCCATGCGCAGCTGGCGCTCCTCTTCTTCGTTCGGACTCCACAGCAGCGGTGCGCCGACGCGCCGCGCCGCCAGAGGAATGGTGCGCTCTCCTTCCACCGGGATCCACAGGACGCGCTGCAGCTTATGCCGCACATGGCTGCTCTCCCAGGTGACGCCGCTATTGCCGGTTAACGGAGCGACGCAGACAAAGGTGGTCTCCAGCGGACGACCCCGGCTGTCGATAGGGATCGTTTTGAGCTCCACCCCCAGCGCGGCGAAATCCTGTTCAGGTTTACTGCCCGCGCTGGCCCCCAGCCACAGCTCAAGCAGGATGCCCGTCCAGCCTTTATCACGCTTCAGGTCGCGGGGAATGGGGATCCCGGCCAGCGCCGCCAGCTCGCCCAGCGTATAGCCGGCCAGCTGTCGGGCCTGGGCCAACAGCTGTTCCTGACTTTGCGGCGGAGAGGAGAGAGGAGCGATAGCGGGCATAGGGCGACACCTTTGGCTAAAAAATGAGCGCTAATTTTGCGCGTTGTGGATAGAGTTTACCGTTTTCTGAGTAACTATACCAATCCCATGATTTATATGCCTTTTTAAGGTCATTGCGCTGCAGGTGAAAACCATGAAAACAGGTTTTCCAGAACTGGTCACTGACAATAAACAGGATCTTACACCATGTTATCCACAGAAAAGTGGGATAACTGGGGAAAAGCCCCACTACTGGTTCGATTTACAGCCTTGACGTGCGACGAAAATCGAATTTTTAGAGAAAATCTGCCCGCGACCTGCGCGTAATCTGTGGATAAAATCGACATTGTTCGATCTTTCATCAGTCGGCGGATCGTATGTGTGATGATCGTCACGTTATGCTGTAATAAGTGAAAGGAATATATTCTAACTTAATGAATATGCTATCATTATTATAAGGTGTTAGCGGTGCGATGTTCAGATTACTCCGGGTTTTCCCGGGTTAATTCCGTACTTCTTCACAACTCTATCCACAGAAAAAGTGAATAAAATCGGCCGTCGGGCGCTTTTGCTGTTTATAACTCTGGCAATTACTGTGAGTTATTCAAATGTTATCCGTTCTCAGTGTGCGAACAGAGTGGTTTACCGTTTCCGACGAGTGTGAAACAATCATTCACATTGAAGCTTATCTTGAGGTAGTCCGGTGATTGATGACGATGGCTACCGCCCAAATGTCGGTATTGTAATCTGTAATCGTCAGGGCCAGGTCATGTGGGCCCGACGCTATGGTCAGCACTCGTGGCAGTTCCCGCAAGGGGGCATAAATCCAGGAGAATCCGCAGAGCAGGCGATGTATCGGGAATTGTTTGAAGAGGTCGGGTTAAGCCGTAAAGATGTGCGGATCCTGGCCTCAACCCGTAACTGGCTGCGTTACAAGTTGCCTAAACGTTTGGTGCGTTGGGACACAAAGCCGGTTTGTATCGGCCAGAAACAAAAGTGGTTTCTTTTGCAGTTGATCGGTAACGACGCGGACATCAATATGCAAACCAGCAGCACGCCTGAATTTGATGGCTGGCGCTGGGTGAGTTACTGGTACCCGGTTCGTCAGGTGGTGTCGTTCAAACGCGACGTCTACCGCCGGGTGATGAAAGAGTTCGCCAGCGTAACCATGTCGCTGGCGGAGAGCGCCCCTAAGCCGCAAAGCGCGCCTGCTTATCGACGTAAAAGAGGTTAAGCCACGCACATTATGCTCACTCGGTTGCGAGAAATAGTCGAGAAGGTCGCGAGTGCGCCGCGTTTAAACGAGGCGCTGGATATTCTGGTGACAGATGTCTGCCAGGCGATGGAGACGGAAGTCTGCTCGGTTTACCTGGCTGACAATGACCGACGCTGCTATTACCTGATGGCCACCCGCGGGTTAAAAAAACCTCGCGGGCGCACCGTTGCGCTGGCATTCGATGAAGGCCTGGTGGGGCTGGTTGGCCGCCTGGCGGAGCCCATCAACCTCGCCGATGCGCAAAAACACCCCAGCTTCAAGTATATCCCCGCCGTCAAAGAGGACCGCTTCCGCGCCTTCCTTGGCGTGCCGATCATCCAGCGCCGCCAGCTGTTGGGCGTGCTGGTGGTCCAGCAGCGTGAGCTGCGCCAGTTTGATGAAAGCGAGGAGTCTTTCCTCGTCACCCTCGCCACCCAGATGGCGGCGATCCTCTCCCAGTCCCAGCTGAACGCCCTGTTTGGCCAGTATCGTCAGACGCGCATTCGCGCGCTGCCGGCCTCTTCCGGGGTGGCGATCGCCGAGGGCTGGATGGACGTCAGCCTGCCGCTGATGGAACAGGTGTATGAAGCCTCGACGCTGGATACCGCCTCGGAACGTGAACGCCTGACCGGCGCGCTGGAAGAAGCGGCCAACGAGTTTCGTCGCTACAGCAAACGCTACGCCGCCGGCGCGCAAAAAGAGACGGCGGCGATCTTCGATCTCTACTCGCACCTGCTCTCCGACGCCCGCCTGCGTCGCGAGCTCTTTGCCGAAGTCGACAAAGGCGCCGTCGCCGAGTGGGCGGTCAAAAAGATCATTGAGAAGTTCGCCGAACAGTTTGCCGCGTTGAGCGACGGCTATCTGAAAGAGCGGGCCGGCGACCTGCGCACGCTGGGTCAGCGTCTGCTGTTCCATCTCGACGACAGTATTCAGGGCCCCAACACCTGGCCGGCGCGCATTATCCTCGTGGCGGACGAGCTGTCGGCCACCACCCTCGCCGAAGTACCGCAGGATCGCCTGGCCGGCGTGGTAGTGCGCGATGGCGCCGCCAACTCCCATGCCGCCATTATGGTGCGGGCCCTTGGCATCCCAACGGTGATGGGCGCCGATATTCAGCCCTCGCTGTTGCATGGCCATACGCTGATTGTCGATGGCTATCGCGGTGAGCTGCTGGTGGATCCTGAACCTGTTCTGTTACAGGAATATCAGCGCCTTATCAGTGAAGAGAACGAGCTCAGCCGCCTGGCGGAGGACGATCTCCAGCGTGCGTCGGAGTTGAAAAGCGGCGAGCGGGTAAAAGTCATGCTCAACGCCGGCTTAAGCCCGGAGCACGAAGAGAAGCTCGGCAGTTTTGTGGACGGCATTGGTCTGTACCGTACCGAAATTCCCTTTATGCTGCAGAGCGGCTTCCCCTCTGAAGAGGAGCAGGTCGCCCAGTATCAGGGCATGCTGCAGATGTTTAACAGCAAACCGGTGACCCTGCGTACCCTGGACATCGGCGCGGATAAACAGCTGCCGTACATGCCGATCAGTGAAGAGAACCCATGCCTCGGCTGGCGCGGGATCCGCATCACCCTCGATCAGCCGGAGATCTTTTTGATCCAGGTGCGGGCGATGCTGCGCGCCAACGCCGCCACCGGCAACCTCAGCATTTTGCTGCCGATGGTGACCAGTCTGGAAGAGGTCGATGAGGCCCGCCGACTGATCGACCGCGCCAGTCGGGAAGTGGAAGAGATGATCGGCTACGCCATCCCGCGTCCGCGTCTGGGGGTGATGCTGGAGGTGCCGTCGATGGTCTTTATGCTGCCGCAGCTGGCCAGCCGGATCGATTTTATCTCAGTAGGAACGAACGACCTGACCCAGTACCTGCTGGCCGTCGACCGTAACAATACCCGGGTCGCCAGCATGTATGACAGCCTGCATCCTGCGGTATTGCGGGCGCTGGCGATGATCGCTCATGACGCGGAGCGCTTTGGCATCGATCTGCGACTGTGCGGCGAGATGGCAGGCGACCCGATGTGCGTGACGATCCTTGTCGGTCTCGGTTATCGCCACCTGTCGATGAACGGCCGCTCGGTGGCGAGGGTGAAATATCTGCTGCGCCGCATCGATATCGAAGAGGCGCAGGAGCTGTCGCGTCGCAGCCTCGAAGCCCAAATGACCGCCGAGGTGCGCCACCAGGTGGCGGCCTTTATGGAGCGTCGCGGTCTCGGCGGCCTGATCCGCGGCGGGCGGTAGCGATAGCCCGGGTGAGGCGTAAGCCGTAACCCGGGAATCCTCTGTTCACACCATCCGGCAAAACACAGCACAGCCGGTGAAACGGCTTCTGTTAGCATCCGTATACATATCTTTTACACGCCGGCGCGGATCGCACTCCTGGCTTATGCTATGATTCGCCTCCTTCGGCGTGCCCGTTTTAATCGGGCATGGATCATCACCGCTGTCCACTTTCGGCGGAATAACAAGTCTTTATGGTGACAGATGAATAGTGGCTACCTGCATTTTCCGGAGTTCGATCCGGTCATTTTTTCTCTAGGCCCGGTCTCCCTCCACTGGTACGGTTTGATGTACCTGGTGGGCTTTGTCTTTGCGATGTGGCTGGCCACCCGTCGGGCGAATCGTCCGGGCAGCGGCTGGACGAAAAATGAAGTGGAAAATCTGCTTTACGCGGGCTTCCTCGGCGTCTTTCTGGGCGGCCGTATCGGTTATGTGCTGTTCTACAACCTGCCGGTATTTCTTGCCGATCCGTTGTATCTGTTCCGCGTCTGGGACGGCGGCATGTCGTTCCACGGCGGCCTGATCGGCGTGATCCTGGTGATGATTATCTTCGCCAGACGCACCAAACGCACCTTCTTCCAGGTCTCCGATTTTATCGCGCCGCTGATCCCGTTTGGCCTTGGCGCCGGGCGTCTGGGCAACTTTATCAACGGCGAGCTGTGGGGCCGAGTGGACCCGAGCTTCCACTACACGATGATTTTCCCGGGCTCCCGTGCCGAAGACCTGGCGCTGCTGCCGACCCATCCGGAATGGCAATCGCTGTTTGATACCTACGGCGCGCTGCCGCGCCACGCGTCGCAGCTGTACGAGCTGGCGCTGGAAGGCGTGGTGCTGTTCCTGATCCTGAACCTGTTTATCCGTAAACCGCGCCCGACCGGTTCCGTTTCCGGCCTGTTCCTGATTGGCTACGGCCTGTTCCGCATTATCGTGGAATTCTTCCGCCAGCCCGACGCCCAGTTCACCGGCGGCTGGGTGCAGTACATCAGCATGGGGCAGATTCTTTCGATCCCGATGGTGCTTGCGGGTATCATCATGATGGTTTGGGCTTACCGCCACCGTCCGCAGCAACTGAATTCTTGAGGAACCATGAAACAGTATCTTGATTTGATGCAGAAAGTGCTCGCCGAGGGCACGCCAAAAAATGACCGCACCGGCACTGGCACGATCTCTATTTTCGGCCATCAGATGCGTTTTAACCTGCAGGAAGGCTTCCCGCTGGTGACCACCAAGCGCTGTCATTTACGCTCCATCATCCATGAACTGCTGTGGTTCCTGCAGGGCGACACCAACATCGCCTATCTGCACGACAACAACGTCACCATCTGGGACGAGTGGGCAGATGAAAATGGCGACCTGGGACCGGTCTACGGCAAACAGTGGCGTTCCTGGCCTGCGCCGGACGGTCGTCATATCGACCAGATCAGCACAGTGATGGACCAGCTGAAAAACGACCCGGACTCCCGCCGGATCATCGTCTCGGCGTGGAACGTCGGCGAGCTGGATAAAATGGCCCTGGCGCCGTGCCACGCCTTCTTCCAGTTCTACGTCGCTGACGGCAAGCTCTCCTGCCAGCTGTATCAGCGCTCCTGCGACGTATTCCTCGGCCTGCCGTTCAACATCGCCAGCTACGCGCTGCTGGTGCATATGGTGGCGCAGCAGTGCGATCTGCAGGTCGGCGATTTCGTCTGGACCGGTGGCGACACTCATCTGTACAGCAACCATCTCGAGCAGACCAATCTGCAGCTGAGCCGCGAACCGCGTCCGCTGCCGAAGCTGGTCATCAAACGCAAGCCGGCGTCGATCTTCGACTACCGCTTTGAAGACTTCGAGATTGAAGGTTACGATCCGCACCCGGGAATCAAAGCGCCGGTGGCGATTTAACCCCCTCTGCAGATATGACCAACCGGCGTCCGATGGCGCCGGTTTTTTTATGCCGTTTTCACCACCTGAATAGGGGTGGCTACCCTCGTTGCCATTACGATAGGAACGCTTCATCCCGCCCGCTGGCCGCAGGCGTTGGTGGGCGGGAAAGCTGGAAAGAGGCTCGCAAAAAAATGTTCTGCTGTTGGTCATGCAAACCTTTTTTGCGTGTCTGGCCGGGAAAGCCATTTTCCGTCGTCGCGCCAGGGCTAACCGCAGCGGCATACTCTGCGCCATGAACAGAGAACATGGTTATACCCTGATGGAAACCCTGGTGACGCTGACGTTAATGATGATCCTCAGCGTCGGCGGCCTGTACGGCTGGCAGCGCTGGCAGCAGCAGCAACGACTGTGGCAAACCGCCGTTCAGGTGCGGGATTTCCTGGTTTTCCTGCGCGATGACGCCAACGCCTACAACCGGGACCGCGTGCTTCGCGTCGGCCAGGATGAAGAGGGATGGTGCCTGAGTGCCCAGGGGGAGGGGCCGGCGTGCGCCTCCGGGTCGCCCTTAACGCTGCGCCCGCGCTGGCCGGGGATCTCGCTGGCAGGCGTCACCCCTGGCCTGGGATTCTATGGCCTGCGCAGCACCGCCTGGGCGGGGAATCTGCGTCTGCAGAGCGAGGCCGGCAGCTGGAGCATTGTGATTTCACACTGGGGGCGGATTCGTTTATGCCGCAGTGACAGCGCAGGAGGATGTCAGTGAGCCGCCGCGGATTTTCCCTCGCGGAGGCGCTTATTGCCATGGCGATAGGCTCGCTGCTGCTGATCGGCGCCTGCCGCTTTCTACCCGCTCTGCAGCGCCATATTCTGCGTCAGGGCGAACAGCTGGCCCTGGAGAACGAATTGTGGCAGCGGGTGCATGCCGTGGGGAAGCATCTGCAGCGCGCCGGATACTGCCGGGGAGTGTGCGGCGGAGCCGGGCTGGAGCTCGCCGCCGACGGCGAGTGCCTGATTGTGCGCTGGGACGCGAACAGCAATGGGACATGGGAAACCTCCCCCGCGGCAGCGGCGGAGAGCACCGGCTTTCGCCTGCGCGACGGCGCGCTGGAGACTCTGCGCGGAGCCAGCGACTGCCGCGGAAGCGGATGGGAGAAAATCACCAATCCGGCCGCTATCGTGGTGACGCGCTTTGCGGTGCAGCATCGGCTGACCGAGGGCTTCGCGCCGGAGCTGAGCGTGACGCTGGCAGCGCGCTCTGCCCGGCAGATGGGTCTGGCGGCCGAGGTGGAGCAGCGGGTGACGGGGTATAACCTGTGATCCGCCAGCGTGGAATGTCGTCGCTGTTGATGGTGCTCCTGTTGCTGACTCTCGGCAGCCTGCTCCTGGAGGGGCTTAACCTGCAGCAGCGGGCGCTGCTGGCGCAAACCACCAGCGAAACGCAGGCGATCCGCGATACGGCGGTGGCCCATTCGGCGCTACAGTGGGGAAAACAGCAGGCCTGGTCGGCGCAGGCGCCGCTGGCCTGCCGCGAGCAGGCGCAGCAGGGCTGGCGCGCCTGTCTGCGCATCTTCGACGACGGTTCGCTGCTGCTCAGCAGCGCCAGCGGCGAGGTGCAGGTCTGGCAGTCCGGCGAGGTGCGCGGCGGGCAAGTGCATTTCTCCGCCCATGGCTGGAGCGATTTTTGCCCGCTCAGGGAGGTGAGCCTATGTCAAATGCCATGAAGCGCCAGCGGGGTTTTAGCCTGCCGGAGACCGTTCTGGCGATGGCGCTGATGGTGCTAACGGTCACCGCGCTGGGCGGCTATCAGCGCGGAATGGCGCAAGGGGTTCACCAGCTGAACAAGACGCGTCAGCTATGGCGCGACGCCTGGCGCTATAGTCAGCTCTCTGCGCCGTCTCCGCCGGCAGGCGGACAGGTAAGCCGTATGCAGACATCGGCGCAAAGATGTGTCAGCATCACGGTAACGATCAGTATGCCCGTTGCAAAGCGGGCGCAGATGACCCGGCTGCATTGCCCGGTCAGCCAGTAGTCAGGAGCAATTATGTTAAGGGTTTACCACTCAAACCGGCTGGATGTTCTCGAAGCGTTGATGGAGTTTATCGTCGAGCGCCAGCGGCTGGATGACCCTTTTCAGACTGAAATGGTGCTGGTGCAGAGTACCGGTATGGCGCAGTGGCTGCAGATGACCCTGGCCTCGCGCTTCGGCATTGCCGCCAACATCGAGTTCCCGCTGCCGGCGAGCTTTATCTGGGATATGTTCGTGCGCGTCCTGAAGGATATCCCTGGCGAAAGCGCCTTCAGCAAGCAGAGCATGAGCTGGAAGCTGATGACTCTCCTGCCGCAGCACCTGGAAGAGGACGATTTTATCCTGCTGCGCCAGTATCTGAGCGATGACGGCGACAAGCGCAAGCTGTTTCAGCTGGCCGCCCGGGTAGCGGACCTCTATGACCAATATCTGGTTTATCGCCCGGAATGGCTGATGCGCTGGGAGGCCGACCAGCGGGTTGACGGCCTCGGCGACGCCCAGCAGTGGCAGGCGCCGCTGTGGAAAGCGCTGGTGCGCTATACCGCCGAGCTGGGGCAGCCGCAGTGGCACCGCGCCAATCTCTATCAGCGCTTTATCAGCGCCCTGGAAAAGGCGGATGAACCGCCCGCCGGGCTGCCGTCGCGCGTCTTTATCTGTGGAATTTCCGCGCTGCCGCCGGTCTATCTTCAGGCGCTGCAGGCGCTGGGTAAGCATGTCGATGTCTATGTGCTGTTCACCAACCCCTGCCGCTATTACTGGGGTGATATTAAAGATCCGGCGTTCCTGGCGAAGCTGCTATCGCGTCAGCGGCGCCATCACCGCGAGGCGCGCGCGCTACCCCTGTTTCGCGACACCGAGCAGGCGCCGGGGTTGTTTAATGACGCCGGGGAGCAGGATGTCGGCAACCCGTTGCTCGCCTCCTGGGGTAAATTGGGGCGCGATTATATCTACCTGCTGGCGGGGCTGGAGCGCTATGAGGAGCTGGACGCCTTTGTCGATATCGTTCCCGATAACCTGTTGCATAATCTACAGTCGGATATCCTGGAACTGCGCAACGCGGCGGTGGCCGGGCAGAGCGCGGAGGCTTTCGCCCACAGTCGCGACAAACGTCCGCTGGCGCAGGATGACCGCAGCCTGAGCATTCATGTCTGCCACAGTCCGCAGCGTGAAGTGGAGGTTCTGCACGATCGGCTGCTGGCGATGCTGGAGGCGGATCCGACGCTCACGCCGCGGGATATCATCGTCATGGTGGCGGATATCGACAGCTACAGCCCCTATATACAGGCGGTGTTTGGCGCCGCCAGCGGCGACCGCTGGCTGCCGTGGGCGATCTCCGATCGCCGCGCCCGCGAGTCGCACCCGGTGCTGCAGGCGTTTATCACTTTGCTCTCGCTGCCCGACAGCCGCTTCGCCAGCGAAGATGTGCTGGCGCTGCTGGACGTGCCGGTGCTGGCGGCGCGCTTTAACATCAATGAAGAGGGTCTGCGCTACCTGCGCCAGTGGGTCAACGAGTCCGGGGTCCGCTGGGGAATGGATGACGACAACGTCCGTGAGCTGGACCTGCCGGCGACCGGCCAGCACACCTGGCGGTTCGGCCTTACCCGCATGCTGCTGGGCTACGCGATGGACAGCCGGGAGGGCGAATGGCAGTCGGTGCTGCCCTATGACGAATCCAGCGGTTTGATCGCCGAGCTGGTAGGTAACCTCGCATCGCTGCTGATGCAGCTTAACCTGTGGCGACGCGGTCTCGCCCAACAGCGGCCGCTGGCGGAGTGGCTGCCGGTCTGTCGCGATCTGCTGAATGACTTTTTCCTGCCGGACAGTGAGACCGAAGCGGCGCTGGCGCTGATTGAGCAGCAGTGGCTGGCGGTGATTGATAGCGGTCTGGAGGCGCAGTATGGCGACCAGGTGCCGTTGACGCTGCTGCGCGATGAGCTGGCCCAGCGCCTCGATCAGCAACGGATCAGCCAGCGCTTTCTCGCCGGCCCGGTCAATATCTGCACCCTGATGCCGATGCGCTCTATTCCTTTCAAAGTGGTTTGCCTGCTGGGGATGAACGATGGGGTTTATCCGCGAACGCTGCCGCCGCTGGGTTTTGATTTAATGAGCCAGAAGCCGCAGCGCGGCGACCGCAGCCGGCGCGATGATGACCGCTACCTGTTCCTGGAGGCGCTGATGTCCGCCGAACAGACGCTGTATATCAGCTACATCGGCCGTTCTATCCAGGACAACAGCGAGCGCTTTCCCTCGGTGCTGGTGCAGGAGCTGGTGGATTACGTCGGCCAGAGCCACTGTCTCGCCGGCGATGAGGAGCTTGATTGCGACGCCAGCGAGGCGCGGGTTAAAGCCCACATCACCCATCTGCATACCCGCATGCCGTTCGACGTCGCTAATTTCCAGGATAACGAGAATAAGAGCTACGCCCGGGAATGGCTGGCTGCCGCCGGCCAGCAGGGGGAGGCGCATAGCGACTTCATTCAACCGCTTACCCCGCCGCCGATAGACAGCCTGCCGTTCGAGCAGCTCCTGCGCTTCTGGCAGCACCCGGTTCGCGCGTTCTTTCAGCAGCGTCTGCGGGTCAATTTCCGTGCGGAAGAGGATGATATTCCCGATGACGAGCCCTTCACCCTGGAAGGGCTGAGCCGTTATCAACTGAACCAGCAATTGCTTAATACCCTTATCGAGGAGCAGGACGTCTCGGCCATGTTCCGCCGCTTCCGCGCCGCCGGCGAGCTGCCGTATGGCGCCTTTGGCGAACTGGTGTGGGAGACGCAGCGACTGGAGATGCAGGCCCTGGCCGAGCGGGTGATGGCCGAGCGCCAGCAGGCGCAGAGCATGGAGATCGATCTCCAGTGCGGCGGCGTAAATCTGACCGGCTGGCTGCAGCAGGTGCAGCCGGACGGGCTGCTGCGCTGGCGGCCTTCGCTGCTGAGCGTCTCCCAGGGGATGCAACTTTGGCTGGAACACCTTGTCTACTGTGCCAGCGGCGGTACCGGCGAGAGCCGGCTGTTTGTGCGTAAAGAGGGAGAGTGGCGTTTTCCGCCGCTGGCGCCCGCCGAGGCGCAGGCGTACCTGAATGAGCTGGTGGATGGCTATTTGCTGGGGATGTCGCAGCCGCTGCTGCTGCTGCCGGAAAGCGGTGGCGCCTGGCTGAAAGCCTGTTATGACGCCGAAAAGGATGTCATTTTAATGGACGAAGAGACGCAGCAGAAAGCGCGGAGCAAATTCCTGCAGACCTACGAAGGTAACATGGTGGTCAGCGGGGAGGGGGCCGATATCTGGTATCAACGCCTGTGGCGTTCGCTGGAGCCGGCGCATTACGAAGAAATCATTGCCCAGACGCAGCGTTATCTGTTACCGCTATATCGTTACCATCAGTCCACACAAATTTAAATAGTATAAAAATTGCGCAGTGAATGGCGGTTCATTTATTATGCGCAACGTATCACGGACTGATGGACATAAAAGGCTGCACGCTGTGCAGCGCAAGTTTGTTAATGATGAGGTTCGTGAATGCCCCGCAGTTTATGGTTCAAGATTTTTGTTGTGCTGGCCGCCCTCTGGGCGCCGTTTAGTCAGGCCGACACCGGATGGCAGCCTGTTCAGGAGACGATCCGCAAAAGCGAAAAAGATACGCGTCAGTATCAGGCGATCCGTCTTGATAACGACATGGTCGTGCTGCTGGTTTCCGATCCGCAGGCGGTGAAATCGCTGTCGGCGCTGGTGGTGCCGGTGGGATCCCTGCAGGATCCGGCCGATCATCAGGGGCTGGCGCATTTTCTGGAACATATGACGCTGATGGGGTCACAAAAATATCCCCAGCCTGACAGGCTGGCAGAGTTTCTTAAACTGCACGGCGGCAGCCATAACGCCAGCACCGCGCCCTACCGCACCGCGTTCTATCTCGAAGTGGAGAATAATGCGCTGGACGGGGCCGTAGACCGCCTGGCGGATGCCATTGCCGCGCCGCTGCTGGATAAAAAATATGCCGACCGCGAACGTAACGCGGTCAACGCCGAGCTAACCATGGCCCGGACGCGAGACGGGATGCGCATGGCTCAGGTCAGCGCAGAAACCATTAACCCGGCTCACCCGGCGGCCCACTTTTCTGGCGGCAACCTCGAGACGCTCAGCGATAAGCCCGGCAGCCCGGTACTTGATGCGCTGCATACCTTCCGCGATAGCTGGTACTCCGCCAATCTGATGAAGGCGGTGATCTACAGCAACAAGCCGTTGCCGGAGCTGGCGCGCATGGCCGCTGACACCTTTGGCCGCGTGCCGAATCGTCAAATCAGCAGGCCGGAAATAAGCGTGCCGGTGGTAACCGATGCGCAAAAAGGCATCATTATTCACTATGTGCCGGCGATGCCGCGTAAAGTGCTGCGCGTCGAGTTTCGCATCGACAACAACAGCGATCGCTTCCGCAGCAAAACCGATGAGCTGGTCACTTACCTGATCGGCAACCGCAGCCCGGGGACGCTCTCCGACTGGCTGCAAAAGCAGGGACTGGCGGAAGGCATCCGCGCGGATTCTGACCCGGTGGTGAACGGCAACAGCGGCGTGCTGGCGATCTCTGCCACCCTCACCGATAAAGGCCTGGCGCACCGCGACGAAGTGACGGCGGCCATATTCAGCTACCTCGACCTCCTGCGTACCCAGGGCGTCGACAAACGTTACTTTGACGAGCTGGCGCATGTGCTGGCGCTGGATTTCCGCTATCCGTCGATCAACCGTGATATGGATTACGTGGAATGGCTGGCGGATACCATGATCCGGGTGCCGGTCGAGCATGCGCTGGACGTGGTCAACATTGCCGATCGGTACGACCCGCAGGCGATTAAAGACCGGCTGGCGATGATGACCCCGCAGAACGCGCGCATCTGGTATATCAGCCCGCAGGAACCGCATAACAAGACCGCCTATTTTGTCGATGCGCCGTATCAGGTGGATAAGATTAGCGAGCAGACCTTCGCTGACTGGCAGCAAAAAGCGCAGGCCATCAAGCTGCAGCTGCCGGTGCTCAACCCCTATATTCCGGATGATTTCACCCTCATCAAAAGCGATAAAGCCTGGCCGCACCCGCAGCTGATCCTCGATGAACCGACGCTGCGGGTGGTTTATGCCCCGAGCCAGTATTTCGCCAGCGAGCCGAAGGCGGATATCTCCCTGGTGCTGCGTAATCCCCAGGCGATGGACAGCGCTCGCCGGCAGGTGATGTTTGCCCTCAACGATTATCTCGCCGGCATCGCCCTCGATCAGCTCAGTAACCAGGCGGCGGTCGGCGGCATTTCGTTCTCCACCGGCGCCAATAACGGGTTAATGGTCAATGCCAACGGCTACACCCAGCACCTGCCGGCGCTGTTCAGCGACCTGCTGCAGGGGTACTTCAGCTATACGCCGACCGAGGAGCAGCTGGAGCAGGCCAAATCGTGGTATGCGCAAATGATGGACTCCGCTGAGAAGGGCAAAGCCTACGATCAGGCGATAATGCCGATCCAGATGGTCTCCCAGGTTCCGTATTTCCAGCGCGAAGTACGCCGGGCGTTGCTGCCTTCCATCACCTTGCAGGAGGTGCTCGACTACCGCGCCAACCTGAAAACCAAGGGACGCCCTGAACTGATGGTGATCGGCAATATGTCCGCCGATGCCGCCACGACGCTGGCTCGCCAGATCCAGCAGCAGCTGGGCGCTGACGGCAACGAATGGTGCCGCAATAAAGATGTAGTGGTGAACCGGCAGCAGCTGGCGATCTTCAACAAAACGGGCAACAGCACCGACTCTGCGCTGGCCGCGGTGTTCGCACCGCCCAACGTGGATGAGTTCAGCAGCACCGCCGCCAGCACCCTGCTGGGACAGATTATTCAGCCGTGGTTCTATAACCAGCTGCGTACCGAAGAGCAGCTCGGCTACGCTGTCTTTGCCTTCCCGATGAACGTGGGACGTCAGTGGGGCATGGGCTTCCTGCTGCAAAGTAGCGATAAGCAGCCGGCTTTCCTCTGGCAGCGGTTCCAGGCCTTCTTCCCCACCGCGGAGGCGAAGCTGCGGGCGATGAAGCCGGAAGAGTTTGCCCAGCTCCAGCAAGCGGTGATAAGCCAGATGATGCAGGCGCCGCAGACGCTGGGCGAAGAGGCATCGAAACTGAGCAAAGATTTCGATCGCGGTAATATGCGTTTTGATTCACGTGATAAAGTAGTGGCTCAGATTAAACTGCTGACGCCGCAAAAACTTGCTGACTTCTTCCATCAGACGGTGGTGGAGCCGCAGGGCATGACGATATTGTCCCAGATTTCCGGTAGCCAGAATGGCAAAGCGGACTATGCCCAGCCGGCAGGCGGCAAAGTGTGGGAAAACGTCAGCGCATTGCAGCAATCCTTACCCCTGATGCGAGAGAATGAATGACCGACACCGCTGAGTCTTTGGATCCCCTGCGCTTGCCCTTGAGGGGCGAGCGCCTGATAGAAGCCTCTGCGGGCACCGGAAAAACCTTTACCATCGCCGCGCTGTATCTGCGGCTGCTGCTGGGGCTGGGCGGCGAGGCCGCCTATCCCCGCGCCATCAGCGTTGAAGAACTGCTGGTGGTGACCTTTACCGAGGCGGCGACCGAAGAGCTGCGCGGGCGTATCCGCAGCAACATCCACGAGCTGCGCATCGCCTGTATGCGCGGTGAATCCGATAACCCGCTCTACAGCGCGCTGCTGGCGGAGATCGTCGATAAAGAGGACGCCGTAAAGACATTGCTGCTGGCTGAACGGCAGATGGACGAGGCGGCGGTGTTCACCATCCACGGTTTTTGCCAGCGGATGCTGAGCCTTAACGCCTTCGAATCGGGCATGCTGTTCGAGCAGCAGCTGATAGAGGATGAATCCCGCCTGCGCTATCAGGCCTGCGCCGACTTCTGGCGCCGTCACTGTTATCCGCTGACCCGCGATATCGCGGCGGTGATCCACGATGTCTGGAAAGGGCCGCGCGATCTGCTGAAGTCCCTTGACCGCTGGCTGCAGGGCGAAGCGCCGCAGCTTAAGTCGCCGCCAGCCGCCGACGAGACGCTGGCCGAACGCCATCAGCAAATCATCGACCGCATTGACTCGCTCAAGCAGCAGTGGCGCGAGCAGGTGGGCGAGATCGAAGGCGTGCTTGAAGATTCGGGTCTTGACCGGCGGAAGTTCAATCGCGGCAACCAGGGCAAATGGCTTGAGAAAGTGACCGCCTGGGCGCAGGAAGAGACGTTGAGCTATCAGTTACCCGACGCGCTGGAAAAATTTGCCCAGTCGTTTCTGCTTGAGCGTACCAAAGCCGGTGGCGAACCGCCCGTACATCCTCTGTTTAGCGCCGTAGAATCGCTGCTGGCCTCGTCGCTGACGCTCACCGATCTGGTGCTGGCGAGAGCGATGGTCGAGATCCGCGATGCGGTCGCGCGCGAAAAGCGCCGCCGCGGCGAGCTGGGGTTTGACGATATGCTCAGCCGGCTTGACGAGGCGCTGCGCGGCGACAGCGGCGAGGCGCTGGCTAGCGCCATTCGCCAGCGTTTTCCGGTGGCGATGATCGACGAATTTCAGGATACCGACCCCCAACAGTACCGGATTTTCCGCCGTATCTGGCGCCAGCAGCCGGAGACGGCGCTGCTGCTGATCGGCGATCCGAAGCAGGCCATCTACGCCTTTCGCGGCGCCGATATCTTTACCTATATGAAAGCGCGCGGCGACGTTGCCGCGCACTATACGCTAGACACCAACTGGCGCTCCTCGCCGGGCATGGTGGGCAGCGTCAACCGGCTGTTCAGCCTCAGCGATAACCCCTTCATGTTTCGCGAGATCCCGTTCCTGCCGGTGAAGGCGGCGGCGAAGAACCAGGGGCTGCGCTTTACCGTTGACGCGGCGGACGTACCGGCGATGAACGTCTGGTTGATGTCCGGCGAGACCGTGGGCGCCGGCGATTATCAGACGTTTATGGCGCAGCTCTGCGCCACGCAGATCCGCGACTGGCTGAGCGCCGGCCAGCAGGGGCGCGCGCTGCTGTGGCGTGGGGAAACCTCGCGCCCGGTGCAGGCTTCGGATATTACCGTGCTGGTGCGCAACCGGCTGGAGGCGGCGCAGGTGCGTGAAGCGCTGCAGACGCTGGGCATCCCTTCGGTCTACCTCTCCAACCGCGACAGCGTTTTTGAGACGCTGGAGGCCCAGGAGCTGCTCTGGCTGCTGCAGGCGGTGTTGTCCCCGGAGCGGGAAAATACCCTGCGCAGCGCGCTGGCGACCTCGATGTTTGGCCTGACCGCGCTGGATATTGAAAATCTCAATCAGGATGAGCAGGCGTGGGACGCGCTGGTGGAGGAGTTCAGTGAATACCGTCAGATCTGGCGTCAGCGCGGGGTGATGCCGATGCTGCGGGCGCTGATGACGGCCCGGCATATCGCCGAGAACCTGCTGGCGACCCGGGGCGGCGAGCGGCGCTTAACCGACATATTGCACATCAGCGAACTGCTGCAGGAGGCGGCCAGCCAGTTGGAAAGCGAGCACGCCCTGGTGCGCTGGCTGACGCAGCATATCGCCGAGCCGGACAGCAACGCCGCCAGCCAGCAGATGCGTCTGGAAAGCGATAAGCACCTGGTGCAAATCGTCACTATTCATAAGTCAAAAGGGCTGGAATATCCCCTGGTCTGGCTGCCGTTTATCGCCCGGTTTCGCAAACAGGACCAGGCGTTCTATCACGATCGCGAGACGTTCGCGGCGGTGCTGGATCTGGGCCAGGATGAGGCCAGCCTCGAACTGGCGGAGGCGGAGCGGCTGGCGGAAGATCTGCGCCTGCTGTACGTCGCCTTGACCCGCGCGGTCTGGCACTGCAGCCTCGGCGTAGCGCCCCTCAGCAGCCGAAAGTCCGGCAACAGCGATTTTCATCTGAGCGCCCTGGGGCGGCTGCTGCAGGCGGGCGAAGCCATGGATGCCGCCGGGCTGGCCGCGCGCTTAGCGGACTTCTGCCATGGCGATATTGCATTGCAGAGGCCGGGCGAGCTGGATCTGACCCCGTGGCAGGCGCCGGCGGCGAGCATCCCCCCGCTGTCGGCGCGCGAGCTGCAGCGCCGCATCGCCGATGACTGGCGGGTAACCAGCTATTCCGGTCTGCAGCAGCATGGCTTCAGCAGCGGGCAGGATCTGCTGCCACGTCTGGATATCGATGCCGTCGGCGTCGGCGAGGTGGTGGAAGAGCCGCAGCTGACCCCGCACCAGTTCCCGCGCGGCGCTGCGCCGGGGACCTTCCTGCACAGTCTGTTTGAGGAACTGGACTTTACCCAGCCGGTGCCGGACGGATGGATGGCGGAGAAACTGCAGCTGAGCGGGTTTGACGCACAGTGGGCGCCGGTGCTGACCGACTGGCTGGGGGGCGTGCTGAAGACCCGCCTGCCGGGGCCGGATATCGCGCTCAATCAGCTTGCGGCGCGGGATAAACAGGTGGAAATGGCATTTTACCTGCCCATCGCGCAGCTGCTGACGGCGGAGCGCCTTGATGCGCTTATCCGCCAGTACGATCCCCTTTCCGCCGACACGCCGCCGCTGGATTTCCGCCAGGTGCGCGGCATGCTGAAGGGTTTTATCGATCTGGTCTTCCGCCACGAAGGCCGCTATTACCTGCTGGATTACAAATCCAACTGGCTGGGGGAAGATCGCGAGGCCTATACCCGGCCAGCGATGGAGCAGGCGATGCGGGCCCACCGCTACGATCTGCAGTATCAGCTGTACAGCCTGGCGCTGCACCGCTATCTGCGCCACCGGCTGGCCGATTACGACTATAACCGCCACTTCGGCGGCGTGATTTATCTCTTCCTGCGCGGCATGGACGGTCAGGAGGGGGGGCAGGGGATCTTCACTACCCGGCCGGTGCGACCGCTGATTGACGGTCTGGATCAGCTTTTTGCCGGAGAAACTCAGGAGGAGGCCTCATGACTTTTGATCAACTACTGCTGGCGGCGGTGGAGCAGCGTCTGCTGCGGCCGCTGGACGTCCAGTTTGCCCTGATGGTGGCGCAAAACGACCCGCCGGCGGTCAAGCTGGCGGCGGCCTTGCTGAGCCGTGATGCCGGAGAGGGGCACGTGTGCCTGCCGCTCTCGCGGCTGAGCGGCGACGAGGCGCTAAGCGGGAAAGCGGGGGAGATCCGCGATCGGCTGCTGGCCGACGCCGGCGCGCCGGAGGACTGGCCCGCGCTGCTGCTCGCTTCATCGGCGGTGAGCTGCGGCGATGCCCCGGCGCCGATGATTTTATGCGGCGACCGGCTCTATCTGAACCGGATGTGGCGCAACGAGCTGACCGTCGCCCGCTTCTTCAACGAAGCCAACCGGGTGCTGGAGATGGATGAGGCCCGGCTGGCGGCAACCCTCAATGCCCTGTTCCCTGCTACCGGCGAAACCGACTGGCAAAAAGTGGCCGCGGCGGTGGCGCTGACCCGCCGCATCTCGGTGATCTCCGGCGGTCCCGGGACCGGGAAGACCACCACCGTGGCCAAACTTCTGGCGGCGCTGATCCAGATTGAAGATAGTCCGCGCTGTCGTATTCGTCTGGCGGCGCCGACGGGGAAAGCGGCGGCGCGCCTGACCGAATCGCTGGGCGCGGCGCTGAGAAAACTGCCGCTGACCGACGCGCAGAAAGCGTTGATTCCCACCGAGGCCAGCACGCTGCATCGTCTGCTGGGCGCCCAGCCAGGCAGCCAGCGCATGCGCTATCACGCCGGCAACCCGCTGCATCTCGACGTGCTGGTGGTGGATGAAGCCTCGATGATCGACCTGCCGATGATGTCGCGGCTCATCGACGCGCTGCCGGCTCACGGGCGGGTGATCTTCCTCGGCGATCGTGACCAGCTGGCCTCCGTAGAAGCGGGGGCGGTGCTGGGGGATATCTGCGCCTGGGCGAGCTCGGGCTACACCGCCGCGCGGGCGCAGGAGCTGACCCGGCTGACCGGTTCGCCGGTACCAGCGGGCGAGGGGGCTATCGCTGGCGCGCTGAGAGACAGCTTGTGCCTGCTGCAAAAGAGCTATCGCTTCGGCAGTCACTCCGGCATCGGGAGCCTGGCGCGGGCAGTGAACGCTGGCGCGCGCGCGGAGGTGAAGGCCACGCTGCGCCAGCCGTTTGACGATATCGCGCTTCATCCTCTCAGTACGACCGAAGAGTACGAAGCCATGCTCGGCGCGGCCCAGCAGGGTTATGAGCGCTACCTGAAGCTGCGCCGCGAGCGGGCGGAACCGCAGGCCATGCTGGCCGCCTTCAGCGAATTTCAGCTGCTGTGCGCGCTGCGGGAAGGGCCGTACGGCGTGAGTGGCGTCAATGAGCGGCTGGAGCAGCGGCTCAACCGCCAGCGGGCGATCGCTCTGCCGCGCCACTCCCGCTGGTATGACGGCCGGCCGATTATGATCGCGCGCAACGACAGCGCGCTGGGGCTGTTTAACGGCGATATCGGCATCGCCCTGGAGCGCAACGGCGAGCTGCGGGTATGGTTCCTGATGCCCGACGGCGACATCAAGTCGGTGCAGCCGAGCCGCCTGCCGGAGCATGACACCGCCTGGGCGATGACCGTGCATAAATCGCAGGGCTCTGAGTTCGACCATGCGGCGCTGATCCTGCCGGCGCGCAGCGTTCCTCTGGTGACACGCGAACTGGTTTATACCGCGATCACCCGCGCAAAACGGCGATTGTCGCTCTATGCCGACGAGCAGGTGCTCTCCCAGGCCATTGTGACCCGCACCGAGCGGCGCAGCGGCCTGGCGGAGATTTTCGCCGGGCGTGAAGCCCCCTGATACGCCGGGTCCGGGCGATGGAAAATGCTGCAGCCGTTGCCCGGGCTGGCGGAAAAATCAGTAACTGAAGAACAGAGGGATAAGCCAGAGCGCCGAGATCGAGTTCATGGCGAAAAAGCGGACTGCTGCGCCGCCGGCCAGCGGTGGGGTGGAACAGCGGGCACAAAAAATCACCAGCGAGGAGATGAGAAGATTCATGCCGGACGTCAGGGCCAGCAGAAATAATATCGCCACGGCGGCGCCAAGCGCGGCATAGCCATTCTGATGATGGCGCTGGTTGTCCCAGAGCAACAAAATCAACAGCAACCACGGATAGAGGGCGACCGCGGCGGTAATGAGGTTGATATGTCTGACCAGCCAGTTCGGTTGGGTTTCCATTCGTTAAGCGATCCTTGCAGGGCGGGTGGTGGCCGTGGCGCCAGTCGATATCCTGTCGACAGCCAGTAGCATATCGGTGAGCCAGCGAGAAAGATATGGTCTGCGCGGAAACCAGGAATTTAGCCCGCGTGCCGCACGTCAGATCGGCGCGAAGAGGGGGATACCGGCCTCGGGGATAACGCGATGAGCGTCGCGCTATCCCGGGCCGTTAGAAAGGGGGGAGAAGGAGCTAAGCGAGGTCGGCCATCAGCACCTTCGACCGGCGCTGATAGTTATACATTTGCTTTTTACTCTCCGGCAGCAGGTCGATATCCACCGGCGTGAAGCCGCGCTCCTGGAACCAGTGGATGCTGCGGGTGGTTAACACGAACAGCTTGCTCAGGCCCATCTGTCTGGCCTGGGCGGCAATACGCTCCAGCAGCACCTCTCCCCGCGACGAGCTCCGGTAATCCGGATGCACCGCCACGCAGGCCATTTCGCCGATCTTCTCTTCCGGGAAAGGATAGAGGGCGGCGCAGGCGATGGTGGTGTTATCGCGCTGAATAATGGTGAACTTGTCGATCTCCATCTCCAGCTGTTCGCGGGAGCGGCGCACCAGGATGCCCTGCTGCTCCAGCGGGCTTATCAGCTCAAGAATACCGCCGATATCGTTGATGGTCGCCCGACGGATCTGCTCCGCGCTCTCCATGACGATCTGGGTGCCGATGCCGTCGCGTGAGAACAGCTCCTGCAGCAGCGCGCCATTTTCTTGATAGCTGATCAGGTGGCAGCGCCGCACGCCGCTGCGGCAGGCCTTCACCGCCCCGCGCAGGAAGCGTACGGTGCCAGAGTTATAATCTTCGTCCGCTTCCAGCTCTTCGACGCGGGCCTGCGCTTCATTGGGGAACAGTTCAGAGACAATTTCCCCGGCCTGGTTGTAAACCCCTTGCGAAGAACAGAAGCCGATCATTTTCTCCGCCTTCAGCTTGATGGCCAGCTGGGTGGCGATCTCCTCCGAAGTCAGGTTAAAGCTCTCGCCGGTGACCGACACCGCGACCGGCCCCATCAGGACAATGGCGCCGCTGTCGAGCTGGCGATGAATCGCCTCTTCGTCAATGCGGCGAATGCGCCCGCTGTGGCAATAATCGACGCCGTCATCGACGCCCAGCGGCTGGGCGATGATAAAGTTGCCGCTGACGACATTGATATGGGCCCCCTGCAGCGGGGTGTTGTTGAGGCTCATCGACAGGCGGGCGGTGATCTCCAGCTGCAGCATCCCCGCCGCCTGCTTAACCAGCTCCAGCGTTTTGGCGTCAGTCACTCGCGTCTGCTTGTGATAGACCGGCTCGTGGTGGTGCTCGGCGAGATTAGCGTCAATCTGCGGGCGGGCGCCATAGACCACCACCAGGCGAATGCCCAGGCTATGCAATAGTCCTATGTCATTGACAATATTTGAAAAATTTTCATGCTCAATGGCTTCGCCGCCCAGCATGATGACAAACGTTTTTCCCCGATGGGCATTTATATAGGGAACAGAATGGCGGAATCCTTCTACCAGTTCAGTGCGACGTTCCTTCACCATGACAAACCCTCAATGCATGATTATTCGTAATTATTGTATTTTTATTCTGTTTTGCCGTTAAACGCAAGCCCCAATTTGAGGCTAAGCCACGAAAAACATGTGACCCGGCGCAGGGTGTCAATGAATGTTTACCCTTTTATAGATGACAGGTTATATGCCTTTCGTTAAAGTTTCTGGTCAATCTGTTTGTTTTGGGTATAAATGCGTTTTTATTGCTTGGGAGTGGCATGTCGGGAAACAACTCTGGATTAAGCCGTCGCCGTCTGCTGCAGGGCGCGGGCGCCATGTGGTTAATGAGCGTGAGCCCCGTTGGGCTGGCCGCCGCCGCGCGGGTGGTCGCTGTTCGCGTCTGGCCAGCATCGACCTACACGCGCGTCACGGTGGAATCGAATCATGTGCTGAAATACCGGCAGTTTGCCCTCAGTAATCCGGAACGGGTGGTGGTGGATCTGGAAGGGGTTAATCTCAACTCGGTGCTGAAAGGCATGGGGGGGCAGATCCGCGATGACGATCCCTTTATTAAGTCCGCCCGCGTGGGCCAGTTTGATCCGCAAACCGTGCGCATGGTCTTCGAGCTCAAGCAGAACGTTAAGCCGCAGCTGTTTGCCCTCGCGCCGGTAGCTGGCTTTAAAGAGCGTCTGGTGATGGATCTCTACCCCGCCAACGCCACCGATGTTCAGGATCCGCTACTGGCGCTGCTTGAGGATTACAACAAAGGCGATCTGGAGCGACAGGTGCCGCCGGCGCAAAGCGGGCCGCAGCCGGGCAAAGCCGGGCGCGACCGGCCGATTGTCATCATGCTCGATCCCGGCCACGGCGGCGAAGACTCCGGCGCCGTGGGCAAGTATCGCACCCGCGAGAAAGACGTGGTGCTGCAAATTGCCCGCCGCCTGCGGGCGCTGATCGACAAAGAAGGCAATATGAAGGCCTATATGACCCGCAACGAAGACGTGTTTATCCCGTTGAAGGTGCGTGTCGCCAAGGCGCAGAAGCAGCGCGCCGACCTGTTCGTTTCGATTCACGCCGACGCCTTTACCAGCCGCCAGCCCAGCGGCTCCTCGGTGTTTGCGCTCTCCACCAAGGGGGCCACCAGTACCGCGGCAAAATATCTCGCCCAGACGCAGAACGCCTCGGATCTGATCGGTGGGGTCAGCAAGAGCGGCGATCGCTATGTCGACCACACCATGTTCGATATGGTGCAGTCCCTCACCATCGCCGACAGCCTCAAATTTGGTAAGGCAGTGCTGGAGAAAATGGGCAATATCAATAACCTGCACAAGAACCGGGTAGAGCAGGCGGGCTTTGCGGTGCTGAAGGCGCCGGATATCCCCTCCATTCTGGTGGAGACGGCGTTTATCAGTAACGTGGAAGAGGAGCGGAAGCTGAAAACGGCCAAATTCCAGCAGCAGGTGGCCGAGTCGATCCTCGCCGGGATTAAAGCCTACTTCGCCGACGGCGCGACGCTGGCCCGCCGCGGATAACCATACAGGAAAGGGACATGGCCTTACTGAAAAGCGCCCATGGCGGCAATATCCGCGAGGCCGCCGCCCTGCTGGGCATTGCGCCCGGCGAACTGCTGGACTTTAGCGCCAATATCAATCCGCTGGGAATGCCCGCCTCGCTCAGGCAGGCGATCGTCGACAATCCCGGCTGCGCCGAGCGCTACCCTGACGTTGAGTATCAACAGCTGCATCAGGCGCTGGCGGCACACCATCGGCTGCCGGCGGCGCATATCCTCGCCGGCAACGGCGAAACTGAATCGATCTTCACCCTTGTCCACGGCCTTAAGCCGCGGCGGGCGATGATCGTCATTCCCGGATTCGCAGAGTACCGGCGCGCGCTGCAGACTGTGGACTGCGAGGTGGTGGAGTATGCCCTGCAGGAGCGCGATGGCTGGCAGCTGACCGACGGGATCCTCAATGCTCTCACGCCGGCGCTGGACTGCCTGTTTCTCTGCACCCCGAACAACCCCACTGGTCTGCTGCCGGAGCGTGGCCTGCTGGAAGCCATTGCGCAACGCTGTCGGGCGCTGAATATCAGCCTGATCCTCGATGAAGCCTTCCTCGACTTTATTCCCGATCAGCCGGGGTTTATTCCCCTGTTGGCGCAGTATCCGCACGTCTGGGTTCTGCGCTCGCTGACCAAATTTTATGCTATTCCGGGGCTGCGTCTAGGCTACCTGCTCAACGCTGACGCCCGGGCGGTGGCCCGGCTGCGCGAGCGACAAATGCCATGGTCCATCAATGCCTATGCCGCTCTGGCCGGGGAGATCATTCTTCAGGACCGGGCGTATCAGCGGGCCACCTGGCAGTGGCTGCAGGAGGAGGGAGCGCGTTTCTACGCGCAGCTTCAGGAGATGGCCGGGCTGACCGTGTGGCCCGGGCGCGCCAACTACCTGTTCTTGCGCTGTGACAGACCCGATCTTGACCTGCAATACGCCCTGCTGCGCCAGCACGTGTTGATCCGCAGCTGCGCCAACTACCCGGGGCTGGATAGCCGCTATTTCCGGGTGGCGATCCGCAGCGCCGGCGAAAACGACCAGCTGCTGGCGGCGCTGCGCCGGGCGCTGGCCTGAGCCCTACTGCAGGGTGACGCCCCCCGGCACCATCGCCAGCAGATGCTGTTGCGGCCAGTGGGCGGCGATGCCGCGCTCTGCCAGCCGCCATTGCAAAAAATCCACGTCATGACGACGGCGGTCCAGCAGCAGGCCGACGACGCTGCCGCTGTGCGCCACGTTGAGGCCATACAATCCTGCGCTTTCCACCAGCTCCAGCAGCGCGTCAAACCCCGGCTTGGGCAACAGCTGCTGGCTGGCGATGGCGCTAATAGTGGCCGCTTCGCCCAGCAGCTGCGGGCTGCCATGCTGGCAGGCCTGCTGCACTTTCTCCCACGCCAGCTGCAGCCGGGAGGCGTTAGCCAGCAGACCCGCCTCGCGCGGCAGCTGATGGTAGTCGGTGGTACGCAGCGTCAGCGGGCTCTCCAGCACTAACAGGTCGAGCGCCGGTGGCGCAGGGCAGGCGATTTGGGTAGCGGCGGTATTATGATCGAACAGCGTCAGTTGGTGGAACAGGGTGCTGTCGGTGGGCTCCAGCGCGACGCACAGACGCGCCAGCGTCGGCTCATCCAGCGCGTGGCCCAGATGATGGGCGGTGGCCACCGCGGTGGCGGCGATATCGGCGGTGCTGCTGGCCATCCCTTTGGCTACCGGGATCGTCGAGTGCAGGGTGATGCGGATCTGCTGACTCAGCGCCGCCGGGTAGCCCCAGTGGGCCAGCAGCTGGTTGACCATCGCCCGCGACAGCGGCCGCTCATCGTTGCGCGGTTTGCCGGTCTCGACCTCGACGGTGCTGTACCAGTCCACCGGGCAGGAGATCAGCTTCTCGCTGCCGAGGATCCAGCCCTGGATAAGTTCTCCGCACGAGGCGGGACATTGTGCAACGGCCACGTTTTCACCTTTCCGCTTACCTTCGCCAGGGCGCATAGTGGCACGGCGACCCGCCGGTTACCATGATTCTCCGCAAAGGGGAGAGGCGTCGTTTAGGCTGGTACCGCCAGCTCGCGCGCCTGCGGCAGCGCCAGGCGCATCACATCGCGGGCGATCATCAGCTCTTCATTGGTATTGATCACCGCCACTTTGACCATCGCATTTTCGGCCTGAATAAAGGTGGCGTTGTGCTGGTTTTTCTCTTCATCGACCGAGAGCCCGAGGAAATTCAGGTTATGGCAGATGGCGCTCCTGGCTCGGGCGGAGTTTTCGCCGATGCCGCCGGTAAAGATCAGCGCGTCCAGGCCGCCCATCTGCATAATATAGCTGCCGATAGTGGCGCGAATGCGCTCAGCAAACAGCGAGAGCGCCAGGGCTGCCTGACGATTACCGCTGTCCGCCGCCTGCTCGACATCGCGATAATCGTGCGAGACGCCGGAAACGCCCAACAGGCCGGACTCGTTATTCAGCAGCTGATTCAGCTGCTCCGGCGTTTTACCCTCATGCAGCGCCAGCCACGGTAGAATCGACGGATCGATATCGCCGCTGCGGGTGCCCATCATCACCCCAGACTGCGGCGTAAAGCCCATTGAAGTGTTAACCGAACGCCCGCCTTTGATTGCGCAAACGCTGCTGCCGTTGCCGAGATGACAGCACACTACGCGCAGAGCGCTCAATGGTACGCCCAGCTTTTCCGCCAGCGTCGCGCTGACGTACTTATGGCTGGTGCCGTGGAAGCCGTAACGGCGAATGCCCAGCTCGCTGTAGTAGCGCCACGGCAGCGGATAGATAAAGGCGCGCTCATCCAGCGTCTGGTGAAAAGCGGTATCAAACACCGCCACCGACGGCGCGTCGGGCAGCAGCTGGCGGAACACTTTGATGCCTAAGGCATTTACCGGGTTATGCAGCGGGGCCAGCTCTGCCAGGCGCTCGATTTCCGCTAAGGTGTCATCGGTCACCGGCGTTGAATCCTTAAAGCGCTCCCCGCCGTGCGCCACGCGGTGGCCGACGCCATCGATATCCTGCAAGCTCTGGATAATCCGATGGTTGAGGAGCTTTTCAAGCAGCAGGGTGACGGCTTCACGGTGATCGGCGATCGGCGCCGTCTCCTGCCATTTCTGCTCCGGAGTTTTGAGAGTCACCTGGGCGTTTGCCATGCCGATACGTTCGATTAATCCCTGGCAGAGCATGTCGCCCTGCGGCATCTCCAGCAGCTGGAATTTTAACGATGAACTGCCGGCGTTAATGGCCATGATTTTGTAAGACATCATAAAGGTTCCTTCGAATTCAGAAAATTCAGCACGGCATCAAGACCCAGGTTATTCAGCGCGCTGGTGATAAAAATTTGCCGGGCGCCAGCCTGCCTGAGCCACTCGCCGATCAGCGATATCCGCTGCGGGTCGGCGAGGTCAGCTTTGGTGACCAGGCCAATCGTCGGACGGTTCATCGGGACGGTAAAACCCGGAGAAAACGGCGACCACTGGGCGTCGGCATTCAGCACCAGCGCGATAACGTCGGCCTCGCAGGCGCTGGTCAGCAGGGCGCTATAAAGGCAGCGGTTCTCCAGATATTCGCCCGGCGTGTCGATGGCCATCGGCGACCATTCAATCGCCTGAGTTTTCTTGTAATGGAGCGCTTCGCCGCGCAGACCCTGGGTAAGCGAGGTTTTCCCGCACTGGCTGGGGCCGATAAGCATCAGACGTTTCATTGCGCTACGTCCGGGTGATCGTGCAGGTAGTGAACTGCATCATTTCGCCCAGCGTGCGCGTCACCTGCTTGAGGGCATACTCGACGGCGGAAACGTCGCCGGTCAGCACCACGGCGCCGGTAAAGCGGTCAAGAAAACCAATCTCTACCGCGCCGGATTTGGTGGCGATATCGCAGGCGATAATCGACGCCTCGCTGGGCGTAATGGTGAGGATGCCAATGGCGGATACCGCATCCTGCAGGCCCAGCTTCTTAAAGAGATCTTTCCCTGGATTGGCAATCAGGTGCGCGAGGGTCACCTGTTTTCCGGGAACATATTCCTGAATCATGCGATCCGTTGTTGGCTGCCTTTCCATCATCCCTCCACCATCTGTCGCCACATCGCTTCATGCGGGCGCGGGATCACCGAGCGGTAAACCAGCAGCCCTTTTTCGCCCGCGCTTTCGCTGGCAACCGTCACCGCGTTGTTGACATCAGAAACGTCGCCCGCCACCACCATGTAGCATTTACCGCCGATGCCGAAAGCCATATGCACCCGCACCAGGGTGACGTTTGAGCCTTTCACCGCCCGGTCAGCGGCGCTGATGCAGGCCGCCACGCTCCAGGTTTCAACGATGCCGACCGCCTGGCGTCGGTCTACGCTGTTCAGGCCGCTGATGGCCGGAAGGACGCTGGGATGAATATTCGCCAGAACCAGGCTGTCGACGAGCATTTCGCCGGCCTGCGAAGTGCCGGTTTCAATGGCCTGCTGGACAGCGCCGATATCGCCGCCAAGCATCAGTAAAAACTTCCCCGGACAGATGGTCTTGCTGACCAGCAGATTAACGTTGGCGCTTTTCAGCATCGCATCGCCGAGTTCCATCCCTTTGGCAATGCTGGTGAGTTCTAAAATTCCTATAGCCTGAGACATGGTTAACCTCTTACAACCGTGATGGCCTGTTCGCTGATGGCCGCAATAACGCCGTCAATACTGGCGTGAATCGGCGCGCCTAATGCGCCTGCCGGAACATCGGCAATGCATTGCCCGCGCGTAACGCGCTCCCCGACGGTGACATTCGGCACCGCACCGGCGCCGATATGCTGGCGCAACTGCAATGTCACTTCTTCTACTGACGGTTCCTCTTCAACCAGCGGTGCTTCCTGGTACCAGGGGCTTAATCCCAGTTTGGCGATCAATCGCTTCACCGGTACGAGGCGGTATTTCGCCATTTCGTCGGCAGGATACAGCGGCCCTTCGTAGCGCTGGTTTTGCGCGCGCAGCTCGCGTTTTAGCATGCGGTTGATGCGCATCGGCGAGATCCCGACCGGACAGGCCACGCTTTCGCAGACGTTGCATTCCGAGCAGGTAAGTGCGCTAAGCAGCAGCTGCGGCGTGGCGGCCTGATGAAAGTTCACCGCCCGCACCAGCAGGTGCGGAGAGAGTTCGTGGCCGATCAGATGCCGTGGGCAGAGATCGGTACACAGCCGGCACTGCTCGCAGACGGTGCGAGCCACGGAAAGCACCGTGCGTTCGTCCTGCATTCTCCGCTGAATAAGCGGATGGCTTTTCGGCAGCACCAGCAGGCCGCCGGTGGTTTTGGTCACCGGGTTATCGAGAGAGGTGATCAGGCCGCCCATCATCGGACCGCCGTTAATAAAACCGGGGTCATCGACCGTCGCGCCGCCCGCCAGCGCCAGTACTTCGCGCAGCGGCATGCCGATGGGGACCGTGACGGTCAGCGGTCGGGCGACCGCGCCGTTAACGGTCAGCGTGCGGCGGGTGACCGGAAACTGCTGTTCAACCGCCCGGGCAATATTGAGGACCGTTTGCACGTTATTGACCACCACGCCGACGCTGGCCGGCAGCGCGGCGGGCGCGACCCGGCGACCGGTTGCCAGCCAGATGGTCAGCACTTCATCGCCCGCGGGATAGACATCCGGCAGAATATGCAGACGGATACCGGCAGGCAGCAGCGGGGTAAGGGCGTCGATAGCCCGGCGGTATTTTTCTTTCAGGGCAATGACCCCTTCGCGCGCGCCGGTTGCCGTCATCGCGTACTGCACGCCGCGCACAAGGCGCGCAGCCTGCTGCCACATCAGCTGTTGGTCGACCTTGAGCATCGGTTCGCACTCGGCGGCGTTGACCAGAAAAATCTCTACCTGCGCCTGTAGCTTAACGTGGGCGGGAAACCCCGCGCCGCCCGCGCCGACGACGCCTGCTGCGCGCACGCGCTCGCGGATTTCATCGGCGCTATGGGAGATTTCAACGCTGTTGATGGCGGCGCTCATAGCAGTTCCTCCAGCAGTTCCCTGATTTCTTCAGCGCAGGCTGGACGCGGGTTGGTGCGTAAGGTAACGTCCGCCAGCGCGGCCTGCACCATCGCCGGAATACGCGCGGAAAACTCAGAGCGTCCTTCTTTCAGCGCGATCGCCAGTGACGGCAGCGCGCAGCGTTGCTTGAGTCGTTCGATCTGCTGAATCAGCGCATTGATCGCCGTGACGTCATTGGCCTCTGCCGGGCAAAAGCCACAGGCTTTGGCCAGCCGCGCATAGCGTTTGCCAGCGCGGGGAACAGCGGCGTTAAAGCGGATAACCGTGGTTAACAGCAGCGCGTTAGCCAGGCCATGCGGCAGATGAAACTGCCCGCCAAGCTGGTGGGCAATAGCGTGATTAAGCCCCAGTCCCGCCTGGCTGAAGGCCATCCCGGCGAGGGTTGAGGCGTTATGCATTTTCCCGCGCGTCGCCACGCAGTCACCTTTTTCCACCGCCGTGGGCAGATACTGGAACACCAGTTTGGCGGCTTTTTCCGCCAGCGCGTCGGTAAAGTCGCTGGCGTGCGGCGAAACCCACGCCTCCAGCGCATGGGTCAGCACGTCCATGCCGGTGTTGGCCGTAATCTGCGGCGGCACGCTGACCACCAGCTCCGGGTCAAGGATCGCCATATCCGGATACAGCGCATTGTTGAACAGCGGGTACTTAATGCCTTTATCCGGGTCGCTAATCACGCAGGCGCTGGTCACTTCCGAGCCGGTGCCGCTGGTGGTTGGTATGGCCACGCAGGTTTCGATGTTGATGCCGCTCTGCTGGCTGAACCAGACAATCGCTTTCGCCGCGTCCATTGCCGAACCGCCGCCGAAGCCGATGACCACCTGCGGACGCAGGGCCTGCATTTGCGCAATCCCCTGCACCACGGTATGGATAGTAGGGTCCGGCGTTATCTCGCTAAAGACGCTAATGCGGTTATCTGCGGGCAACGCGTTACGCAGGGTATCCAGCAGCGGCGAACGCGCCAGAAAGCCATCGCAGATTATCCAGATGTGCTTATTGGTAAAGCGCTTGAGCACCGCCAGACTGCCCTGACCGCTGTACAACCGCGTTTGTAGTGAGAAAGTATTCATCGCGACCTCGGTTAGCGGATGGAAAAGCCGTTGGTCAGCACGCAGCGCCGGGAGCGGGCAAAGGTGCGCGCCGAGGTTGTCCCTTCACCGGTTGGCGTGGCAATGGTAAAGGTGGTAAAACCTTCGCCGCCGACGCCGATCCCGGCATAGGAGGGGCCGTTCTTGACGAATATCGAGGTTTGCAGGGTGCGGGCCGCAAGGTTCAGGCGCGACACGTTCTGCGAGTGCATAATGGCGGTATGATGCAGCCCCTCTTCAACCTTGAGGGCCAGCGCCAGCGCGCTATCGAAATCGCGGACTTTCACTACCGGCAGCATCGGCATCAGCTGTTCGCTGGTGACCCACGGGTCATCGGCGTTGACGATAGCAATCAGCAGACGCGGCGCTTTCGCCGGCACGGCGATCCCGGCAGCTTCCAGCATGGCCGACGGGCTTTTGCCGACCAGCTTTTTGTTTGCCTGGCCTTCAGGCAGGCAGGCGGCGCGGAGTTTGTCGGTATCGGCTGGACTGAGCAGCAGCGCGCCGAAGGTTTGCATTTGCTGCACCAGGCGTTCAGCCACGCTCTCCACCACAATCAGGCTCTTCTCGGCGATGCAGGGCAGGTTGTAATCGAACGAAGCGCCGTTGATGATATCTTCCGCCGCCTTCACCAAATCCGCCGTTTCATCAACGATACAGGGCGGGTTGCCCGCGCCAGCGCCAATCACTTTTTTACCGCTCTTCATGCCCATTGCCACAATACCCGGGCCGCCGGTGATAGCCAGCACCGCAATGCGCGGATGGGCCATCATCTGCTGGGTGGCTTCAAACGTCGGTTCCGCCACGGTGACCACCAGATTGCGGATGCCGCAGCAGCGGAAGGCAATCTCCTCTATCAGGCTGATGAGCTTGAGAGAGACCTTTTTTGCTCCCGGATGCGGGCTGAAGTAGACGCTGTTGCCCGCCGCCAGCATGCTGATGCTGTTGTTGATGATGGTTTCCGTCGGGTTGGTGCTCGGCGCGACGGACCCGATAACGCCAAACGGTGAGTATTCAAACAGCACCATGCCGCCGTCGCCGGTCAGCGCGGTGGTGGTGAGATCTTCCACGCCCGGCGTGTTGTCGAGCGCGGCCTTGTTTTTCAGGAATTTATCTTCTTTGTTGCCCATCCCCGTTTCATTGGCGCTCTCTTCCGCCAGCGTCGCCAGCAGCGGCGTCAGCTCCTGACGTATTGCGCTGATAATGGCGCTGCGGGTTTTTAGCGGGCACTGCTGATAACGTAAGAACGCCTGGTGCGCGGCGTCGATAGCCTCGCTGACGGACTGAAAAATCCCTTTGCCCTGAGGCTGGACCGGCGTTTGCGCTGGCGTGGTTAATTGCTCGCTAAGAATGGTGCGAATCAGGGTTTCGAGTTCAGAAGTATTCATTGATGTGTTCCCACGTTAATAGCCGCGATGGCGGTCTGTGCTATGTCCATGTCCTGCTCAACGCTGCCGCCGCTGATGCCAAGACCCCCAATTAATAAGCCGTCGCGCCACAGGGCGTAACCGCCGCCAAAGGTGACCACTTTTCCCTGTAAATGACTTTCCAGACCGTAAAGCGCCGCGCCCGGCTGAACGACATCGCTCAGCTCATGGGTCGCCGTTTTCATCGCCACCGCGGTCCAGGCCTTTTTCGGCGCCAGTTCGCTGCTGACCAGCAGGGCGTCCGGCATCCGCCAGGTGACGGTTTCCGTACCGTGGGCATCAACGATGCTAATCACCACCGGCACCTGAAGCTGCTGCGCGCGCTCAACCGCGGCGCGGGTGAGCTGGTGCAGATCGTGGAATGAGAGTGCCACGGGCGTCGTCTCCTTGCTGTGGCTCGGCTGGCTGGCGGCCAGATAGCGCCTGCTAACCTCACGAATAATATTGTTCTGGTGCGCATCGCTATCTTCCGCGCGGGCCAGGGCGTACAGGCAATCTGATAAGCGGTTGATGTAGCGCATCAGCACCTGGCGTACGTTGACTTCCGCCGCCAGCTCAACCAGACGGCGTTCGGCGCGGCGGGCCAGCGTGCGGGCAAAATGCAGGCGGCTCGCGGCTTCGCAGCGGCCGGGTAAAATAAAGCTATGCAGCGGTTCGACGCGGGCCATGGCCCGATCGATGGCGGCTTCCAGGGCGGAAATCTCTTCGCTGCTGATGTAGCGCTGTTTGGGCGACGGCTGCTCGCTGTCGCTGGCCAGTTCTGCGCTAAACCAGAATATTTGCTGCTGGATGGCTTCGAGCAGGGCGCGGTGATTTTCATCCGCGGCGGCGCAGGCGCACAGGCTCAGCGCGGCGTTCAGTTCGTCCAGCGTGCCGTAGGCTTCAACCCGCGGGTGCGTTTTGCTCACCCGCTGGCCGGTAAAGAGTGAGGTGGTGCCAGCGTCGCCCGTTCGGGTATAAATCGCCATATTCGCTCCTTAACGTGAAAGCGTATCGACAATGCCGACAACGGCGAGGTCGATGGCCTCGTTTGGCCCGGAAAAAACGTGCCTAGCGCTGGAGCCGCCGCTGAGCAGAACCAGCTCGCCGATCCCCGCGCCGACGGAATCGACGGCGACTTCATCGCCGGAGGTGGGGGAGGCGGGGAGTTCGCCATCGGCGCTGACCCGCCGCACCAGCAGCAGCTTTTTGCCGATCAGGGAAGGCGATTTTTGCGTGGAGACAACCGCGCCCGTGACTCGTGCCAGATGCATGATTTACTCCTGCTTAATGAATTGAATATGCCGCGCCTGTGCCGCTTCGCGCGCCAGCGCGGTCACGATGCATTTGCGGTGGATAACCAGACGCCCCTGGCCCAGCTGCGCGACGTCGCGATAGCTCAGCACTGAACCTGCATGCAGGATCAGCGGCAGTCCGCGCTCGTCGGTGAATATCACCGGCAGGCGCGCCAGTTTTTTGAGCGGGATAACCGGCAGCAGCTGGCTGTGCAGGGTGAGCTGCACGCGGATGCCGAAAGCCAGCGCCTCGTGAATTTTCCGCGCCGCGGCATCGTCGGTTTCCGCATCCGCAAGCTGAGCCAGCAGCGGCAGGTCAACGAGCAGAATGCGCAGCGAGGCGTGCTGACAGAACAGCGCTGGACAGTCGGCATCACGGAGCTGCGCAACGCTCAACGTCGCCGTGCTATGGGCGCGACGCTGCAGCCGGGAGACAATCTCCTCCACAATGCGCTGCAGAATTTCGCCGTTCATCGCGGGCCTACCAGCCGGGCAAAGGCCTGCGGGTTATCAGCGCCGGCGGCGTTGGCTTCATCGGTATCAATGTGCATTTCGAGACGCATATCCGGTGAAACGCGAACCGCCACGTTGTTGAAGATCAGCCCGCGCTCGTCGCCTTCAATGGCCACCGAAACCATATCGCCGTGCGAGACCCGCAGGATCAGCGCATCGAGCGGCGACATATGGATATGCCGCTGTGCGACGATAACCCCTGTCGAGAGTTCTAGCTCGCCAAAAGGGCTGACCAGACGGATGCCCGGCGTCCCCTTCAGATCGCCGGACATTCTCAGCGGCGCCGCCACCCCCAGGGTTCTGGCATCGGTACGCGAGATTTCCACCTGACTTACCGAGCGCAGCGGGCCGAGCAGGCGCACATTTTTAAGCTGCCCCTTCGGCCCTACCAGGGTGACGGTTTGCTCCGCAGCGTACTGTCCCGGCTGCAGCAGCGCTTTTTTCTCGCTGATGGGATGACCGGGAAACAGGCGTTCATAATCCGACGCCGACAGGTGGATATGACGATTTGAAACCCCCAGCGGAATGGGCCGCAGACGCATCTCGTCGAGGACTTTACTGACCGTTGATTCGAGAAGCTGTTTATCCATTACGCTTCACCTCGCTTGCCGGGATGAATGCAAAGGGTGCGCGGCTCGCCCTTCTGGCGTGGACATTTTGGATCCAGGCACAGGTTGCAGCTCACCACGCCTTGTTGCTGGAGGGGCTCTTCTGCTGGCGCTTCAGAAACGACATTAGCCGTCTCTGACTCTTCAGGCTCAGGTTCCATGACGGAGGGTGGGGGAGCCTCTGCTGGCAGGATCCCTTCTCCGGGTCTGGCGATGACTTTATGAGCCACCAGACCGTTTCGCTGTTCGGCAAACTGTGCACCGGTGGTGATAGCCGCCTGTACTGAGGCCACATCACCGGTAATTTTAATCACCATCCAGCCTGAACCATTGGTCTTTTCGAGGGCGACCAGCGTGATAGAAGCGGATTTCGCCATGATATCGGCGCAGCTAATAGCCAGTGCCAGACCATAAACTTCAAGTAATCCCAGTGATTGCTTCACGCGGTGCTCCTTATTCGCCATCAATCAGGCTGATTTCGGTAAAATGGCCTCAACGTCGCTGTGCGGACGCGGGATCACGTGGCAGGATTTCACTTCACCCACCACGCTTGCCGCCGCGCTGCCCGCATCCACCGCCGCTTTGACCGCGCCGACATCGCCGCGAACCATTACGGTCACCAGACCCGAGCCAATTTTTTCGTAGCCGACCAGCTGCACGTTGGCCGATTTCACCATGGCATCGGCGGCTTCAATGGCGCCTACTAACCCTTTTGTTTCAACCAGTCCCAGTGCGTTATTCATACTGCTGTTCTCCTGTTGCTTAGCTATTCAGATCCCGGAAAGGGATCCCTTTGACCAGCCGTGCCGCGTTATTACCGGTGTTGCGGTGGGCCTGACTGTCCTGATGAAGCATCAGCGTAAAAAGCGGCGCCGATGCGGGTAAATTCTTGTAGTGCACGACCAGCGTATGGCGGTCGCAGGCGATGCCCACCAGCAGCGGCGAGCTGCGCGCCGCCTGCCAGGCGCTGTCCACGACATCCCCGGCCGGGTGATGCTGGAGCAGGAAAGGAATGCCTTCCTCTTCGATACCCAGCAGCACTTCGCGCCACAAGCCGTCGCAGCCGTCGATGGCGGCGATCACAATAGCCGGGGCGGTGTGATTACTGTCCATGCGCAAACTCCTTATGCCAGGAGAGAATCAGACCGGTGGCCACCGCGTTTCTGGGGCCTTCGCTGCCGCGAATATTTCCTCGCCCGGCCACCAGGCGGTAGTGCGCCAGCGCATCGGTGACCAGCTGCGGAACTTCGAAATCCAGCGACGAGCCACCGACCAGCACCACGAACGGAATATCGCGAATGTTGCCGGTCGGGCTGACCTGACGCAGCGCGCGCAGGGCGTTGGTGACAAAGACGCGCTCTTTGGCGCTGCGGCGAATGGCGCGCACTTTTTCCAGCGCTAAGTCGCCGGGAAGCGGCACCAGTTCGTCCGGTTTCACCACGCAGACGCGGGCGAATACGGCGGGGGGCAGCGGCGTGGAGAAGAACTGCACGCTGCCGTCCTCGTGGCGCAGATGGAACAGACTTTCGACTTTCGCCAGTGGATATTTTTTGATCTCTTCCGCCAGGTAGCGATCCTCCAGCCCCAGCTCGCGGGCAATGATCATCGTCACCATATCGCCAGCTCCGGCGAGGTGAGTGGCGATGATTTCGCCTTTGGGGTTGATGATGGAGGCATCGGTGGAGCCTGCGCCCAGGTCGAGGATCGCCAGCGGACGCGTGGTGCCGGGGGTGGTCAGCGCGCCGAGAATGGCGGCTTCGGCCTCTGCGCCGCCGATCTGTACGTCGATATTGAGCTTCTGCTCGATCTCGCGGGCAATCATCGCCATCTGCAAACGGTCAGATTTCACCATGGAGGCGATGCCCACTGCCTGCTCCAGCGAGAACTCCCCGGCCAGACCGCCGGTGACGCTCACCGGAACCGAGGTGTCAACGGCCAGCAGATCCTGAATAAAAATCTCGCTGCTGGGCTTGTTGGTCAGCTCGGCCATGGTCTGGCGCACATGCTCCAGCATGCCGCCGATATTGGTCCCCGACTCGCCGGTGACGTTATCGAGTTTGCCGCAGCCGTCGACCGCTTTCATGATGGCTTCGGCTCCGGCGGCGACATCTACGCGTACGCTCCGGCCCTGGGCCAGCAGCTCAAGGTTACCGGCGGGTATCGCGCGCGCTTTGACGTCACCGGATGGCGTTTTGACCACCACGGCGGAACGGTTGCCAATCAGCGCTCGCGCCATCGGCACGATGTTTTTCGTCTCCTCGGCGTTGAGGTGGAATACGGTGGCGATGCCGTAGGGGTTAGAGAGCGTTTCGATGACCTTCCCCGGGACGGCGACCTCAATTGCCGCCAGCATCCCCAGCGGAATGCGGTCGATGTACAGCACTTCGTCAACGATCGGCAGCGGTTTTTCCAGCCGGTTGCTGACCAGCACGCCATCGTCACGTTGCAAAATGACGCCGGTAATCTGATATCCGGCGCGCAGGGAAGCGTTAATCACGCTGGCGATATCGGCAAAGTCAAACGCCGACGACACCACCAGGATATAGGGCGCGTCCGCCGGGCGGGTTAACAGCTCCTGCGGCGTAATGGTGATGCCCACGCCAAGCCCCGCGCCGCCGGGCGTTTTCGGGTTATGGCCGATCATGGTTGATTCGGTGATGATGGTTTCGGTAATGGTTTCCATCGCCACATCGCCAATCACCGGCGTGGCTTCGTTAATGCGGATGAGCGAAATATCGCTGACACTGATCCCCGCGCGCTTTGCGACCAGCGCGAGGGCCTCCTGAATGCCGAACACGTTACGCAACGTGCCTTTGATCCCGGTGGTTTCCGCCAGCGCGCTGTGCGTAATCGTCAGCGCGCCAGCCTCATTCAGGGTCGCCAGGGCGACTTCCGTCGATGAGTTGCCGATATCAATGCCAGCTATATATCGCATCACATGCCCCTGTAATTAATCGTCGCCCTTGAGTTTTTTACGCTCGACGTACAGCGTTGCCGCTTCGCGAACGAAAGCGGCGCAAATCTTCGCCTGATAGCGGCTTTCGAGATCGTCGGCGATCGCCAGCAGCTCCTCTTTCGTCGAGCGATAGGGGCGGAGGGCGTTGTAGATTTCAAGAATGCGATCGTCCGGTACCGCGGTCAGTTCGGCGGCGCGTTCGAAGTTCATCGCCAACCGGTCGCGGCCCGCGTCCCTGGCGATAGAAGCCTGTAAGCGCAGCGTTTCCGGGGTAATACGCATATCCTGAGCGGTGACTTTATTGCTCAGCACGTTTTCCAGCGTAAAGTCGTCCAGCGTTTTATTGGTGGCGGTTTTCACCCATTCCGGGTGCTTATTCGCCAGCGGGTAGTCGCTGACCTTTGCGCTACGGGGCGCGCCGCCAGCCGCCGGAGCCGCCGCTGGCGCCTCGCCCTGCAGGCTGTTCATACGGCTTAATACGTCGCGCACCATCGATTCAATTGCGTCGGTATTCATGGAGTTATCCTTTATCAAAGCGCCACGCGCAGTTCCTGCGGGTTTTTGCCCGTCACCACGTACTTGGTCTCTTTAATGTGCAAAATGGCCGATTTCGCCTGGTATTTTGGCCGCGCCATCTGGTCGTTCAGCGTCGGGACCGGCTGCGGCGATTCGCGTTTCGCATAGCGGGCGGCGTTTTTACCAATCTGGCGGTAGGTTTCCAGGGTCAGCAGCGGCGCCTGGGGGAACAGCTCCAGGTTAGAGAGCGGCGGCAGGCCCTGCTGGTGGATAACGGTGGTGCCTTTTGACTGGATGCCGATAGAGATGCCGGAGCCGCTCAGGCGGTTGCCTTCAACGGCGACGAAGGCCACGTCGGAGGATTTAAAGCAGCGAATTACGCGCGCTTTAATGCCTTCTTCTTCAATACCGGCAATCACTTCGCGCAAAATGCTCTTATGCGGTATGCCGACGATATTGACGGTCTGCGCCAGGCCGAAAGCCGGGCCGACGGCGATAATCACTTCATCCTGCTGAGTGCCCTGACGCGCTTCGCCGACTTCCGTCAGGAAGCCGTCGGCAGCAGGCGCGGTTGCCTGCGGCGCAGTCGAGGCCGCCGGCGCATTAAACGAGACCGGTTTATCGCTGCCCTTCATTTCGCTAAGCACTTCTTCAATTATCTGGCGCAGCAATTTTTCATTAATTTCCATTTCTCACCCCTTAATCAATCTCGTTGGGATCAAGAGCGCCAGGGATGTTTTTAATCTCTTCCCAGCGTTCGCCCTGCAGGCGATAGCCCGTTGCCGGACCGGCATAATCGTTAACGTCGTTGACGGCTGATAGCACCTGTCCGTCGCCGACGATGATTGCGGAGGTATGCAGATAGTCCCCGGTCAGCTTGGCTTTCTGGATGTTGAGCATGTCCTGGGCCACGTCGGTGAAGCCGCCCTGCGCCAGCGCTTTCACCACCTCCAGGCCGTTGCGGTTCTTGTTGATGATCTCCTGGGCGAATTTGATGTCTTCGACGATGTTGCGCTCCGGCATATCTTTCGAACCGTGGGCGTAGGTCGCGGCTTCCACTTCTTCATCGGTAATCGGCGGCAGCCCCATTCCGGCAAACACGGTCTGCAGCGCGCGGGCGGCTTTGTTACGGATGGCGATAACATCTTCTTCGCGAACCGGACGCAGACCGCCGTCGACCTTCAGGTCGCGCTGGATAACGTTGTAGTCGTCAAAGTCTTCGGCATCTTCGTTGGAACCGGCGAACATGTTGTCGTAGTTCGGCACCGCGGAATAACCGGAGGAGATGAAGTCGGTTCCCGGCAGGAACTGCATCAGCAGGCGCGCGGTACGACGCATATCGGAGTGGGTGAAGGTCTGGTCGTTACTGGAGGCGCACTCCAGATCCAGCGACGAACAGATCAGGTTTTCCGCCAGCACCGCGCGAATGCCGGAAGGCACCGCAGACGGCACGCCGATGCAGCTTACGGAGCCGTTTTGCAGCCCCTGAACGCCGGCGGCTTTGGTGATGTAGATGCAGCGCGCTTCCAGATAAAGCATGGATTTGCCTTCTGCGTAGCCCATCTGCACTTCGGAGCCGGAGCCGGAGGTGAATCGCATTTTCAGGCCGCGAGAGGCGTAGGAGGAGGCGAGGAAGCCCTTCGACCACGGGGTGTCGTCGCCGTCGGTAAAGACCGGCTCGGTGCCGTAGACGGAGATGGTTTCGGCGTAGCAGGTGTGGCCCAGCATGCCGAGCTTCAGTTCGGTCGCTTCTTCCAGCGAGCACTGGGTCAGCACGCCCGGACGGCCTACCTGAGAACCGACCAGCAGGGCGATGGCGTTAAACGGCGCATAGCGCGCTACCGCAACGGTGGTTTCCTGTTCGTCGAATCCGCGCCATGCGCCTTCGGCGGCGTCGGCGGCAATTTGCACCGGGTTGTCTTTAACGTTGGTGACGTGCGCCTGCTGAGACGGGGTGCGGCGGGCGCGCATTTTCTGCATCGCCATCATCATCTCAACCACGTTCATATGCGAAACCACTTCGACAATTTTCGCCGGGGTCATCGCGGTGGTCAGCGGGACGATTTCGCTACGCTTGACGTTCGGATCGCAGAGCATATTGGCCAGCTTGACCGAATCCATCGCCATCACTTCTTCGGCGCGATTCAGGTTGATACCGTAGCGGGCGATAAAGTGGTCGATCAGGTCAAAATCGCTCACCGGTTTCCCGTCCAGCTCGGTCACCGCGCCGTTAACGATTTTTATCGACGGTTTCGGATCGTTCGGGCTTTCCATCGCGATAAAGCCTTCTTCGATCCACTCCTTAACGAAGCCGTCCTGATTCACAGGGCGTTTCGCCAGTGCTTCAAATCTTTTCGATCTCATGAATCAGCCTCGCGGGTATCAGATGTAGGAGGGGCGATCGTTTTTCGGTTCAGCACCGAGGGTCGCAAGGACGGTTTTACCGATTTCGCGCGCGGAGGTGACTGCCTGGCGGACCGCGCCGGAGTCGCCGGAAATCACCAGGATGGCTTCGTTACTGAAGCTGGTGCCGTGCGCCGGAGAGCTATACGCCACGACTTCTACGTTGGCTGACTTCAGGGCGGTATCGGCCATCAGCACGCCAACGGAGGCCGGTGCGCCGACGATAATGCCGCAGGCGCGGCCAATCGGCGCGCCGAAGGCTTTTTCCAGGGCGTAGCTGGCGCGGGCGGTGTACTGCAGCTCTATATGTCCGGCTTCATTGCCGTAAACATCGCCAAAGGTGCGATCGAGCTCTTTCAGGGCGACTTCGATACCGCGCTTAACATCGGAAACGTCGTTGCCGCCTAAAATAATCAGCGAACCGTGGCCCGCGCCGCCTTTGGTATCGCGCGGAAGCTCAATGCTGACCACTTCGGTGTTGGTGGCTTTCACCGCTTCGTCCGCCGCCATAATGTGCGGGCCTGCGCCGGTGCGGGCGCCGAGAATGCCGATGGAGCGATAGCGTTTTTCAAGCTTCATCGCGTCCAGCAGGGCGGTATCGACGTTGGCGATCACCAGTCCCAGGGTGTCGCCAATGGCGGTCCCGACAAATTCCGTTAAACTGCAGCTTTTTTCTGCCATAGCCGTCTCTCGTATTGGATGGTTTTCAGTAGGGATGGCCTGCTGTTCCGGCGTTGCCACACGGGCAATCACCTGAGCCATGATCTGTTCAACCAGCTCATTGCTGCTCATTGGCTAATTCCCTTCGGTAAGATTTTTTCTACATCGGTGTGAGGGCGTGGGATGACGTGTACGGCTTTCACTTCTCCCACGTTACGTGCGGCGGCGGCACCGGCATCGGTGGCCGCTTTCACCGCGCCAACGTCGCCGCGCACGATGACGGTGACCAGCCCGGAGCCAATCTTTTCATAGCCCACTAACATCACATTGGCTGACTTAACCATTGCATCAGCGGCCTCTATGGCTGCGGTTAAGCCTTTGGTTTCTACCATTCCTAGTGCTTCTTGTTGCATAAAGACCTCGCATGGAGTGTTCCGATAGTGGGGACTATAAGAAGATGCGAGGAAAAAGAATGGCTGACTTCAATGTGATGGTGAAAAAATAGTGGGTATTGGATAATATAAAATTGTCTTTTATTTATTTAAGTGTTTGATGTTAATTATTATTTTTATTTGTGTTGATGTGATTATCTTGTTTTGTATATTCCATATTTACAAATTTGTTCATGACGATTTCAATTTTATCTGCTATGCGCGAGAAACTGATTTGTGATGTTTGTTGGAAAACGATGAGCTGGTTTTAGCAATATTTTTGCATGCCATGGTGGTGGCATAATGGCGAAAGCCGCGCGTGAGCAATGCAATTCTGCGTTATTTAATGACAATAATTTGTTATTGATGCCCGAATTTTCCGGAGGCTGCCGTCAGCAGGTTGCCAACAATTTGCGGACGGGAGTTCATATAGTGGTGCCTGTTGTACTCTACTGCCAGCAGGATGTTGGCTGGTCAGGACACGAACTCTGCTAAGAAGGTGTCATAATGAATGATTCGTTAAAAGCGCAATGTACCGCCGAGTTTTTGGGCACCGGGCTATTTTTGTTTTTCGGCATCGGCTGCCTGAGCGCGTTAAAGGTGGCGGGAGCCAGCCTCGGACTGTGGGAGATATGCATTATCTGGGGGCTGGGGATCTCGCTTGCCGTGTATCTGACTTCGGGGATCTCCGGCGGCCATCTCAACCCGGCGGTGACCGTCGCGTTATGGCTGTTTGCCTGCTTTCCCGGACGAAAAGTTTTCCCCTATATCGTTTCACAGGTTGCCGGCGCCTTTGGCGGCGCGGTGCTGGCCTATGTGCTGTACAGCACGATGTTTACCGAGTTTGAATCCGCCCACCATATCGCGCGCGGCAGCGTAGAGAGCCTGCAGCTGGCGAGTATTTTCAGCACCTACCCGGCGGCATCGCTGAGCATCTGGCATGCGGCGCTGGTTGAAGTGGTGATCACCTCCATGCTGATGGGGATGATTATGGCGCTGACCGACGACGGCAACGGCGTACCGAAAGGGCCGCTGGCCCCGCTGCTGATCGGCCTGCTGGTGGCGGTCATTGGCGCTTCAACCGGGCCGCTGACCGGTTTTGCGATGAATCCGGCGCGTGATTTTGGGCCGAAGCTGTTTACGTGGATGGCGGGTTGGGGCGATATCGCGATGACCGGCGGAAGGGATATACCGTACTTTATTGTGCCGATTATTGCGCCACTGATCGGCGCCTGTCTCGGCGCGGCCATCTATCGTTATCTGATTGGTAATAATCTACCGTGTAATACCTGTAAATTAGAGGATTAATGCATCCGCTGAAATAGCGAAAAATTTTCATGAACCGGTATCACGAACTGGCTAAAAACGTCTCCCACGGATGGGAGACTTTTGCTATCGTAATATTCTTTTATCGTTGGCGGTAAATGATGATGAAAGGAAGTGAATATTAAAGAAATGTTTTATTTATAACAAAAAATTAACTGAGAGGTTTTATCATGATTTCTGCGAGCACACTGAACTCAGAACTCATTAATAAAATCGCACAGGATTTTGCGCAGGCCACCAGTCTGGCGGTTGTGGTTGTCAATATTCACGGTGATGAAATATCTGAACTGTTTAACTTCACCCCTTTCTGCCAGCTGATGCGCCAGCACCCCCAGCACAGCTCCCGCTGTCGCATGAGCGACCGCTGCGGCGGCCTCGAGGCCTCGAAAACCGATGCGCTCTGTATCTACCGCTGCCACGCCGGGTTAACCGATTTTTCCATTCCGCTGGTTATCGCCGGGCACCTTGTGGGCTTTGTGCTCTGCGGCCAGGTTCGTCTGAGCAACGATATCGAACTGGTGGACATCCTTAACGTGGATGACCGCTGGCAGGACGATCCGGCGCTGGTTCAGGCGTTTCGCGATGTGCCTGAGATGGACTATTCGCGGGTTATCGCCTCTGCGGATCTGCTCAAGCTGATCGTCGAGAATTGCCTGAAAAAACAGCTTAACTTCGTGGTTATCAAGGATAACCCGCCGCAGAACGACCCGGCGCAGAGCAGCCGGGCGGCCTCGCCGCACGATGGCAAAATGAAGAAGGCGCTGCGCTATATCGACGCGCATCTCTCTGATGAACTGCGTCTGGAGGAGGTGGCGGCGCACGTCTATCTCAGCCCGTACTACTTCAGCAAATTGTTTAAAAAATATCAGGGGATCGGCTTTAACGCCTGGGTCAATCAGCAGCGGATGGCGAGCGCAAAAGAGCTGCTTTGCCACAGCGACTGGAGCATTGCCAGCATTGCGCGGAATTTAGGTTTTTCGCAAACCAGCTATTTTTGTAAAGTGTTTCGCCAGACCTATCAGGTAACGCCGCAGGCGTTTCGTCAGCAAATTAATGCCGGATCACAAACTGAGTCATTTTAAATGACAATATTTTGCTATTGCCGATTTTTGATATCCCGGAGTATCTTCATCATTATAAAATGAAAAAAACGACAGTAGAGCAATAAATTGTCATAGCGCAACAAAATAATGATATTCGAGGGATAAACTACACCAGTTTTTATTTTTGTGATGGGATAGAGTGTCCGTTAATACGAGACCGATGATTATTCAAAACCGCTTCACTCCGCAGGCGTCATTCTGGCGGGGGATAAGGCGGTAAAAGTAAGCTTGAAACATTAACCGCCGATGCAGGGCGCATCGGCGAATAAAACCGACAGGTTCGACACCAGTTTGGTGTCAGGGAAGGGGGTGTCAATCCCCCGCAGCCCCCGCTGCTGTGATGCTGACGACCCCGTAAAAACCACTGATCGTAAGATTGGGAAGGGCGGGCGAGAACGAAGCTAAGCCAGAAGACCTGCCTGCCGGTAACAGACCAACAACTTCGGTGGGAAGTGGGTGGCTTAGCGGTGCGTGGTCGCAGGACCAGGCATGCGCGCAGCTATACTCTGACCACCTGAACAGGACAGGGTATGGCAACCAGGCGTGCGTTCATTCTTGCGGGTACCGGTAGCGGTTGTGGCAAAACCACCGTGACGCTCGGCCTGCTCAGCTTGCTCCAACAGCGCGGTTTGCGGGTGCAACCCTGTAAAGTGGGGCCAGACTATTTAGACACCGCCTGGCACACCGCCATCAGCGGCGTCGCCTCCCGCAATCTCGACAGCTTTATGCTTCCCGCCCCGATACTCAACGCGCTGTTTGCCGACCAGCTGCAGCAGGCCGATATCGCAGTCATTGAAGGGGTGATGGGCCTCTATGACGGCTACGGCACCGACCCCAACTACTGCAGCAGCGCGGCGATGGCCAAACAGCTTGGCTGCCCGGTGATTTTGCTGGTGGATGGCAAAGCGGTCTCGACCTCCATCGCCGCCACGGTGATGGGCTTTCAACATTTTGATCCGGCCCTCAATATCGCCGGCGTGATCGTTAATCGCGTCAACAGCGACACTCACTTCCAGCTGCTGAAAAGCGCCATTGAGCGCTACTGCCAGGCGCCGGTGCTCGGTTATGTGCCGCGCGTGGAAGGCGTGGCGCTGCCCGAGCGGCATCTGGGGCTGGTGACCGCCCGCGAGTCGATGGTTAATCAACAGGCATGGCGGGATTTTGCCAGCCTGCTGGGGCGCACCCTCGACATCGACCGGCTGCTGTCCCTCAGCGAACTGGCGAACCTGCCGGCCGGCGAGTGGGGGGAGCAGCTTGCCGCCGACGCCGGCGAAGGGCTGACGCTGGCCCTCGCCGACGACGAGGCCTTCAATTTTTATTATCCCGATAACCTGGCGCTGCTGGTCCGCTGCGGCGTGAAGATCGTGCGCTTTAGCCCGCTGCGCGATCGCCAGCTGCCGGCCTGCCAGATGATCTGGCTTGGCGGCGGCTACCCGGAGCTGCACGCGGCCGGCCTGTCAGCCAACCAGGAGATGCTGGCGCAGCTCCGCGCGGCGCACCGGCGCGGGGTGGCGATCTACGCCGAGTGCGGCGGCCTGATGTATCTGGGCTCCGCCCTGGAGGTCACCGGCGGCGAGTGCTATGCGATGGCGGATATCATTCCCGGCTACAGCCGGATGGGGACGCGTCTGACCCGGTTCGGCTACTGCGAAGCGCAGGCGCAGCAGCAAACGCTGCTGGCCGCCCCCGGCGAGTGGCTGCGCGGCCATGAATTTCATTACTCCGATTTTACTCCCGCCACCGCCGCCGTGCTGGCCTGCCGTAAACAGCGGGACGGCAAGACGCTTCAGCAGTGGCAGGGAGGATGGCAGTCCGGCAGCGCCTTTGCCAGCTATCTCCATGTCCATTTTGCCCAGCGACCCACCATGCTCAACCACTGGCTGCAGGCGGCAAGGAGGACGCTATGACTCTTCTCGCCTGGTGTGTGGCCTGGATACTCGATGTCGTCATTGGCGATCCGCCGCACTGGCCGCATCCGGTGCGCTGGATAGGTCGTCTGATCAACATCAGCCAGCGCGTGGTGCGGCGCGTCTGCCATAGCGAGCGGACGCTGCGCATCGGCGGCGGAGTGATGTGGCTGGTGGTGACCGGCCTGACGTGGGCTGTGGCCTGGGGCGTACTGGCGCTGGCGCGCGGGATCCACCCCTGGCTGGGATGGCTGGTGGAGGTATGGATGATCTTCACCGTGCTGGCGGGGCGCTGTCTGGCGCAGTCGGCGCGGGACGTCGAGCGACCGCTGCGCGCGGGGGATCTGGCGGAAAGCCGTAGCAAGCTGTCGTGGATTGTCGGGCGCGACACCACACAGCTCCAGCCGCAGCAGATTAACCGCGCGGTGGTGGAAACCGTGGCGGAAAACACCGTCGACGGCATTATCGCGCCGCTCTTCTTCCTGCTGCTGGGCGGCGCGCCGCTGGCCATGGCCTATAAGGCGGTCAACACCCTCGATTCCATGGTCGGCTATAAGCACGAAAAATACCGGGCGATCGGCATGGTCAGCGCCCGTCTTGACGATGTGGCCAACTTCCTTCCCGCCCGGCTGAGCTGGCTGCTGCTTAGCCTCGCCGCCGTGGTATGTCGGGAAGATGGCGCCCGGGCGCTGCGGACGGGCTGGCGCGATCGCTATCAGCACAGCAGTCCTAACTGCGCCTGGCCGGAAGCGACCGTCGCCGGCGCGCTGGGGATCCGCCTTGGCGGCCCGAACGACTACTTCGGCCAGCGCGTTGAAAAACCCTGGATAGGCGACGCCGTCCGCGACATTGCGGTGGACGATATTTCCCGAACCATTCGATTGATGTGGGTGGCGTCAACCCTGGCGCTGGCGCTGTTCATCGGCCTGCGCTACTGGCTGGTCGGCGCGGCCTGAGGAGAACCTGATGCAGTACATACAACAACCGCAGGCGATTGAGGCGAAAAGCTTCGACATCATCAGCGAGATCATCGCCGAAACGCGACCGGACTACCGTTTCGCCAGCCCGCTGCACGAGGCGATTATCAAGCGGGTGATCCACACCACCGCTGACTTCGAGTGGCTGGATATTCTGTGGTTTTCTCCGGATGCCCTGATCGCTCTGAGCGAGGCGCTGAGCCGGCCCTGCACCCTGTATACCGATACCACCATGGCGCTGTCCGGGATCAACAAAACCCTGTTAGCCCGCTTTGGCGGCGAATGCCGCTGCTATATCAGCGACCCGCGGGTGGTGCGCGAGGCGCAAAGCCGGGGGATGACCCGCTCGATGGCGGCGGTGGATATTGCGGTGCAGGAGCCCGGGGAGAAAGTGTTTGTCTTTGGCAATGCGCCAACTGCGTTGTTTCGCCTGCTGGAACACCGCGAAACGGCTATCGGCGGCGTGGTGGGTGTGCCGGTCGGGTTCGTCGGCGCCGCGGAGTCGAAAGCGGCGCTCAGCGAGAGCGGCCTGCCGGCTATCGCTGCGCTCGGCCGCAAAGGGGGAAGCAACGTGGCGGCAGCAATTGTGAACGCCCTGCTGTACCACCTGCGGGAGGCGCAATGAGCGATCAGGCCTTTGACGACCCGGTGTGGCATCACGGCAAAGCCCTGCGCAAGGGCTACACCACCGGCTCCTGCGCGACGGCGGCGGCAAAGGTGGCGGCGCTGATGGTGATGCGCCAGCACCTCATTCATCAGGTCTCCATTGTCACCCCTTCCGGCGTGACCCTGTGCCTTAACGTCGAGTCGCCGCACGTCGAAGGGCAGCAGGCGATCGCCGCGATTCGTAAAGACGGCGGCGACGACGTTGACGCCACCCACGGGATGCTGATTTTCGCCCGCGTGACGCTCGACGACTCCGGCGAGATAACCCTGCGCGGCGGCGAAGGTGTCGGCACAGTCACCCGCAAAGGGATCGGCCTGCCCATCGGCAGCCCGGCGATTAACCGCACCCCGCGCCACACCATCGAGTCGGCGGTGCGCGAGGCGATTGGCCCGTCGCGCGGGGCGACGGTAGAGATTTTCGCCCCGGAGGGCGAGGTGCGGGCGCAAAAAACCTATAACGCGCGGCTGGGGATCCTCGGCGGGATTTCGATTATCGGCACCACCGGGATCGTCACCCCGATGTCGGAAGAGAGCTGGAAGCGCTCGCTCTCCCTCGAGCTGGAGATCAAACGCGCCGCCGGACTGGAGCGCGTGGTGCTGGTGCCGGGGAACCACGGCGAGCGCTTCGTACGTGAGCAGATGGGCATCGACTCGCAGGTGGTGGTCACCATGAGCAACTTCGTCGGCTACATGATTGAAGAGGCCGTGCGCCTCGGGTTCCGTCAGATTGTGCTGATTGGCCATCCCGGCAAGTTGATTAAAGTCGCCGCCGGGATCTTCCATACCCACAGCCATATCGCCGATGCGCGCATGGAAACGCTGGTCGCGCATCTGGCGCTGCAGGGGGCACCGCTGGCGCTGCTGCAGCTGGTGAGCGAATGCGATACCACCGAAGCGGCGATGGAGCACATCGACGCGTACGGTTTTCAGCCTATCTATAACCATCTTGCTGAACGCATCTGTCTGCGGGTGATGCAGATGCTGCGCTTTACCAAAGCGCCGCCCGTCTGCGACGCCATCATGTTCTCCTTTGATAACAAGGTTCTCGGCAGCAATCGGCCGATCGCCGAGATTGCGCGGGAGATGTCATGTTAACGGTGGTCGGCATGGGGCCGTCAGGCCTGCATTTGATGACGCCGGCGGCGCAAGATGCGGTCGCCAGCGCGGATGCGCTGGTAGGCGGTAAGCGGCATTTAGATCAGTTCCCCGGATTTCGCGGCGAACGGTTTGCGCTGGGCGCCAATATTGCCGAACTGCTGGTCTGGCTCGGCGAACGCGCAGCGCAGAAAGTGGTGGTGCTGGCCTCAGGCGACCCGCTCTTTTACGGCATCGGCACGCGGCTGATCGCCCACTTTGGCATCGAGCGCGTGCGCATTATCCCCGGCATCAGCGCGGTGCAGTATCTCTGCGCGAAGGCCGGTATCGATATGAACGATATCTGGCTGACCAGCAGCCACGGACGGGACGTCTGTTTTGATGAGCTGGCGCGCCAGCGCAAGGTGGCGATGGTGACCGACGGGCGCTGCGGGCCGCGGGAAATCGCCGCCCAGCTGGCGGCGCGGGGTAAAGGGTATCGCTGGATGGTGATTGGCGAAAATCTGGCGATGGATAACGAGCGGATCCACTGGCTACCGGTCAGTGAGGTCGATGCCGAATATGAGATGAACGCGGTGGTGATCCTCGATGAAAGATGAGCTTTTTCTGCGCGGCGAGAAGGTGCCGATGACCAAAGAGGCGGTTCGCGCGCTGGCGCTGGCCAAACTTGAGCTACACCGGGCAAGCCACTTGATTGATATCGGCGCCGGTACCGGCAGCGTGTCGATTGAGGCGGCGCTGCAGTATCCCTCTTTGCAGGTAACCGCCATCGAACGCAACCCCGCGGCTCTCCGGCTGCTGGACGAAAACCGCCAGCATTTCGCCTGCGGCAATATTGAGATCCTGCCCGGCGAAGCGCCGATGGTGATGACCGAACGCGCCGACGCCATTTTTATGGGCGGCAGCGGCGGCCGCCTCGACGAGCTCATTGACTGGTCGTGGCAGCAGCTCTATCCCGGTGGCCGTCTGGTGATGACTTTTATCCTGCAGGAGAACCTGAATGCGGCTCTCGACTATCTGCAGCAGCGGGGGATTACACAGATTGATTGCCTGCAGCTGAACGTCTCATCGCTGACCACGCTGGGCAGCGGCCACTACTTCAAACCCCATAATCCCGTTTTTGTCATCGCCTGTCAGAAGGAAGGAAACCATGGCTGAGACTTTTGATCCCCATTGCGTGTGGTTCGTCGGCGCCGGTCCTGGCGATCGCGAACTGATTACTCTCAAAGGCTACCGTCTGCTGCAGCAGGCGCAGGTGGTGATCTACGCCGGGTCGCTGATCAACACCGAGCTGCTGGCCTACTGTCCGCCACAGGCGGAGTGTCACGACAGCGCCGCGCTGCATCTGGAGCAGATCCTCGATCTGATGGAAGCGGGCGTGAAGGCGGGAAAAACGGTGGTGCGCCTGCAGACGGGGGACGTCTCGCTGTACGGCTCGGTGCGCGAGCAGGGCGAAGAGCTGACCCGCCGCGGGATCCGCTGGCAGGTGGTGCCGGGCGTCAGCGCCTTCCTCGGGGCGGCGGCGGAGCTGGGGGTGGAATATACGGTGCCCGAGGTATCGCAAAGTCTGATTATTACCCGTCTGGAAGGGCGCACGCCGGTTCCTGCGCGCGAACAGCTGGAGGCCTTTGCCAGCCACCAGACCTCGATGGCGATTTACCTGTCGGTGCAGCGTATTCACCGGGTGGCGGAGCGGCTGGTGGAGGGCGGCTACCCGGCGACCACCCCGGTCGCGGTGATCTATAAGGCCACCTGGCCGGAAAGCCAGACCGTCCGCGGAACCCTTGCGGACATCGGCGATAAGGTACGCGACGCCGGGATCCGCAAAACGGCGCTGATCCTCGTCGGTCCCTTCCTCGGCGATGAGTATCACTACTCCAAACTGTACGCAGCGGATTTTAGCCATGAATACCGTAAAGCCTGAATCCATTGCCCTGTTTTGCCTGACGCCCGGCGGCGTGCGGCTGGCAAAAAGGCTGGCGGCCATGCTGCCGCTCACCTGCTACACCAGCGAGGCGCTGCAGGAGGAGGGGTTTATCCCCTTTAACGGCGGCTTTGCCAGCGCTGCCCGCGAGGCGTTCAGCAGCTTTTCGGCGCTGATTTTTATCGGCGCCACCGGGATTGCCGTGCGGGTGCTGGCGCCGCTGGTGAATGACAAGCTCAGCGACCCGGCGGTGGTGGTGATTGATGAGCGCGCCCGGCACGTCATCAGCCTGCTCTCCGGCCATGCCGGGGGGGCCAATGCCCTGACCCGCTATCTCGCCGGGATGCTCGGCGCCGACCCGGTGATCACCACCGCAACCGACGTCAACGAGTTGGCCGCCCTCGACACACTGGCTGTTGAGCTGAACGCCCGGATGACCGATTTTCGCGCGACGGTGAAAACCGTTAATCAGATGCTGGTGAGCGGTAAGCGGGTGGGACTGTGGTGCGACGCTGAATTTACCGAGGCGCTAAGCCGCTGCGACCAGCGCGGCTTTATTCCGGTGAGGAACCTTACGCGCTTGCCGTCGCTCGACGCGCTGATCTGCATCACCCTGCGCCGGTCGCTGCCGCCGCTGCCGATACCTCACTGGAAGCTGGTGCCCCAGCGGGTGGTGGCGGGGATCGGCTGCCGGCGCGACACCCCCTGCGCGCTGCTCAGTACGCTGCTGGAGCGCCAGCTTGCTGCCCAGCGCCTTGACCCACTGGCGTTGAAAGCGATCGGCAGCGTGAGCCTGAAGGCAAACGAGCCGGGGCTCCGCCAGCTGGCTCATCGCTGCCGGGTGCCGTTCGAAACCTTCAGCGCCGAGGCGCTGCGCGAGCACGAGCACCGCTTTCCGGCCTCGTCTTTTGTCCGGGAGACGGTCGGCGTCGGCAGCGTCTCCGGCCCGGTGGCCTGGCTGCTGAGTCAGGGAAACCTGTCCGGCGAAACCCTGCGCGAGCAGGGCGTCACTATTACTTTGGGAGTTTCACACTGATGTTAAGCGTAATCGGAATTGGCCCTGGCTCGCAGGCGATGATGACCATGGAAGCCGTGGAGGCCCTGCAGGCGGCGGAGATTGTGGTGGGCTACAAGACCTACACCCACCTGGTAAAAGCCTTTACCGGTGACAAGCAGGTGATCAAAACCGGCATGTGCAAAGAGATTGAACGCTGCCAGGCGGCCATCGAGCTGGCGCAGGCCGGGCACAACGTGGCGCTGATCAGCAGCGGCGACGCCGGCATCTACGGCATGGCGGGGTTGGTGCTGGAGCTGGTTAATAAGCAGCGGCTGGACATTGAGGTCCGCCTGATCCCGGGGATGACGGCCAGTATCGCCGCCGCCTCGCTGCTCGGCGCGCCGCTGATGCATGATTTCTGCCATATCAGCCTCAGCGATCTGCTGACGCCGTGGTCGGTGATTGAAAAACGCATTGTCGCCGCCGGGGAAGCGGACTTCGTTATCTGTTTTTACAACCCCCGCAGCCGCGGCCGCGAAGGGCATCTGGCGCGCGCCTTTGCGCTGCTGGCGGCCAGCAAAAGCGCGGATACGCCGGTTGGCGTGGTCAAATCCGCCGGGCGTAAAAAGCAGGAGAAATGGCTGACCACCCTCGGGGAGATGGATTTCGCCCCGGTGGATATGACCAGCCTGGTGATCGTCGGCAACAAAGCGACATACATCGATAACGGTCTGATGATTACCCCGCGAGGCTACGCGCTGTGAACCACGGCGACGTGCTGGTTATCGGGGGCACCAGCGATGCGCGGGCGATCTGCCAGCAGCTGGACGCCGCCGGCGTGCGCTACACCCTGTCGGTGGCGACCTCCACCGGCGAGCAGCTGGCCGGCGCTATCCGTGGCCAGATACGCTGCGGGCGCATGGAGTGGCAGCAGATGGCGGAGTGGCTGAAGGCGCAACGCACCCGCTGGGTAATCGACGCCTCTCACCCCTACGCCGAGGTGGTCAGCGAGAATATTGTACGCGCCTGCGCCAGCGTCGGAGTCTTGCTCAGCCGCTATCAAAGGCCGGAGCAGCTGAGCGATCTGCGCCATCCGCTTCTTCACGTCGTCGGCGATCTGAACGAGGCCTGCGCGGTAGCCCATCGCCTCGGCGAGCGGATCCTGCTGACCACCGGCAGCAAAGATCTGGTGGCCTGGCGGGCGGGGCTGGCGGATAAAACGCTGCTTGCCCGGGTGCTGCCGGTGCCGGAGGTAGTTCAGCACTGCAGCGAACTGGGATTTGGCGTGGGGGAGATCTTTGCCCTCTGCGGGCCGTTCAGCGCTGAATTTAACGCCGCCTTTTATCGCCAGTGCCGGGCCGACGTCGTGGTGACGAAAGCCTCTGGGGCGGAAGGGGGCTATCAGGAAAAAGTACAACCCTGTCTCGATGCGGGGATCCCCTGCATCGTCATTACCCGTCCGGCGCCGCTGGTGACGGGCGATGAATTACTGCAAAGCCAGGCCGATTTCGCTGCGCGGCTGACGCGCTGGCTGTCGGCGACTTGAGGAACAGGATATGAAAAAAGCACTTCTGGTGGTGAGCTTTGGCACCAGCTATCACGACACCCGCGAGAAGAACATCGCCGCCTGCGAGCGCGATCTGGCCGCCAGCTGCCCGGACCGCACGCTGTTTCGCGCCTTCACCTCGGGGATGATTATTCGCAAACTGCAGCAGCGCGACGGCATCCATATCGATACCCCGCTGCAGGCCCTGCAAAAGCTGGCCGAGCAGGGGTACCAGGATGTGGCGATCCAGTCCCTGCACATTATCAACGGCGACGAGTACGAGAAGATCGTTCGCGAAGTGCAGAGCATGCGCCCGCGCTTTCAGCGTCTGACGCTGGGCGCGCCGCTGTTGAGCGGTCATGGCGATTACGTGCAGCTAATGCAGGCCCTGCGCCAGCAGATGCCGCCGCTGGCGGCGACGGAACGAGTGGTATTTATGGGGCATGGCGCCAGCCACCACGCCTTCGCGGCCTACGCCTGTCTGGATCATATGATGGCGGTGCAGGGTTTTCCGGCGCGGGTGGGGGCGGTGGAAAGCTATCCCGAAGTGGACATCGTGATTAACGAACTCGCTCGCCAGGGCGTGACCGGCGTGCACCTGATGCCGCTGATGCTGGTGGCCGGCGATCACGCCATTAACGATATGGCCTCGGACGAAGAGGACTCCTGGAAAACGCTGTTCAACGCCGCCGGTATCACGGCAACGCCGTGGCTGAGCGGGTTAGGGGAAAATCCGGCGGTGCGGGCTATGTTCGTCGCCCATCTGCAGCAGGCGCTGAATAACGCGATGGAGAAAGCAGCATGAGCGGCAAACTGTACGCCCTGAGCACCGGGCCGGGGGCGGCCGATCTGATCACTGTGCGTGCGGCGCGGATCCTCGGCCAGCTGGATGTGCTGTATGCGCCAGCCGGTCGCAAAGGCGGCGACAGCCTGGCCCTCTCCATCGTGCGCGAGTACCTTGGCGCACACACGGAGGTCCGCTGCTGCCATTTTCCGATGAGCGCCGACAGCGCGGAAAAAGAGGCGGTGTGGAACGATGTCGTCGCGGCGCTGACCCAGGAAGTGGCGGCGGGCAGGCAGGTCGGGTTTATCACCCTCGGCGATGCCATGTTGTTCAGCACCTGGGTCTTTCTGCTGCAGCGGATTGGCTGCCCGGACTGGCTGGAGATTGTCCCTGGCGTTACCTCCTTCGCCGCCATTGCTGCGCGGGCGAAAACCCCGCTGGCCATGGAGCAGCAGTCGCTGGCGGTGATCTCCTGCACCGCGCCGGAAGCGGACATTGCCGCGGCGCTGCGCCAGCATGACAGTTTGGTTCTGATGAAAGTCTACGGCCGCTTCGCCCGCATTAAGGCGCTGCTGGCGCAGGCGGGGCTGCTGGATGCGGCGCTGATGATGTCAGAGGCCACCCTGCCGGGTGAGCAGTGCTGGCGCAGCCTGCGCGAGGTCAGCGATGACCAGCCGCTGCCCTATTTCTCGACCATCCTGGTTAACAAACAGTGGGAGGAGGCGTAATGAATCAGGTGCAATCGCTGAAGCAGCTTTCGTATGGGGGGCTGGCGGCTGCTGTTCTGCTGATCATCGTCCCACAGGAGGCGTTCGCCATGCATATCATGGAGGGCTTTTTGCCGCCGATGTGGGCGCTGGCGTGGTGGCTGCTGTTTTTACCCTGCCTGTGGTACGGCCTGGTGCGCCTGCGGCGTATCGTCCAGGAAGAGAGCAATCAGAAGGTGCTGCTGGCTCTCTGCGGGGCGTTTATTTTTGTTCTTTCGGCGCTGAAGATCCCATCGGTGACCGGCAGCTGCTCGCATCCCACCGGCGTTGGTCTGGCGGTGATCCTCTTCGGGCCGGGCGTAGTGGCGGTGCTGGGGGCGATCGTTCTGCTGTTCCAGGCGCTGCTGCTGGCGCATGGCGGCCTGACCACCCTTGGCGCCAACGGGATGTCGATGGCGGTGATCGGTCCGATGGTCGGCTATCTGGTGTGGAAGCTGGCCTGTCGGGCGGGGATCCGTCGCGATGTCGGGGTCTTTCTCTGCGCCATGCTGGCGGATCTGATGACCTACTTTGTCACCTCCGTCCAGCTCGGGGTGGCCTTTCCCGATCCGGCAACCGGAGCAGGTGGATCGATCGCCAAGTTTATGGGCATCTTCTGCCTGACGCAGATCCCGATCGCCATCGCGGAAGGGTTGCTCACCGTGATGATCTACGATCAGCTAACCAAACGGCGACTGATCGCCGCGGAGGGACATTAATATGAAAAAGACCCTGATCCTGTTGGCGATGGTGGTCGCCCTGATGATCCTGCCATTTTTTATTAACCACGGCGGCGAGTTTGGCGGCTCGGACGGCGAAGCGGAGAGCCAGATCCAGGCGGTGGCGCCGGATTATCAACCCTGGTTCCAGCCGCTATATGAACCGGCGAGCGGCGAGATTGAGAGCCTGCTGTTTACCCTGCAGGGCTCGCTGGGCGCGGCGGTGATTTTTTACATTCTCGGATATGCGAGGGGCAGACAGCGCCGTGATGACCGGGTTTGACCGACTCAGCTACCAGAGCCGCTGGCTGCAGGTGGCGCCAGAGCGGAAGTTTCTGCTCTGGCTGCTGCTGATGGCGCTGGCCTTTACGCTTCCGGCATGGGGCCAGGCGCTGACGCTGGCGCTAACCGCCGCGCTGACCTGCTGGCTGCTACGGGTCTCATTCAAGCGCTGGTGCCGCTGGATGGCGCTGCCCTTTGGCTTTTTGCTGGTCGGCGTGCTGACCATTCTGTTCAGCGTCAGCCGCGACCCGCAGATGCTGTTAGCGAGCTTTCGGCTGGGCGCTTTCTCGATAGGGATTTCCGCCCAGGGGCTGGCCGTGGCCGGGGAGACTTTCTGGCGCAGCCTGGCGGCGATGGCGGCGACGCTCTGGCTGGTGCTCAATCTGCCTTTCCCGCAGTTGATTATTTTACTCAAGCGCGGTCGTGTACCGCGGCTGCTGACGGAGCAGATCCTGCTGACCTGGCGCTTCATTTTTATTCTGTTGGACGAGGCGATGGCGATTCACCGCGCGCAAACCCTGCGTTTTGGCTATGGTAGCGTGCCGCAGGGCTATCGCTCGCTGGCGATGCTGGTGGGACTGCTGTTCACCCGCGTCCTCCTGCGCTATCAACAGATGAGCACGGCGCTGGATATCAAATTGTACCAGGGTGATTTTCACCTCTAAGGATAAGTATGCTTGCCACAACCGATCTCTGGTTTCGCTATCAGGATGAGCCGGTGCTTAAAGGGCTGACGCTGGATTTTTCCCGCCATGCGGTGACCGGCCTGGTGGGGGCCAACGGCTGCGGAAAGTCGACGCTGTTTATGAACCTGAGCGGCCTGCTGCGCCCGCAGCAGGGGGCGGTGCTGTGGCAGGGAGAGGCGCTGGACTACAGCAAGCGCGGTCTGCTGGCGCTGCGCCAGCAGGTGGCGACGGTGTTTCAGGATCCGGACCAGCAAATCTTCTATACCGATATCGACAGCGATATCGCTTTTAGTCTGCGTAACCTCGGGGTGGCGGAAGAGGAGATCGCCCGCCGGGTGGATGAGGCGCTGACCCTCGTCGATGCCCAGGGGTTTCGCCAGCAGCCGATCCAGTGCCTCAGTCATGGGCAGAAAAAACGGGTGGCGATCGCCGGGGCGCTGGTGCTGCAGGCGCGCTACCTGCTGCTTGACGAGCCCACCGCGGGCCTCGATCCCCGCGGGCGCGCGCAGATGATCGACATCATCAAGCGCATTGCCGATCGCGGCAACCACGTGGCGATCTCCAGCCACGATATCGATCTGATCTATGAGGTGAGCGACGCCGTTTACGTTCTGCGGCACGGCGAAGTGCTGGCCGAAGGGGAACCCGGCGAGGTGTTTGCTTGCGCGGAGACCATGGCCCGGGCGGGATTGACCCAGCCGTGGCTGGTGAAACTTCATAGCGAACTGGGGCTGCCGCTGTGTAAAACCGAAGCGGAGTTTTTTCAGCGGATGCGCAACGATGCGATAGGCGCGATTAAGGAGGCGTCATGACGCTGGCGATTATGTTACAGGGCACCGCTTCCGACGTCGGGAAAAGCGTGCTGGTGGCGGGACTGTGCCGCATTTTTTATCAGGATGGACTGCGCACCGCGCCGTTTAAATCACAGAATATGGCGCTGAACTCCGGCATTACGCCGGATGGCAAAGAGATGGGCCGGGCGCAGATTTTCCAGGCCGAAGCAGCCGGGATCGCCCCGGATGTCCGCATGAATCCGATTTTGCTCAAGCCCACCAGCGACCGTCAGGCGCAGGTGGTGCTGATGGGGGAGGTGGCGACCAGCATGGACGCGGTGAGCTATCACCAGTACAAGCCACGCCTGCGCGAGCAGATCCTCGCGGTCTACCAGAGCCTGGCCGGGGAGTATGAGGCGCTGGTGCTGGAAGGGGCCGGCAGCCCAGCGGAAATTAACCTGCGCGACCGCGATATCGTCAATATGGGCATGGCCGAAATGGCGCAGTGCCCGGTGATCCTGGTGGCCGACATCGACCGCGGCGGGGTATTTGCCGCGATTTACGGCACGCTGGCGCTGCTGCAGCCCGAGGAGCGAGCGCGGGTGAAAGGGGTGATTATCAATAAATTCCGCGGCGATGTGGCGCTCCTGCGCTCGGGGATCGAGCAGATCGAGGCGTTGACCGGCGTGCCGGTGCTGGGCGTTATGCCGTGGCTTGAAGTTGACCTTGAGGATGAGGACGGCGTGGCGCTGCAGGCCGGGAAATACCACCGCACCGACCGGCGCGATATCGACATCGCCGTCGTTCACCTGCCGCATATTGCCAATTTTACCGACTTTAACGCCCTGGCGGCGCAGCCTGACGTCCGGGTGCGCTATGTCCGCGACCCGCAGGCGCTGGCCGACGCCGACCTGGTCATTCTCCCGGGCAGTAAAAATACCCTCGGCGATCTGTGCTGGCTGCGTGAAAGCGGCATAGCGAACGCGGTCGAGCAGGCCCGGCAGCGCAAGGTGCCGCTGCTGGGGATCTGCGGCGGCTATCAGATGCTCGGCGAAACCATTATCGATGAGGTGGAGTCTGGCCTTGGCACCCAGCCCGGACTGGGGGTGCTGAAGACCGTGACCCACTTCGCCCAGCGCAAAACCACCACTCAGGTGCAGGCGACCCTGGAGGCTAACCTCCCGGATTGGTTAGCCGACGCGGCGGGGCTGCGGGTCAGTGGCTACGAAATTCATATGGGCGAGACGCGCCGTGAGGCAGGCTGCGCGCCGCTGCTGCAGCTGCATAAAGCTGGACAGTCAGTGGCAGACGGCGCGGTCAGCGACGACGGCCTGGCGTTCGGCACCTATCTCCATGGCCTGTTCGACAGCGATGCCTTTACCCGGGCGCTGGTTAACGGCCTGCGTCAGCGCAAAGGGCTGGCGCCGCTGGACAGCGCCCTGGAGTATGCCCGCTATAAAACCCGCCAGTTTGACCTGCTGGCCGATGCCATGCGCGAACATATCGCCATCGATCAAATTTACGCCATCATGCGCCAACATCAGGAGCCCCTATGCTGACTTTGGTTACCGGCGGCGCGCGCAGCGGCAAAAGCCGCCATGCCGAGGCGCTGATTGCCGATGCGCCGCAGGTTTTATATATCGCCACCTCGCAAATCTTTGACGACGAGATGGCCGCAAGGATCCAGCATCATCGCGACGGCAGGCCCGCCCACTGGCGCACCGCCGAGCGCTGGCAGCAGCTTGATGAACTGATCACCCCGGATACCGCCCCAGAGGAGGCGATTTTGCTGGAATGCATTACCACCATGGTCACCAACCTGCTGTTCGCGCTCGGCGGCGACAGCGACCCCGACGTCTGGGATTACGCCGCCATGGAGCGGGCTATTGATGACGAAATTGGCGTGCTGATTGCCGCCTGTCAGCGCTGCCCGGCGCACGTCGTGCTGGTGACCAACGAGGTGGGGATGGGCATTGTGCCGGAGAACCGCCTGGCGCGGCATTTTCGTGATATCGCCGGGCGGGTCAATCAGCGCCTGGCGGCTGCGGCGGATGCGGTCTGGCTGGTGGTCTCCGGCATCGGCGTCAAAATCAAATAACTCAATCGCTGGCCGACCGGGCCAGCCCTGGCAGGGATTCTGTATGCAAAGCGTAAACGAGGTACTGCGGGCGATCCCCGCGCCGGACGCCGACGCCATGGCGCGGGCACAGCAACACATTGACGGCTTACTCAAGCCCCCCGGCAGCCTCGGGCGTCTGGAGGCGCTGGCGGTGCAGCTGGCGGGAATGCCCGGCCTGGGCGGCCAGCCGCAGGTGGCGAAAAAGGCCCTGTTGGTGATGTGCGCCGACCATGGGGTGTGGGACGAAGGGGTGGCGATTTCGCCGAAGGCGGTCACGGCCATCCAGGCCGCCAATATGACCCGCGGCACCACCGGCGTCTGCGTGCTCGCCGCCCAGGCCGGGGCGCAAGTGCACGTGATTGATGTCGGGATCGATAGCGAACCGCTGCCCGGCGTGGTGAATATGCGGGTGGCGCGGGGCTGCGGCAATATTGCCCGCGGCCCGGCCATGAGCCGCGAGCAGGGGCAGGAGCTGCTGCTGGAGGTGATGCGCTACACCCACGCGCTGGCGCAGGAGGGCGTGACTCTGTTTGGCGTCGGCGAACTGGGGATGGCCAATACCACGCCGGCGGCGGCGATGGTCAGCGTCCTGACCGGCAGCGATGCGCAGGAGGTGGTTGGGATTGGCGCCAATTTGCCGCTGGCGAAGGTTGGCAACAAGGTGGAGGTCGTGCGGCGGGCTATCGCCCTTAATCAGCCCGACCCGAAGGATGGCCTCGACGTGCTGAGCAAAGTCGGTGGATTTGATCTGCTGGGGATGACCGGCGTCATGCTGGGGGCGGCGTCCTGCGGGCTGCCGGTGGTGCTGGATGGCTTTCTCTCTTACGCGGCGGCGCTGGCGGCGTGCCGGATAGCGCCGGCGGTAAAACCGTATCTGATCCCGTCCCACTATTCGGCGGAGAAGGGGGCGCGTATCGCGCTGGCGCACCTCGGACTCGAACCGTATCTCAATATGGGTATGCGGCTGGGGGAAGGCAGCGGCGCGGCGCTGGCGATGCCGATCGTCGAGGCGGCCTGTGCGATGTACCATCGCATGGGCATGCTGGCGGCCAGCAATATTGTGTTACCTAAGGGGTAAGCAGGAGATGGGGGCGGCAATGGCCGTTCCCGTTTTCGGCAGAGGTTTTGCCGGCGGCAGAAACAAAAAAACACCCTTGAGGGTGTTTATGATGTTGGTTGCGGGGGCCGGATTTGAACCGACGACCTTCGGGTTATGAGCCCGACGAGCTACCAGGCTGCTCCACCCCGCGTCACCGTACTGCTTCACGTTGTCAAATTTGATTGGTTGCGGGGGCCGGATTTGAACCGACGACCTTCGGGTTATGAGCCCGACGAGCTACCAGGCTGCTCCACCCCGCGTCACCGTACTGCTTTACTTCATCAAATTTTAATTGGTTGCGGGGGCCGGATTTGAACCGACGACCTTCGGGTTATGAGCCCGACGAGCTACCAGGCTGCTCCACCCCGCGTCCGTGGAAGCGCACTATACTCCGCTAGCGAGATGATGCAACCTTTTTTCGACCAAATCGACATTTTTGTAAGAATTGGCTTATAAAACGCCACGTTGTGGTGTTTTTTTACACAAATCTGTGCCATCGATGAGATCGCGCATTTCAATAGCTCTGGCGCTTTGTTATCTTCAACACGCACTAAGGCTTCGCAGCAAAAGATGAGACACCATGAAAGGACGTTGGGCAAAATACGTAGCGACGGGGGCAATGCTGGCTATGCTCGCCGCCTGTTCCTCAAAACCGACCGACCGCGGTCAGCAATATAGCGATGGCAAGTTCACCCAGCCGTTTTCACTGGTAAACCAGCCGGATGCCGTCGGGGCGCCGATCAACGCCGGCGACTTCTCCGAGCAGGTTAATCAAATTCGTAACGCCTCTCCGCGCCTCTATAACAGCCAGAGCAACGTCTATAACGCGCTGCAGGAGTGGCTGCGCGCCGGCGGCGACACCCGCACGCTGCGCCAGTTTGGCATCGACGCCTGGCAGATGCAGGGCGTCGACAACTATGGCAACGTCCAGTTTACCGGCTACTACACGCCGGTGGTGCAGGCGCGCCACACCCGTCAGGGTGAATTCCAGTACCCCATTTACCGGATGCCGCCGAAGCGCGGCAAGCTGCCGTCCCGCGCCAGCATTTATGCCGGCGCGCTGAGCGACAACTATGTGCTGGCGTACAGCAATTCGCTGATGGATAACTTCATCATGGACGTGCAGGGCAGCGGCTATATCGATTTTGGCGACGGTTCGCCGCTCAACTTCTTTAGCTATGCCGGGAAAAACGGCTGGCCCTATCGCAGCATCGGCAAAGTGCTGATCGACCGCGGGGAAGTGAAGAAAGAAGATATGTCGATGCAGGCGATCCGCGAGTGGGGTGAAAAGCACAGCGAAGCGGAAGTGCGCGAGCTGCTGGAGCAGAACCCGTCGTTCGTGTTCTTTAAACCACAGTCTTTCGCGCCGGTGAAAGGCGCCAGCGCCGTGCCGCTGATCGGCCGCGCCTCGGTGGCCTCCGACCGGTCGATTATTCCGCCGGGAACCACCTTGCTGGCCGAGGTACCTCTGCTGGATAATAACGGCAAGTTTAACGGCCAGTACGAACTGCGTCTGATGGTCGCCCTCGACGTTGGCGGGGCCATCAAAGGCCAGCATTTCGACATCTATCAGGGCATTGGGCCTGACGCTGGCCACCGTGCCGGCTGGTATAACCACTACGGCCGCGTATGGGTGCTGAAAAACGCGCCAGGCGCGGGAAATGTTTTTAGCGGCTAACACCCCTGGCCGTGCCTGTTGACCAGGGCGCCCGGATGACGCCGTTTGCGGCGGCCTCCGGGCGCTGTCATTTTGTTCTGAGGTTCTATGTCTGTTGTAATCAGCGATGCCTGGCGCCAGCGTTTTGGCGGTACGGCACGTTTATATGGTGAAAAAGCGCTGCAATGTTTTGCCGACGCCCACGTCTGCGTGGTCGGGATCGGCGGGGTCGGCTCGTGGGCGGCGGAAGCGCTGGCGCGGACCGGCATCGGGGCGATCACCCTTATCGATATGGACGATGTCTGCGTTACCAATACCAACCGCCAGATCCACGCCCTCAGCGGCAACGTCGGGCTGGCGAAAGCGGAGGTGATGGCGGAACGTATTCGCCTGATCAACCCGGAGTGTCGGGTGACGGTGGTGGATGATTTCGTAACCCCGGAAAACGTGGCCGAATACCTGGGCGCCGGCTTCAGCTATGTCATCGACGCCATCGATAGCGTCCGGCCAAAAGCGGCGCTTATTGCCTGGTGCCGCCGCTACAAAGTGCCGCTGGTCACCACCGGCGGGGCAGGCGGCCAGATTGACCCAACGCAGATCCAGGTCGCTGACCTGGCGAAGACCATCCAGGATCCGCTGGCAGCTAAACTGCGCGAGCGTCTGAAAAGCCAGTTTGGGGTGGTGAAAAACAGTAAAGGCAAGCTCGGCGTGGACTGCGTATTCTCTACGGAAGCGCTGGTCTACCCGCAGGCGGACGGCAGTGTCTGCGCGATGAAGAGTACGGCGGAAGGGCCGAAGCGGATGGACTGCGCATCCGGCTTTGGCGCCGCGACGATGGTGACCGCGACCTTTGGTTTTGTCGCCGTCTCCCATGCGCTGAAGAAAATGCTGGCGAAGGCGGAGCGGCAGACGACGTAAACTCCCGGGTCGCGGCGCAGGCGCCTTACCCGGTCTACAGGACAATTCCCCGGAGGCGGCGCTGCGCACCTGTCCGGGCGACAAAACTGCACGAGCCCGTAGCCCGGGCAAGGCGCGTCAAGCGCCGCCCCCGGGATGAGCTTAAACCCCAACCTCGCGGGCGGCGGCGAGCACCGCCTCGCTCAGGGCGCTGAGGCCCTGGCTGCGTGAGGCGCTGAGCTGGCCGCGCAGCCCCAGCTCGTCGAACAGCGCCAGCGGATCCTGTGCCAGCAGCTCAGCGGCGCTTTTGCCTTCCACGGCGGTTAAAAGTACTGCCAGCAGACCGCGCACAATCCTTCCTTCGCTGTCGCCAAAGAAGTGCAGCCTGCCCTCGGCGTCCTCCTCATAGCCCAGCCAGACGCGGTTCTCACACCCGGCAATCTCATGGGCCTGCGCTTTGCGCTCATCGGTCAGCGTCGGCAGCTTTTTGCCCAATAAAATCAGCTGCCGATATTTATCCTCCCACTGGTTCAGCGGGGCGAAGGTCTGGCGCAGCGTGGCGTCGGTAATGGTCGTGCCGAAGGGGTGCAGGGTCGTCATTAATCCACCAAAATTTCCAGGGCGCGATCCACCGCGTGGACCAGCGCTGCAACATCGTCTTGGGTATTGTAGGGGGCGAAAGAGGCCCGCAGCGTGCCGCTGACTCCTAAAGCCGCCAGCAGCGGCTGGGCGCAGTGCTGCCCGGCGCGCAGGGCAATGCCGGACTCGGCCAGCAGCGTCACCAGATCGCTGTGATGAATACCGTCGAACTCAAAGGCGAGCAGGCTTGACTGCTGGCAGCGGAAAGAGCGGAAGCCCGGCCGTTTCGCCAGCGCCTCTTCCGCCAGGCTCGCCAGGCTGCGGCTCCAGTTTTCCGCCTGGCCGATATCGCTCTGCGCCAGCCACTCCAGCGCGGCGCTGAGGCCGATAACCCCGGCGACATTGGGCGTACCGGCCTCAAGGCCATAGGGCGCCGGCTGTGGCGTAAAGCCGTCAAAGCTGACCTCGGCGATCATCTTCCCGCCGCCGAGCCAGGGCGACATCGCCGCCAGCAGTTCGCTTTTGCCGTACAGGGCGCCGATCCCGGTCGGGCCATACAGCTTATGGCCGGAAAAGGCGTAAAAATCGATATCCAGCGCCTGCACGTCCGCGGGGAAATGCACCGCCCCCTGCGCGCCGTCGACCATCACCACCATCCCGGCGGCGTGAGCAAGGCGGATGGCCTGAGCCAGGTCCGGGCAGCCGCCGGTGACGTTGGACATCTGGCCGATGGCCAGCACCCGGCTGCGCGGGGTGATGAGCGCGCTGAGGCTGGCGATATCCGGCAGGCGGTCGGCGCCGAGCGGCAGCTTGACCACTCTGGCGCCGGTTTGCCCGGCCACCATCAGCCAGGGCACGAGGTTGGCATGATGCTCGGCTTCGCTAACGAGAATTTCATCGCCAGGCTGCAGGCGCGGCCGGACGTAGCTCTGCGCCACCATATTGATGGCCTCGGTGGTCCCCCGCGTCCAGACGATATCTTTGCCGCAGGGGGCGTTCAGCCACGCCGCCACGCGCTCGCGGGCCGCCTCATAGCGCTCGGTCAGCCGCTGGGCGGCGGCGAATTGACTGCGGTGGACGTTGCCGGCGCTCAGGCGATAAAACTGGTCGCTGGCGTCGATCACCGCCTGCGGTTTGAGCGCCGTCGCCGCGCTGTCGAGATAGACGCCGGCATCGGCCAGAGCCGGAAACTGCGCGCGAAAGTGCGCAGGGTTGAATGCGTTCATGGAATTCCTCGTATCAATACCGCGATCGTCGCGCAATTTGTCGGGCGTGACAAGGCCTCTGCGCTCTGTGGAATTGTCCGAATGTGACTCCACGTGGGTCAAAGAGGGTTATGCTGAAAAGTGTTGGGTTTGTGTTTTAACCTATTACTTAACGAGTCACGAATAGTATAAATAGCCGTAAGGAGAGAAAAATGAAAATGACTAAGGCCGCTGCGATTATCTCTGCCTGTATGCTGACTTTAGGCCTGAGCGCCTGTTCCTCTAACTATGTGATGCATACCAATGATGGGCGGACCATCGTTACCGACGGGAAACCGCAAACCGATAATGATACTGGCATGATCTCGTATAAGGACGCGTGGGGCAACAAACAGCAGATCAATCGCTCTGACGTGAAACAGCTGGGTGAGCTGGACGAGTAAGGCAGTAAAAAGGCAAAAAAAAGCACCGCGCGTTGCGGTGCTACATTAAATCACTATGGACAGACAGGGTAAATGTACAGGAAGTGAAAAGGGGTAGCCTTGCTACCGGGGCCTGCAAAGACAGACCAATTGCAAACACAACAACACAACATCACAACCGTAAGCCAAAAGCTTGATGGAACACGCATTCCAAAAAAAGCTTTTCGTTCCGGCTCAGGAAGTGCCGCCACTATAGGTATTTGCTGGTAGAACCTCAACGGACAATTTATAATGGCTCAGATAAAAAAAACTAATAGGTTAACCATTGTTTCCTATTTGTTAAATTGAGTTAACATCTAAGCCAGAATAACCATGTCGAAGCGATTACCTCCTCTGAATGCATTACGTGTTTTTGATGCAGCCGCACGCCATCTCAGCTTCACTCGGGCAGCCGATGAGCTTTTTGTGACGCAGGCCGCAGTCAGCCACCAAATCAAGTCTCTCGAGGATTTTCTGGGCCTTAAGCTGTTCCGTCGGCGCAATCGTTCGCTGCTGTTAACGGAAGAAGGGCAGAGCTATTTTCAGGATATTAAAGAGATTTTTTCGCAACTGACGGAAGCGACGCGTAAACTGCAGGCGCGCAGCGCCAAAGGGGCATTAACGGTCAGTTTATTGCCAAGTTTCGCCATCCAGTGGCTGGTGCCGAGACTGACAAGCTTTAACTCAGCTTATCCGGGAATCGACGTCAGGATCCAGGCGGTGGACCGTCAGGAGGATAAGCTGGCGGACGATGTCGATGTGGCGATTTTTTACGGTCGCGGCAACTGGCCGGGCCTGCGTGTGGAAAAACTGTACGCCGAATATCTGCTGCCGGTCTGTTCCCCGCTGCTGCTCACCGGCGATAAAGCATTGAAAACGCCTGCCGATCTGGCGCAACATACGCTGCTTCACGATGCGTCCCGCCGCGACTGGCAAACTTATACCCGCCAGCTTGGTCTAAGCCATATTAATGTGCAGCAGGGGCCGATTTTCAGCCACAGCGCGATGGTGCTGCAGGCGGCCATTCACGGGCAGGGCGTGGCGCTGGCCAACAATGTCATGGCGCAGTCCGAAATTGAAGCCGGTCGCCTGGTGTGTCCATTTAATGATGTTCTGGTCAGTAAGAATGCGTTTTACCTTGTTTGCCATGACAGTCAGGCAGAACTGGGTAAAATAGCCGCTTTCCGGCAGTGGATTCTGGCGAAAGCGGCAAGTGAACAAGAAAAATTCCGCTTTCGTTATGAACAATAATTACTTGTAGGGTAACAACATGACCAGCCGTTTTATGCTGATATTCGCCGCGATTAGCGGCTTTATCTTTGTGGCTCTGGGTGCCTTCGGCGCGCATGTCTTAAGTCAATCGCTCGGCGCGGCGGAGATGGCCTGGATCCATACCGGCCTGGAGTATCAGGCCTTCCATACCCTGGCGATTTTTGGTCTGGCGGTGGCGATGCAGCGTCGGATCAGTATCTGGTTCTACTGGAGCAGCGTTTTTCTGGCGTTAGGGACCGTGCTGTTCAGCGGCAGCCTCTACTGCCTGGCGCTCTCTCATTTACGCCTGTGGGCGTTCGTGACCCCGGTGGGCGGCGTGAGCTTCCTCGCCGGCTGGGTGTTAATGTTAATTGGTGCAATTCGTCTGAAACGTAAGGGCGTTGTTCATGAATAAGGTTGTCCTCTATTGTCGCCCTGGGTTTGAGAAAGAGTGCGCAGCAGAAATTACCGATAAGGCAGCCCGCCTCGAGGTGTTTGGTTTCGCCCGGGTCAAAGAAGACTCTGGCTATGTGATTTTTGAAGGCTATCAGCAGGATGATGGCGAGAAGCTGGTGCGCGATCTGCCGTTCAGCTCGCTGATCTTCGCCCGCCAGATGTTTGTGGTGGGCGAACTGCTGCGCGACCTGCCGCCGGAGGATCGCATTACGCCGATCGTCGGCATGTTGCAGGGCGTGGTGGAGAAGGGCGGCGATCTGCGCGTCGAGGTGGCGGACACCAACGAAAGCAAAGAGCTGATGAAGTTCTGCCGCAAGTTTACCGTGCCGCTGCGCGCGGCGCTGCGCGAAGCGGGCGTCCTGACCAGCTATGAAACGCCGAAGCGTCCGGTGGTGCATGTGTTCTTTATCGCCCCGGGCTGCTGCTATACCGGCTACTCGTACAGTAACAATAACTCGCCGTTCTATATGGGCATTCCGCGGCTGAAGTTTCCGTCCGACGCGCCGAGCCGCTCCACCCTCAAGCTGGAAGAGGCGTTCCACGTCTTTATTCCGGCGGACGAGTGGGACGAGCGACTGGCGAACGGCATGTATGCCGTCGACCTCGGCGCCTGCCCGGGCGGCTGGACCTATCAGCTGGTGAAACGCAACATGTGGGTCTCTTCGGTCGATAACGGCCCGATGGCCCAGAGCCTGATGGATACCGGCCAGGTGACTTGGCTGCGTGAAGACGGTTTCCGCTATCGTCCTAACCGCAATAACATCTCGTGGATGGTCTGCGATATGGTGGAAAAGCCAGCGAAAGTGGCGGCGCTGATGGCGCAGTGGCTGGTCAACGGCTGGTGCCGGGAGACCATCTTCAACCTCAAGCTGCCGATGAAAAAGCGCTATGAAGAGGTGTCGCAGAATCTGGCCTACATTCAGGCCCAGTTGGACGAGCACGGCGTTAACGCCCAGATCCAGGCGCGTCAGCTGTATCACGATCGTGAAGAGGTGACCGTTCACGTGCGTCGCCTATGGGCCGCCGTTGGCGGACGTCGCGACGAGCGTTAATCACTCACCCTGAGGCCAGAGACGCGCATGTCCTCTGGCCTTCGCCGCATGCTTAAGGCTGCGGCGCATCCGACACAATATGCGTCACCTCATCAAGATGACCAATCCTCGCTTCGCCGGAGCGGTTGAACTTGCTTTTGTCGATCAGCAGCAGCGACTGCGCCGCTCGCTTAAGCAGGATCGATTTGAAGTCGGCATTGAAGGCATTGGAGTCCCACAGCGCGCCCTGCGGGTCGATGCCTTCGCAGGAAAAAATAAACAGATCGATCTCCAGCGATTTCAGCTGGGAAATCAGCGCCGGGTTAACGTAGCAGCCATATTTCCGCTGCAGAGTACCGCCGGAGCAGGTGAGCATGATCTGGTCGCGTTTAGCCAGCTCCTGACAGATGGGCTGGCTGTTGGTAAAGACGTGCAGCGGGCGGTCCGGCAGCTGGCGGGCGAGATACCAGCAGGTGGAGCTGGCATCGAGGGCGATGACCATCCCTTCGTCAATCCAGGCCAGCGCTTCGCGGGCGATATCGGCTTTATGCGCGTAATGGCTTTTCAGCCGCATGTGAAAAGGGTCGCCGCTGTCCTGGCTGCGCTGGTGGATCACTTTAGCCCGGCCGTGGTTGCGCAGCACTTTGCCCTGCGCCTGCAGCTCGCTGAGATCGCGGCGAATGGTTTCCCTGCTGACGTTGAGCTGTTTTGACAACGTTTCGGTGGTCAGGCTGCTGTGGTTGATCAGGAGATCGACGATCGCCTGCTGGCGGGCCGCTTTCATTTATTCTCACCCCATTATTGATTGAGCGTCTGCATCAGGCAGACGCTCCGGCATGAGATTACGGCGTGACTCCTTTTTTTAAAAGGATATTTCCGTACTTAGCGCACTCTCCTGTGATAACGATCGCAAAGGCTTTTTGCGCCCGGTCGTAGAAGGCAAAGCGGTCAATCCGCACGATATCCGGGCAGGGGACCTGCGCCGAAAGCGCCTGCCGATAGCGCTGTTCCACCGTCGGGTCGAGCGCATCGCCTTCGACGGCGGCCATCATCACCAGCGGCGGCGCATAGCTGTCTAACTCGAACAACGGGATAATCGCCTGCAGCAGATCGCTGACCCGCAGGCCGTCGGCCCGAATCACCTGCGGACCCATGCTGTGCGCCGGGAAGTGGGCATCGGAAAAAATAATTTCATCCCCATGGCCCATTTCGGCCAGCACTTTCAGCAGTTCCGGCGATATCAGCGGGGAAATGGTTTTGAGCATCTCAGGCTTCCTCTGTTAATTCAGGTTCAGTTTGCGGCCAAAAATAGCGGTAGCGGTACGCGACCTGCGCTCTGGCCTGTTCCGGGGAAGAGAACTCGCCCACGCCATACCAGCCAAACATCGCCGCGCCGGCCACCGTGGTTTCGGCATCGTCGAGAACTTTGATCGGTATTCCCAGCCGGTCAGCCTTGATCTGGTTCCACAGCGCGTTGCGGCTGCCGCCGCCGACCAGCAGCAGCTCTTGCGCCCGGAAGCGGCCGATGTTTTCCAGGGTTTGCAGATGCTTCGCCAGCTGGTCGCTTAACCCCTCCAGCGCGGCGCGGTAAAAATGGCCGCGGGTGGTGTTGAGCGTGACGCCCTGCCAGCCGGCGTGCTGGCTGGCAAGCAGGTCGCACTGCATTCTGACGCCCTGGGCACCGGGCGGGATCGCCTGCGCTTCGTCAATCAGCGTTTGCCACGGCGTGTCAGTGTTCCACAGTAGCTTGCGCACCCACTCGAGCACGCCGGAGGCCAGCCACTGCATCCCCGGGTTATAGCGTCCCGGCTGGCTGTCCAGCTCGCAAGTGGAGCCGCTGTAGTCGCAGAGCAGCGAGGTGTCGACCTGCGCGCTGCGCACCATCAGGATCTCCCAGGTCCCTGAGGAGAGCACCGGCTCATCCTGCCCGGCGCCGGCGCCAAACAGGGCGAACTGGGTGTCGTGCCCGGCCGAGATAACCGGGACCCCGACGGGAAGGCCCAGCAGCGCAGCGGCCTCCGGCAGCAGGGCGCCGATCGGCTGGCCTGCTTCAACCAGCTGCGGGAACAGGCGGCGCGGCAGGCCGGTCGCCTGCAGGATCGGCGCGCTGAAATCGCGCTGCCGGAGATCGAGCATCTGGCTGGTGCCCGCCATGGTGAGGTCGGTGGTGAACTCCCCGGTCAGTCGATGGTTGATCAGCGACGAAATAAACAGCCAGGCATGGGCCTGCGCCAGCAGCTGCGGGTGGTTCTCTTTCAGCCAGATCAGCTTATACAGGGTGTTGAATGCAAAGGCGCCGACGCCGGCGATTTGCTGCAGCTGGCGCGCGGACATATACCGGCTGATGGTGTCCATTACCGCCGCGGTGCGCGGGCATTTCCAGCTGATTATCGGATACAGCAGCGCACCCTGCTCATCCACCAGCGCGCCATCGACGCCAAAGGTCGTGACGGTGATGCCGCGCACCGTGCAGGAGGCCAGCTGGTCATGGATCTGCCGACAGCAGTCGGCAAAGCGCTGCATAATGGCCTCCAGCGACCACTGGTGCCAGTCGCTTTTTTCCGCCGCAATGTCGCTGGCGTTCGCCGTTGCGGCGCGGGCGATAATGTTCCCCTGTCGGTCAACGGCCATCGCCCGCACGTTCGTGGCGCCGCAGTCGAGGACCAGGATTACGTCTTGCTTCATAGTGACTCCCGAAACAACATTGCCGAATGGCGCGGCGCTTATCCGGCCTACAAACAGCGCGCGTCTGTAGGCCCGGTAAGCCTGCGCCTCCGGGCGAAACCAACCTGTTAACGCTTATACAGCGGCCCGTAGTTCTGGCAGGCGCGGTAGTCCTGGCCTTCGATGTCCATACCGTGCGCGGCCCAGGCGGAGGGGCGGTAGATTTTCGCCGCTTCCACGTTGTGCATGCAGACCGGAATACGCAGCATGGCGGCGAGGGTAATGAAATCCGCGCCGACATGGCCGATGGTCAGCACGCCGTGGTTGGCGCCCCAGTTAGCCATGACCGAGTACACATCGCTGAACGGGCCTTTGCCGGTCAGGCGCGGGGCAAACCAGGTGGTGGGCCAGGTGGAGTTGGTGCGGGCGTCGAGCTGGTCGTGCATCGCTTTGGGCAGCGCCACGCTCCAGCCTTCGGCGATTTGCAGTACCGGTCCCAGGCCTTTGATGATGTTCACCCGGGTCATGGTGAACGGCACGCCGCCTTCGGTCAGGAAGCGGGAAGAGAAGCCGCCGCCGCGGAAGTATTCATGGATCGCCGGGCACCATTCGGTGGCCGCGAGGCAGGCATCCGCCTCGTTCTGCTCAATCTCCCAGTGAGGTTTCATCGTTGGGTTGCCCTGCGCGTCGCGCTGCTGGCAGGAGCCGTCCAGCGCCGCGGAGCCGGAGTTAATCAGGTGAATGATGCCGTGCTCCGCCCGGCCGGTGAGCGGCTGCCCGGTGACGCGCTCTACGGCCTCCGGCGACCAGTAGGTGCGCACGTCGGCAAACACCTGGGCGGTGCCGGTGAGCTGGTGGCCCATCAGCATGGCCACGCCGTTGAGGCTGTCGTTTTCGGTGGCGACGACGAACGGCTCGCGCACGCCGTTCCAGTCAAAGGAGCTATTGAGCAGCGCTTCGGCGGTATCGCCATTGGGGTATTGATCGGTCCAGTGACGCTGGCCCTGGAAGCCGGCGGCGATGGCGTTGTAGCCCAGCGACTCCTCCACCAGCCCTTTTTCCGCCAGCTTCGCGTTGCCCTGCATCATGTCGCGGATGCACATCGCCATCAGCAGGCTCTCTTTCAGCACCGCGCGGCTCTGCGCCTCATTGCGCTTATACTGCTCGGCGTTCTGATCTTCGCCGTAGCGGAAATGTTTATCCGCCCACGCCAGCGCCATCTCCAGCTCGATTTCATCATAGATTTTCTGATCGATTCGCCGGCGCAGCTCCGTCATGTCGACAGCCTGAACCTTCATCCCGAGCCAGGATTCAAAGAAGTTGTGGTCGACGATGGAGCCGGCGATGCCCATTGAGACGCCGCCCAGCGACAGATAACTTTTCCCTTTCATACTGGCGACCGCCAGGCCAGCGCGAGCGAAGCGCAACAATTTTTCTTCGACATCCGCCGGGATCGAGGTGTCATCGGCATCCTGCACATCATGCCCGTAGATGGAGAACGCCGGGATCCCTTTCTGGCTGTGGGCCGCCAGCGCCGCGGCCAGATAGACCGCTCCCGGACGCTCGGTGCCGTTGAAGCCCCAGATGGCCTTCGGGCGCAGCGGATCCATATCGATGGTTTCGCTGCCGTAGCACCAGCAGGGGGTGACGGTGATGGTGACGCCAACGTTCTGGCTGCTGAATTTCTCTTCACAGGCGGCCGACTCGGCCATGCCGGCGATGCAGGTATCGGCGATCACGCACTCCACCCGGGCGCCGCAGGCATGGCGCAGCTTCTCACTGATAAGCGCGGCGGTGGCTTTCGCCATGTTCATGGTTTGCGCTTCCAGCGATTCGCGAACCCCCATGCGACGACCATCGATTACCGGGCGGATACCGATCTTCGGTAAGCTGATTTTTTTCATTACAGATCCCTCAGGTTATGCGGATAACAGGTTTAGTTCGTCGCCGCTTGCGAGCGGAAACGGGCAAAAATAAAGATGATGGCGAAGCACAGCGCCGGGACCAGTTCGGCGGTCGGGATATTGCCGGCGGCGTCGCTGACAAAGCCCATCACCGGGGTGACGATCCCGCCGCCGATGATGGTCATGACGATAAATGACGAGCCATATTTGGTGTCCTGGCCCAGGTGCTTAATCCCCAACGAGAAGATGGTCGGGTACTGAATGGACATAAAGGCGCTGCACAGGGTCAGGGCCAGCAGACCGACGTGGCCGCCGCTGAAGGCGGAGAGCAGACAGAGCAGCATGGCGATAAGCGCATAGACCGCCAGCACGTTATGCGGCGCGAAGCGGCGGATCAGCCAGGTGCCGGTGAAACGGCCAATAAAGAAACAGACCATGGTGCCGGTCAGGTAGTTGGCGGCGAAACCGGCCGTCATGCCCGGGATCTCTTCGACAGCGTAGCGAATCAGATAGCTCCAGCAGGCGGTTTGCGCACCGACATAGCAGAACTGAGCCAGTACCGCCCAGCGCCAGTGGCGGATGCGCATCAGGCGCGACAGCGAGGCGAGAAACGTGCTCTGCGCGCTGTCGCTGTGGTCATCGCTTTGCAGCGACGGGAAACGGGTACAGACGATCAGCAGGGCGACCAGCAGCACGATGGCCACGATAATCATATAGGGGGTTTGTACCGACAGGACCAGGCTGTGCTTCCAGGCGCCGAGCTGCTCTGGCGTCATTTTATCCAGCACCTCCTGCGGCTGATGCGGGACGTTGGACAAAATAAGGCTCTGGCCAAATACCACGGCAATAATGGCGCCAAATGAGTTAAAGGTCTGGGCCAGATTCAGGCGGAAGTGACCGCCGCTTTCCGGACCGAGGACGGTGACAAATGGGTTGGCCGCAGTTTCCAGACAGCCAAGCCCGGCGGCGATAATAAATAACCCAATCAGGAATAAGGTGTAATTCATTACTTCGGCGGCAGGCCAGAACAGCGCGGCGCCACAAGCATATAAAAACAGACCCGTAAGAATGCCGGCTTTATAGCTGAGTTTTTTCATCAGCATCCCGGCGGGGATGGGAATAATAAAATAGCCAAAATAAAAAGCCGACTGGATTAATCCGGCCTGAAAATTAGTCAGGGTAAAGGCCTGTTGAAACTGCGGTAATAAAATATCATTGAGATTATTGGCCACGGCCCACAGAAAAAAGAGGGAGCACAGCAGAGCAAAAGGAATAATGTAGCTCTTACTTTGCCCGCTCTCCATGGCGCGGTAACTTTGCGTTGGTATCGTTGTGTTTCCCATAGCGTCCTCATCAGTTCAGAAGCATTTACAACAGCATTCAGGGCGCAGTCTGGTGCTGCAGCAGACCGCAAAATTAAGTGAGCTCAGGTGACGCGCCGGTGAGTGAAATGAAAGTCACGGCGGAACTCATGGCTTCATTTTCAAATAAAAACCGCCTGTTAATATGATGAGGGTCACACTTAACGCTCTGTGGACCATTTTATGTGATAATTGTCACTTTAATTTTTCAAAATGACTGACCGTTTGAGGAAATAAATTCACAAAACCACAACGCCAATGACCGATTGAATATATATCGTGGAAAACGGGCAAATGTTACAGAAAAATAAAATGCCCGCTTGAAGAAATATTTTTAAGAACGGGCATTTTCAACATCCGCTTAACCAGTTACATCCCTTTTTTTATGATGGAATAATTGACGTGGTTCACAAAATATAGCGATGGAAATTCCCCTGCGATTATTCAGGCTGAAGATGGAGATCATTATTCAACCTATCCCACGGTCGCCAACAATAATTATGTTGCCCTGCCGTTGACGGATGATGAGTCGCTAAAAGAGGAAAACAATGGAAAGAAACAGACTGGCCCGGCAGATTATCGATACCTGCCTGGAAATGACCCGCCTGGGGTTAAATCAGGGGACCGCCGGCAATGTCAGCGTGCGCTATCAGGGGGGGATGCTGATCACGCCCACCGGCATCCCGTATGAAAAACTGACGGAAGACAAGATCGTCTTTATTGATGCCGACGGTCAGCATGAGCAGGGAAAACTGCCCTCCAGCGAATGGCGTTTCCATCAGGCGGCCTACCAGACGCGGCCCGATGCCCAGGCGGTAGTTCACAATCACGCAGTCCATTGTACGGCGGTGTCGATCCTCAACCGACCCATTCCGGCCATCCACTATATGATCGCCGCCGCCGGCGGGAATTCGATCCCCTGCGCGCCCTATGCCACCTTCGGCACCCGCGAACTGTCTGAGCATGTCGCGGTGGCGCTGAAGCACCGCAAAGCCACGCTGCTGCAGCATCATGGCCTGATCGCCTGCGAGGCCAGCCTGGAGAAAGCGCTCTGGCTGGCGCATGAAGTGGAAGTCCTGGCCCAGCTCTATCTCAGCACCCTGGCGATTACCGACCCGGTCCCCGTGCTGGATGACGAGGCGATCGCCATCGTGCTGGAGAAGTTTAAAACCTACGGATTACGCATTGAAGAGTGATGCCGCAACCCTAACAGGAGAGACGCGATGGCAAATCGAATGATCCTCAACGAAACGGCGTGGTTTGGCCGGGGGGCGATAAACGCATTAACCGATGAAGTGATGCGGCGCGGTTATCGCAAGGCATTGATCGTGACCGACAGGACCCTCGCGAAGTGCGGCGTGGCGGCAAAAGTCACTGACAAACTGGACGCCGCCGGGCTGGCATGGGACATGTTCAGCGACGTGATCCCGAACCCCACCATCGCCGTGGTTCAGCAGGGGTTGCAGGCCTTTCAGCGCAGCGGGGCGGATTACCTGATCGCCATCGGCGGCGGTTCGCCGCAGGATACCTGTAAGGCGATCGGTATTATTCAGCGTAACCCGGCGTTCGCCGATGTCCGCAGCCTGGAGGGGCTGTCGCCCACCCGTCAGCCCAGCGTGCCGATCTTCGCGGTGCCGACCACCGCGGGGACCGCGGCGGAGGTGACGATTAACTATGTCATCACCGATGAAGAACAGCGGCGCAAATTCGTCTGCGTCGACCCGCACGATATTCCGCAGGTGGCCTTTATCGATGCCGATATGATGGACGCCATGCCGCCGGCGCTGAAGGCGGCCACCGGCGTGGACGCCCTGACGCACGCTATCGAAGGGTACCTCACTCGCGGCGCCTGGGCGTTGACCGATGCGCTGCACCTCAAGGCCATCGAGATCATCGCCGGCGCGCTACGCGGCTCGGTTGCCGGCGACGCCGGAGCGGGGGAAGCTATGGCGCTCGGCCAGTATGTGGCGGGAATGGGATTTTCCAACGTCGGGCTTGGCCTGGTGCACGGCATGGCGCATCCGCTCGGCGCTTTTTACAACACGCCGCACGGCGTGGCGAATGCCATCCTGCTGCCGCACGTGATGCGCTTTAATGCTGAGGCGACCGGGGAAAAATATCGCGATATCGCCAGGGCGATGGGCGTCAAAGGGGAAGCGTTAAGCCTGAGCGCCGCGCGTCTGGCGGCGGTGGAGGCGGTGTGCCAGCTAAACCGCGATGTCGGTATTCCCGGCCATCTGCGCGAGGTGGACGTCAGGAAAGAGGATATTCCGGCGCTGGCCCAGGCGGCGCTGGCGGATGTGTGTACCGGCGGCAACCCGCGCGAGGCGAGCCTGGCCGATATCGTCGAGTTATATCAGGCGGCCTGGTGAGGGGCCGGCCCGGGGGAAGCAGGCGGTGCCGCCGCGCCGGCACCACGCTCGGGTAGGGTCAGCGCGTCAGCCGCAGCTGCTGCAGATTGCCATCCAGCTGTAGGTCGGTCTGCAGGCGGGCCACTTCCCGACAGGTGAAGGCCATCTCCTGATGCGCTGCCAGCTTTTTGCGCCACTTTTCCGGGACCTCTGCCAGGCGGGCATACAGCCCCTCCAGGTCCTGAAACTCGTTCAGCAGCTGGGCGGCGCTTTTCGGGCCAATGCCCGCCACGCCCGGCACCTTCGAGCTGCTGATCCCCGCCAGCCCCCAGTAATCCGCCAGCTGCTCCGGGGTGACGCCGAACTCACTGGCGATGAAGGGGGCGTCCAGCCAGCGCTTCTGAAAGTAGTCGCGGATGCGGATGGTGGGCGACAGCAGCTGGCAGTAGCCTTTGTCGGTGGAGACAATGGTGGCCTGATGGCCCGCCTGGGCCACCTTCACCGCCAGGGTGGCGGCGAGATCGTCCGCTTCGCTGCCCGGCGAGGCCCAGCAGCGGATCCCCCGCTGTTCGAAGGCGGCCCGCAGCGCCGGCATCTCGGCGACCAGCGTATCCGGCATCGGCGCGCGGCCGGCTTTGTACTCCGGCAGGCGCTGGTGGCGCCAGCCGTGGGCGCGATCCTCATCATCAAACACCGCCACCGCGTGGGTGGGCTGACTGTGGACAATCAGCTGCTCCAGCGCATGCAGGCAGGTATCGACGCAGGGCGAACCCTGCACCGCGTGGATGCGGCGGATCAGATTTAACGCGTCGACGATTAACAGATGAACAGCCACAGATACCCCCTTATTCTCAGCGTCTTTAGGGTAACATCGCCATCGGATCGAGGCTATCTGCGCCTGAACAATCAGGAAGATAACGCGCAATTTTCGCTAACTGACCGCCATCAGCGAGCTGGCGACGCCGGGCGCGGGCTCGCCGTACCACACCGCTTCCCGCACCGGGACCGGTTTGGTGATAAGCCCGAGGGCGTAAAAGCGATCGGCGATGGTCTGCTGGGCGCGGATCACCGACAGATCCATCGGCCTTGGGCGATGGCTACGGCGGGCGAGGGCGATGCGCAGCGACCGGGCGTCAATCCCCAGCTCTGCTGACAGTAAGCGGGCCGCTTCGCCACGATGCGAGTCGATAAACTGCCCGGTGTGGGTCAGCTCCGTCAGCAGGCGGCGCATGATATCGCCGTGCTGAGCGAGATAGTCCCGTCGCGAGAGATAAAACTGATGGTTGTTGACCCGTCCTTCGCCGCTGGCGACCACCCGCAGCTCGCCGGTGTGTTCGGCGTCGCTGAGCAGCGGATCCCACATCATCCAGGCGTCCACCGCCAGATAGTCGCTGGCGGTCAGCGGGTATTTCGGCGGGGTATAGACCACCCGCACGTCGTTCAGCCCCAGCCCGGCGTCCTCGAGGATCTGCAGCAGCAGCCAGTGGACATTCGACCCTTTATTGAGGGCGATGCGTTTTCCGCGCAGATCGCTGAGCTGGCGAATGTCGCTCTCCTGCGGGACGACCATCGCCACGCTGCGCGGCGCCGGCGGCTCCCATGCCACGTACATCAGTTCGCTGTTGCTGGCCTGGGCGAACACCGGCGGCGCTTCTCCGGTGGTGCCAAAGTCGATCTCGTTGCAGGCGAGGGCGTGAAGGAGCTGCGGTCCGGCGGGAAACTCGCTCCACAGCACGTTGACGCCGAGGCTGGCGAAGGCGGTCTCCAGACTCTGGCGGGCTTTCAGGATCCCGAGGCTGCCGAAGCGCTGGTAGCCAATGCGCAGCTCGCGATCGGCCCCGGTCGCGCTGGCGAACGCCCGCGGCGGCGCAGGCGGACGGCGGCGGCTTTTGATCAGTCCGAGGTTAGCGAGCTGGGTGCGTAAGGTATGCCGACTGATCCCTAACAGCGCGGCCGCCTGGCTCTGATTATCGTCGCAATGCGCCATGGCGTGGCGGATCAGCGCGCTGGTCACCCGCTGCCACAGCGGCTCGCCGGGAAGCGCCAGCTGGTGGCGAATAAAGTCGTCCAGTTCATGATCGCTCGCCGGCGACGGGGCGTCGTTGAGCGTCGCCAGGCGCAGCTGGGCGGGGCTAATCTCCTCTTCTTTACTGAGCAGCACCGCGTTGTGCAGGGTGTTTTCCAGCTCACGAATATTACCCGGCCACGCATAGTCCATCAGCCGGGCCAGCGACTCCGGCGCCAGACGCAGGGTTGGCCGGCCGAGGCGGCGGGCATAGAGCGATAAAAAGTGGTGAGCCAGCTGCGGGATATCCTGCCGACGCTGGCGCAGCGGCGGCAGCGGCACCACCGCGATATTCAGCCGATAGTAGAGATCTTCGCGAAAGCGGCGCTCGCGGATTGCCTGGGCCAGGTCGACGTGAGTGGCGGCAATCACCCGGACATTCACTTTAATCGCTTTGCGCGAGCCGACGCGGGTAATTTCGCGCTCCTGCAGCACCCGTAACAGCTTGACCTGCAGGGGCAGGCTTAATTCGCCGATCTCGTCCAGCAGCAGCGTCCCCCCTTCCGCGGCTTCAAACCAGCCGGGCTGTCCCTGCTGCGCGCCGGTGAAGGCGCCTTTCTCATGGCCGAACAGTTCGGCTTCGGCAAGGCTCTCGGTTAGCGCGCCGCAGTTAACGGCCAGAAACGGCTGCTGGCGGCGGGGACTGTGGTGATGGAGATAGCGCGCCACCACCTCCTTGCCGGTGCCGGTTTCGCCCACGATCAGCACGGTAGCCTCCGTCGGCGCGAGCTTGTCCAGCAGGCTCTGGAAAGCCTTCGATGCCGGGTCGATCAGCGCGGGCGCGGTGGAAGGGGATTCTGGGTTCAGCATAGCGGGCCTCCGGTCGTTGACCTCCTGAACTTATCCTGCGGCGGCGGCGGAAACCAGAGGGGGAAAGGCCGACGGCTGTTGCAAATGCGCCAGCGGATGCGCGGCGGCTGCGGGATTTGCAACAGCACGACGCGCGTGGGATGTTTTCAATCCCTTGATTTTAAAAATGTAATTTTTTATTCACCATTGGCATGATTATCGCTAACACTCATATAACCAAATTAAAACTTCTCTTCGATAAATATCGGATATGGTTATATAGGAAATAGATAATGACGCAGCAAGTTCCCGACAAGATCAATGTCTTCTGGTTCTTACCTACCCATGGCGATGGCCGCTATCTGGGCACCACCGAGGGTGGACGTCCGGTCGATTTACCTTATCTGCAGCAGGTGGCGCTGGCGGCCGACAGCCTGGGTTATTACGGCGTGCTGATCCCCACCGGTAAAAGCTGTGAAGATTCGTGGCTGGTGGCCTCGGCGCTGGCGCCGTTGACCCGCCGTCTGCGCTATCTGGTGGCGGTCAGACCGGGTCTGCAGCCGCCCACTCTGGCGGCGCGGATGGCGGCCACCCTCGACCGTTTATCGGAAGGACGGCTGCTGATCAATGTCGTCACCGGTGGCGACCCGGTGGAAAACAAAGGCGATGGCATCTTTCTCAGTCACAGCGAACGCTACCAGGTGACTCGCGAATTTCTCGACGTTTACTCCCGCCTGCTGCGCGGGGAGAAAGTGGACTATCACGGGGAGCATATTCATGTCGAGGGGGCGGAAGTGCTGTTTCCGCCGGTTCAGGAGAATGGCCCGCCGCTGTACTTCGGCGGCTCTTCTGAGGCGGCTATCGATGTGGCGGCCGAACAGATCGACAGTTATCTAACGTGGGGCGAACCGCCGGAACTGGTGGCGGAGAAGCTGGCGGTGGTGCGCGAGCGCGCCGCGGCCCGCGGACGCACCCTGCAATATGGCATCCGTCTGCACGTTATCGTGCGCGAAACGGAAGAGGAGGCGTGGGCCGCCGCCGACCGGCTGATCGCCCATCTTGACGACGACACCATCGCTCAGGCGCAAAAGATCTTCGCCCGTATGGACTCGGCTGGCCAGGCGCGGATGAGCGCCCTGCATCAGGGATCGCGCGACAATCTGCGTATTGCCCCTAATCTGTGGGCCGGCGTCGGACTGGTGCGCGGCGGCGCGGGTACCGCGCTGGTGGGTAATCCTCAGCAGGTGGCGGAGCGCATCCGCGAATATCAGGCGCTCGGCATCAGCAATTTTATCTTTTCCGGCTACCCGCATCTGGAAGAGGCACACCGCTTCGCTGAGCTGGTGATGCCTCTGCTGCCGCTGGAAAACGCGGCCTCGTCGAAGGCGCGCAGCGTGAACACCGGTCCCTTTGGCGAAACCATCGGCGGCGATAAGCGCCCGGTGCGCCAGGCCAGCGCCAGCTGATGGCCAGGAGCGCGACCATGAGACAGCATACCGGAGGAGGGCGGCGATGAGTGCAGAACCGCATATCGTGATTATCGGCGGCGGCTTTAGCGGCGCTGCGGTGGCGATTGAGCTGCTGCGCCTGGCGCCGAACGGGGTGCGCGTGACGCTGCTGGAGCCGCGTCAGACTCCCGGCGCCGGGGTGGCCTACTCCACCGCGGAGCCGACGCACCGGATTAACGTCCCGGCCGCCCGTATGCAACTGACCGGTGATGAAGAGGGCGCCTTCGATCGCTGGTACCGCCGTCAGCCTGCCTTTGCCGCCGATGCGCAGGCGCTGCGCCCGGACGGTTCCGTCTACCCTCAGCGCGGCCAGTTTGGTTGCTATGTGGCACAGCGTTTTTCCGACGCCGCGGCCGCCAGCGGCGGACGGCTGCGCCACCTGCGCGATCGGGCGTTCGCTTTTCATCAGGGGACGGTTAGCACCGAGGGCGGACTGCAGCTTAAGGCCGACCTGCTGGTGCTGGCGATCAGCCATCCACCGCCTTCGCTGCCGGCGCAGGCCGAAGCCTGGCGTCACCATCCGGCGCTGATTGCCAACCCGTGGCAGCCTGGCGCGCTCGACGCTATCGCCCCGCACGCCCGGGTGGCGGTGATGGGCACCGGATTAACCATGGCCGATACGGTCGCGACGCTGGACCGGTTGGGCCACCGCGGCAGTATCATCGCCTTTTCGCGCCACGGCCTGCTGTCGCGCGGTAACCTCAGCGGCGCGGGGGCAGCATGGCCCGGCGACTATCAGCAGGGCAACTTGCGCCAGCGCCTGCGCCAGATCCGCCTCGATGTGGCGTATGCGGCGCAGCAGGGCCTGAGCTGGCAGGTGGTGCTGGATGCGGTCCGCCAGCAGGGGCAGCGGATCTGGCAGGCGCTCAGCGTCGCCGATCGCCAGCGTTTTCTGCGCCATCTGCGCCATTACTGGGATGTCCACCGCTACCGCGTGGCGCCGCAGGTCGCCGAGGTGCTGGAGGCGCGCCAGCGCACGGGCAGTCTGCAGGTGCAGGCGGCCAGGCTACAGTCGATGAGCGCTGAAGGCGAGACGCTACGTCTGACGCTGGCGCGGCGCGGCGGCGGCGTGCAGACCCTGAGCGTCGATCACCTGATCCTGACGACCGGACCCGCGCACCGTGCCCTAACCGACAGCCAGCCATTTTTACAGGACCTTGCCCGCCGCGGCCTTATTCGCGCTGATGCTCTCGGCATGGGCCTGGAGGTGGACAGCCGTTCCCGGGCAGTAGCTGATCCGCAGGTTGAGGCGCCGCCGGTGCTGGTGGCCGGTCCGGCCGCCCGCGGGCGTTTTGGCGAACTGATGGGCCTGCCGCAGGTAGCCGACCATGCCGCTGAGGTGGCGGCGCAAGCGTTACTCACGCTCGGGATCCCGCAGGACTCCCGATGTCCAGCGTACTGAATACCTCCCTTTACCTTCCCTGATTCATTTTGACGCGTGCGCCCCGGCGACGGGCCGCGCTATGGAGATTGCTATGTCATCACAACGTGAAATTCGTCTTAACGCTTTCGATATGAACTGCGTCGGCCATCAGTCGCCGGGCCTGTGGGCGCATCCCCGGGATCGCTCCTGGCAGTATAAAGATCTGGAGTACTGGGTGGATCTGGCGCGACTGCTGGAGCGCGGCAAGTTCGACGGGCTGTTTATCGCCGACGTGCTTGGCGTCTACGACGTGCTGAACGGCAGCGGCGACGCGGCGATCCGCCAGGCGACGCAGGTGCCGGTCAACGATCCGCTGGCCCTGATCACTCCGATGGCGCTGGTGACGGAGCATCTGGGCTTCGGTCTGACCGCCTCGCTGTCGTTTGAGCATCCTTACCCCTTCGCCCGTCGTCTGTCGACGCTCGACCATCTGACCAAAGGGCGGGTGGGCTGGAACATCGTCACCTCCTATCTGGAGAGCGGGGCGCGCAATATCGGCCAGCAAACTCAGACCGACCACGACACCCGCTATGACTATGCCGATGAGTATTTGCAGGTGATCTACAAACTACTGGAGGGAAGCTGGGAGGACGGGGCGGTGCTGCGTGACAGAGAGCGCAGGATCTTCAGCGATCCGCGGAAAATCCATCCCATTAACCATCAGGGACAGTTCTTTTCCGTGCCGGGGATCCACCTCTGCGAGCCATCCCCGCAGCGCACACCGGTACTGTATCAGGCGGGAGCGTCCAGCCGCGGCAAACAGTTCGCCGCCGACCATGCCGAATGCGTCTTCGTCGCTGCGCCGTCGAAAGTGCTGCTGAAGAAGACGGTGGCGGATATTCGCCGCCGGGCGGCTGAGGCCGGGCGCGATCCGCACAGCATTCTGATCTTCAATCTGCAGACGGTAATTGTTGGCGACACCGACCGCGAGGCGCAGGCGAAATGGCAGGAATATAAGCAGTACGTCAGTTATGAAGGCGCGCTGGCGCTGCTCTCCGGCTGGACGGGGATTGATTTCGGCCAGTATCAGCCGGATCAGGTGCTGAAGTATCTGCACACCAACGCCATTCAGTCGGCGGTGGAGGCCTTCTCCACTGCGGACCCGAACCGGCAGTGGACGGTGCAGGCCCTGGCCGACTGGGCCGGTATCGGCGGCTTCGGCCCGCTGGTGGTCGGCAGCGCGCAAACCGTGGCGGACGAACTGCAGTCCTGGGTCGAAGAGACGGATGTCGATGGCTTTAACCTTGCCTATGCCGTCACCCACGAAACCTTCCGCGACGTCGTCGAGCTGCTGGTGCCAGAGCTGCAAAAGCGCGGCGTCTTTAAGCAAGAGTACCGTGAGGGGACCCTGCGCGAAAAACTGTTCGGCGCCGGTCCGCGTCTGGCCGCGCCTCACCCGGGCGCCAGCTACCGACGCGATGCGCGCACGGCGGCATCGGTAGAGGAGAAGGTGACATGATCGCTATCGATGATCTGCATAAAAGCTACCGCACGGCGGATGGCCGGCTCAGCGCGGTGCTGAAAGGGCTATCGCTGCAGGTGCCTGAGCGCTCCATCACCGCGGTGGTGGGGCCGAGCGGCGCCGGTAAATCAACTCTCGCGCGCTGCATCAGCCTGCTGGAGCGCCCGGACAGCGGCAGCATTCGTATCAATGGCCTGGATCTGTCGGTGCTGTCCGGCGAGGCGCTGCGCCGGGAGAGGCGGGCGATTGGCACCGTTTTCCAGTCTTCGGCGCTGCTGAGCCGCAGGACCGCCTGGGAGAATGTCGCCCTGCCGCTGGCGTGGCTTGGCGTGGTGGAGCGCGATATCAAGGCGCGGGTCGGTGAGCTGCTGGAGAGCGTCGGCCTGAGCCACAAAGCGGATGCCTGGCCGGCCCAGCTCTCCGGCGGCCAGCGCCAGCGGATCGCCATTGCCCGCGCGCTGGCGCTGCGCCCGTCCGTTCTGCTGGCGGATGAAGCCACCTCCGGCCTCGATCCTCAGGCCACGGCCTCGGTGCTGACTCTGCTCAAGCGGCTGCGTGATGAGTACCAGTTGGCGATCGTCCTGATCACCCATGAAATGGACGCCGTGCGCTCGGCGGCGGATGCGGTGGCGGAGATCCGCGACGGGACGATCGTCCAGTACGGGCGGCTCGAAGATCTGCTGGCGCGTCCCGATTCCCTGCTCGGCCAGCAGCTGTTGCCGCTGACGCCGGCGGCAGCGGCCCACAGCGATTTGCTGCTGCGTCTGAGCTACCGCTGGGATGTGCCGGTGGCCACCGACTGGATCAGCCGCCTGAGCCAGCAGTGGGCGCTGCAGATCGATCTTCTTGGCGGCCACGTCGAGGTGATTAACGGTCGACTGGCCGGTCGTCTGCAGGTTGGAGTGCGCTTTCAGGGCGAACGCCTGTCGCCCGCGCGGCTGCAGGGCCTGCTGGCGCAGCTCGGCATGACGGCGGAGATCCTCGACAGCGCGCCGTTGCTCAGGGAGGCGGTATGAAACCGACAGTCATCAGCCAGGACACCCCCTGGAGCGAAATCCCTTCGCTGCTGCTTCCCGCCTATGGCGAAACCTGGCTAATGGTGGCCATTGTGATGCTGTTTGTCGTCACGCTGGGAGGGCTGGTGGGGGTGGTGCTATTTAACGCCTCGCCGCGGGGATTATTTCCGCACGCACTGCTGTACCGGCTGCTGAACTGGGTGGTCAACATGGGACGTTCGCTGCCGTTTCTGGTGCTGATGGCCGCTATTATCCCGTTCACTTACTGGCTGACCGGCACCACGATTGGCATCCCCGCCGCGGTGGTGCCCATGATCGCCGCCGGCGTCCCGTTCTTTGGCCGTCTGGTGGAGAACGCGCTGCGCGAGCTGCCGGCGGAGGTCACCGCGGTGGGCGTCGTCTGCGGTGGATCGCGCTGGCAAATCATTGCCAGCGCGCAGCTCAGTGAAGCATTGCCGGCGCTGGTGGCGGCGGTGACGCTAAACCTGGTCTCGATGATCGAGTATTCGGCTATCGCCGGGACCATCGGCGCCGGGGGCATCGGCTACCTGGCCGTGGTGTACGGCTATCAGCGCTTCGACAACCACATCATGATCGCGACGATCGTGGCCCTGATCGCCACGATCCAGGTGATTCAATTTTTGGGTGACCGCCTGGTCAACCGTTTACGCCACACGCAGGGGAACCTTGTATGACAACAGAGCAATTTGAGTTACGTAAAGCGCGGCGCTGGCCCTGGCTGGCGGCGCTGGCGGTGATTATCCTGCTCGCCATCGCTTTCTGGTGGTGGCGGGGACATACCCAAAGCCAGCAGGTGGTCTTCGGCAGCACGTTAAAAATTCACTACGAGCCGGCGATGGCCGGCGAGCAGCGGATTATTGAGTATATTAATCAGCATATTGCGCCCGATTACGGCCTGAAGCTGGAGGCGGTGGGGGTGCAGGATCCGGTTCAGGCTGACCGCGCGGTAGCGGAAGGACAGTATGCCGGGACGATCTATCAGCATCAGTGGTGGCTTAAACAGGTGGTGGACGCCAATGGCTTTGCGCTGTCGACTACGGTGCCGGTGTTCCAGTGGGCGTTTGGCATCTATTCCGACCGCTACTCGTCGGTACAGGCGTTGCCCAACGGCGCGACCATCGTGGTGCCTGACGACGGCGCCAATCAGGGACAGGCTCTGTGGCTGCTGCAGCGCATTGGTTTGATCTCGCTCGACCCGGCGGTAGAGCCGCGCACGGCGAAGCTGAAAAATATTGTCGACAACCCGCATCAGTTTGTCTTTAAAGAGCTGGATCTGCTGACCATGCCGCGGGCGTTAAATTCGGTGGATGCCGCCATCGGCTATGTCTCGCAATTTGACGCCGGGAAAGTGCCGCGTGAGAAAGGCATTTTATTCCCGCCGGCGCCGCGCACCTTTGCTTCGCAATTAGTTATTGGTACGCCGTATTTATCGCAGGAAAATATCGTCAAATTAAAACAGGCCTTTTCTGACCCACGGATCCAGACGTGGTTAAAAACCACCAACGATCCGCTGGTAAAAGACGTATTAGTTCCGGTATCGGCGGAATAAGCGTCCTGCACGACGTCTCTTTTCGTTGTTATTTACTTCCTTTTAGGATGCGCGAAAGCGCGTCCTTTTTGTGCTGGTGATTTTAATTAACTTATTGATTATATTGATTTTTATAGTATGAATTGTTGTTTTGATTCTCGCCGCTCGAGGTTTATAACCGCTGATGACCTGCACAAAATAATAAGGTGAAAAAATGAGTACATTACCAGTGGATAATCCCGGTATCGCTTCGGTACCGGTCAGTAGCGTCGGGGATGTGGCGCGGCTAATTAATTCCGGCAGGGAACAGGCGAAATATGCGCGGATGATTGTCTTCCTCGCGCTGGGGGGCGTTTTTCTCGACGCGTATGACTTAACCACGCTCTCTTACGGTATTGATGACGTCGTGCGTGAATTTCAGCTCTCGCCGCTGCTGACCGGCCTTGTGACCTCCTCCATTATGGTCGGGACCATTGTCGGCAATATTATTGGCGGCTGGCTGACCGATAAATATGGTCGCTATTCGGTGTTTATGGCCGATATGTTCTTTTTCGTTATTTCGGCTATCGCCGCCGGGCTGGCGCCAAACGTCTGGGTGTTGATTGGCGCTCGCTTCCTGATGGGCATCGGCGTCGGCATCGACCTGCCGGTGGCGATGTCCTATCTGGCCGAGTTTTCCCGCTTTGCCGGCAAAGGCAACAAAGCGGCTCGCCTCGCGGCGTGGTGCCCGATGTGGTACGCCGCCTCAACCGTCTGCTTTCTTATTATCTTCGGTCTCTATTTCCTGTTGCCGCAGGAGCATCTTGACTGGCTGTGGCGCGCCTCCCTGCTGTTCGGCGCCGTGCCGGCGCTGCTGATTATCGCCGTCCGCAGCCGGTTCATGAACGAATCCCCGCTGTGGGCGGCAAACCAGGGCGATCTGACCTCTGCGGTGCGCATCTTACGCGACTCCTGGGGGATCCATGCCCATGAGGTCCCGACGGCGAAGCCGGCGCCGGCGCCGAAAGTGAGCTTTCGCGTGCTGTTCGAAAAACCCTACCGTGAGCGGACTATCGTCGCCGGGGTGATGAATATCTGTATCTCCTTCGAGTACACGGCGATTGCCTTTTTCCTGCCGTCAATTCTTGCCCAGTTTCTCGGGGCTGGCGTCTTCGAAACTATTTCGGCATCACTGGGGCTGAACGCCCTGTTTGCCTTTACCGGCGGGCTGCTTGGTATGCATCTGGCGTGGAAATATCCTTCGCGTCATGTGGCGATAGCCGGCTTTGCCCTGCAGTTTGTGGCGCTGATTGTGCTGGCGCTGGTGGGGCAACCGCACGCGACGGCAGGCATCGTACTGGCCATCGCGATGCTGGGACTGTGGCTGTTCGCCGAAGGATTTGGCCCGGGGGCGCAGCTGATGATCTACCCGGCGCTCTCCTATCCCACCGCCATTCGCGCCACCGGGGTCGGTTTCAGCCGGGCGCTCTCCGGGATCGGCAGCGCGCTGGCGCTGTTTATTCTGCCGCTGCTGCAGGCCTCGCTCGGCACGCAGATGTTCTGGGTGGTCTCGCTTGCCGCCATTATTCCCATTTTCTTCCTGCTGGCGGTCCGTCATGAACCGACACGAGAAGATATTGACGCAATTCATGAATAAGGAACCGACTATGACCTTGCTCTCCACTGGCACCGATTATGACGCGCTGGCGGCCGCCTTCCGCCCGATATTCACCCGCATCGCCCAGGGCGCCGCGGAGCGCGAACAGCAGCGCGTTCTGCCCGAGGAGCCGATCCGCTGGCTGAAAGAAGCGGGCTTCGGCACGCTGCGTATCCCGCGCGAGAAGGGCGGCTGGGGCGCTTCGCTGCCGCAGCTCAGCGCGCTGCTGATTGAGCTGGCGCAAGCGGATTCTAACCTGCCGCAGGCCCTGCGCGCACACTTTGCTTTTGTGGAAGATCAGCTGAATCAGCCGGATTCCGCCGGGCGCGACCGCTGGTTTCGTCGCTTCCTTGACGGCGAGCTGGTGGGCAGCGGCTGGACGGAGATCGGCGCGGTTAAGCTGGGGGAGGTGAACACTCGGGTGACGCCGGCAGAGGGCGGCTGGCGACTCGACGGCGAGAAGTTCTACAGCACCGGCGCGCTGTACGCCGACTGGATCGATGTGTTTGCCCGGCGCAGCGATACCGGTGGCGATGCGATTGCCCTGGTCAGCACCCAACAGCCCGGCGTGGCGCGGGAAGATGACTGGGATGGCTTTGGCCAGCGGCTGACCGGCAGCGGGACCACCCGCTTCACCGACGCCCGGGTGGAAACCGACCACGTCTACGACTTTGCCCAGCGCTTTCGCTATCAGACCGCCTTCTATCAGCATGTGCTGCTGGCGACCCTCGCGGGCATCGGCCTGGCGGTTGAGCGGGATGCCGCGCAGGGCGTCAAGCACCGGTCCCGGATGTACAGCCACGGCAACGCCGCCGTACCGCGCGATGATGCCCAGGTTCTGCAGGTCGTTGGGCAGATTAGCAGCTGGGCATGGGCGACCCGGGCCGCGGTACTGCAGGCCGCGGAATCGCTGCAGCAGGCCTATGTGGCGCACGTCAGCGACGACGAAGCGCTGATCGCCCGGCGCAACCAGCTGGCGGAAGTGGAAGCGGCGCAGGCGCAGGTGATCGCCAGCGACTGGATCCCGCGGGCGGCGACGGAGCTGTTCAATGCCCTCGGGGCGTCGGATACGCGTACCCGTCTGGCGCTGGACCGTCACTGGCGCAATGCGCGGACGGTCGCCTCGCATAATCCGGTGATTTACAAGGCGCGCAATATCGGAAACTGGCTGGTGAACGGTGAGGCGCCGACCTTCATCTGGCAGATTGGCAATGGTGAGAAAACGGCGGGATAAGTCCGTTGGCGACGGGGGGCGCAATGCCTCCCGCCGCCGGGAAAACTAAGGTTTATCCAGCGACCAGGTGGCGCTGCGTACGTCGACTTTCACCGGCAGCAGGCCGATGCGCGTAAAGGTATCCGCCAGCGCCTGCTGTTCGTTATACACCGCCGGCGTCATGCGTTCAGCGCCGTAGGGCAGGCGGGCCAGGGTCTTCAGCCAGATGGCTTTATCCAGCCCGGTTGAGGTCGACAGGAGGCCGGCGGCCTCGTCCTGATGGCTGTTCGCCCACACACTGAGTTTACCCAGCTCATCCACCACCTGTTTTGCCGTCTCCGGGTAGGTATCCGCAAACTTACGGCTGGCGAGATAGAAGGTGTAGTGCGGCACCAGCCCCTCGGCGTTGCGTATTTGTCGGGCTTTCGCGTTGGTTTCCACTTCCGCGAGGAACGGATCCCAGATCACCCACGCATCAATCGCCCCGCGCTGGAAAGCGGCGCGGGCGTCCGCCGGCGGCAGATAGACCGGGGTGATGTCTTTATAGCTGAGGCCCGCTTTTTCCAGCGCGGCGACCAGCAGGTAGTTGACGTCGGACCCCTTGTTCAGCCCCACGCGCTTGCCCTTCAGATCGGCTACGCTGCGGATCGTCGACTGCTCAGGGACCACAATCGCTTCCGTTTTTGGGTTAGCGGGGGAGTGGGCAAGGTAGACCAGATCGGCTTGCGCCGCCTGGGCAAAGGCCGGCGGCGCATCGCCGGTGGCGGCCAGATCGATACTGCCGACGTTGAGCCCCTCCAGCATTTGCGGACCGGCGGGGAATTCGACCCAGCGGACGGCAATGCCCTGTTTTTTCAGGCTCTCATCCAGGGTGCCGCGATATTTCAGCAGCGCGAAGATGTTCGCCTTTTGATAGCCGATGTTGACGGTCTCCGGCGCTTTGGCCAGCGCGGAGGCGGAAAGGGCGGCGAGGACCAGCAGCCAGGCGGGGCGGAATCGGTTGGACATTGTCTGTTCTCCTTAGCGTTTTGCGTAAGGTAACAAACAGCGCTTATAACCATTAAATAACTAAATTTTAATTGATATAACAAAAGGTGGGTGAGAGGGCCCGCCGCGGCGACGCGTGGCGGGCCAGCAGGTTAATCGCAGGCGACAATCTTCATCGCCAGACCACCGCGGGAGGTTTCCCGGTACTTGGCGTTCATGTCTTTGCCGGTTTCGTACATGGTCTCAATGACTTTATCGAGGCAGACGCGCGGCTCGCTGGTCCGGCGCAGCGCCATTCGCGCGGCGTTGACCGCTTTCACGGCGGCGATAGCGTTGCGTTCGATGCAAGGCACCTGCACCTGGCCGGCGACCGGGTCGCAGGTCAGACCGAGGTTATGCTCCATGGCGATCTCTGCCGCGATGCACACCTGGCCCGGGCTGCCGCCCAGCAGTTCCGCCAGACCGGCCGCCGCCATTGAGCAGGCGACGCCCACTTCACCCTGGCAACCCACTTCGGCGCCGGAGATCGAGGCGTTCATCTTATACAGCGAACCAATCGCGCTGGCCACCAGCATATAGCGGGCCAGGGAGTTGCTGTTCACCTTGCGGATAAACTTGTCGTAATAGGCCAGCACTGCCGGCACGATACCGCAGGCGCCGTTGGTCGGCGCGGTTACCACCCGGCCGCCGGCGGCGTTCTCTTCGTTCACCGCGAGGGCGAACATATTGATCCAGTCGACCACCGCCATCGGGTCGCTGTTGGTGGTGTCCTGGCTCACCAGCATGCGGCGCAGCGCGGCGGCCCGGCGCGGAACGCGCAGTTTGCCCGGCAGGACGCCTTCGGTGGTAATGCCGCGCTCAATCCCGGCGCTCATCACTTCCCACACCGCGGCGAAGTGTTGCTCCAGTGCCTCTTTACTGTGTAGCGCCAGTTCGTTCTGCATCATCAGGCCGGAGAGCGACAGCCCGGTTTCGCGGCAGTGACGCTGCAGGTCGGCGGCGTTTTTATAGGGGTAAGGGACGGCCACCGGCGCGTCAGTGGTCTGGCCGAAGTGCGCTTCATCGACGATAAAGCCGCCGCCGATGGAGTAGTACGTCTGGCTGTAGAGCACCTGGTCGCCGGCCAGGGCGGTGATGCGCATGCCGTTCTCATGCAGCGACAGGTTGTCGGCATGGAAATTCATGCACTGATCGACCGGGAAGTCCACTTCGTGCTGGCCGTTGGCCAGCATCAGGCGACCGTGGGTGTTAACGTCCTGAATAAATCCCGGAATGGCGTCAATGTCGACGGTGTCCGGCAGGTTGCCGGCGAGCCCCATGATAATCGCGATATCGGTATGGTGGCCTTTACCGGTCAGGGAGAGGGAGCCGTAGACGTCGACGACGACTTTGCTCACCTCGGCCAGCAGGCCGCGCGCGATCAGGTCGTCAGTAAATTGTTTGCCCGCTTTCATCGGTCCAACGGTATGGGAGCTGGAAGGGCCAATGCCGATTTTAAAGATATCGAATACGCTGATCATATGTATTCCCGTGCTGTCGGAAAGCGCGCCGCCGTTCAGCGGCGCGGGGGGGAGGTGTTGACTGAATTAGCTGAACAGCGAGTAGAAGATCGCGGAGATGGCAATCAGACCCATAATCACCACGAAGACGTTGCTAACGTGGCCGCTGTATTTACGCATCGCCGGCACTTTCTGAATCGCGTACATCGGCATCAGGAACAGGATCATCGCGATAATCGGGCCGCCCAGGGTCTCGATCATGCCGAGGATGCTCGGGTTCAGCGTCGCTACAATCCAGGTGGTAACCAGCATGAACAGCGCGGTCAGCTTGTTCAGTTTGTTGATTTCGATCGATTTGCCTTTACCGCGCAGGGACTTAATCACCATGCCGTTAAAGCCTTCGCGGGCGCCAAGGTAGTGGCCGAGGAAGGATTTGGTGATGGCGATCATCGCGATGATCGGCGCCATCCAGGCAATGATTGGCGCGTTAAAGTGGTTCGCCAGGTAAGACAGAATCGAGATGTTCTGCTCTTTCGCCGCCGCCAGGTCTGCCGGAGAGAGGCTCAGGACGCAGCTGAAGACGAAGAACATCACGGTCAGCACCATCATGATGTGGGCGCGAGCCAGGATGCTGGAGCATTTTTTCTCGGCGCCTTCGCCGTACTCTTCACGCTTGGCAACCGCGAAGGAGGAGATGATCGGCGAGTGGTTGAAAGAGAAGACCATTACCGGGATCGCCAGCCACAGGGTCATCAGCAGGCCGTTGCCGGTGACGGAGGCGCCGCTCAGGGAGAGGGTCTCCAGCGCCGCGCCGTTCCACTGCGGGATCAGGTACAGCGCCAACACCATCAGGGCGATAACGAACGGGAACACCAGCACGCTCATCGCTTTTACAATCATCTGCTCACCGAAACGCACGATAGTCATCATGCCGACGATCAGGATCAGCGACAGAATAGCGCGCGGCGGCGGCGTCATGTGCAGCTGGTGCGCCATGAAGCTTTCGACGGTATTGGTGATCGCCACGCTGTAGACCAACAGGATTGGATAGATAGCGAAGAAGTAGAGCAGGGTAATCAGCTTACCTGCGCCTACGCCGAAGTGTTCTTCAACCACTTCAGTAATGTCTTCGCCCGGGTTTTTGCCGGAGAGCACGAAGCGGGTCATACCGCGGTGGGCGAAGAAGGTCATCGGGAAGGCCAGAATCGCCATGATAATCAGGGGGATCATGCCGCCGACGCCGGCGTTGATCGGCAGGAACAAGACGCCCGCGCCGATCGCTGTACCGTACAGGCCCAGCATCCACATGGTGTCGGTTTTACGCCATCCGCTGCGGGTTTCGCCCGAAACGATGGTGCTGGTTTGAGTGGTTTCCATCTGTATCTCCTGGAGGAATCAACAAAATCTAATGAACAAATACAATTGCGTAACACGAAATTCGTTTAATTACGGTTTTTTTAGAAATTTTCTCCGTAATAATTGGGCCGGAAAGATACATTTATATGGTTTATGCATCAGTGATCGCGATCTCAAATGCAATAATCCACTTTCAATGTGCGTATTTTTAGTCCAACAGCCTGTTTCTGGTGATCAGCCAGCGATTTGTGGCGCGCAGGCTACCATTTGCAGCATATGAGATAAAAGCGGGGCGGCGTAATAACGAGGGATTTACTGTAAAAAAGAGAAGTGGTCGACGTTTTTGCGCTTAAAACCATTTTTTGCAGTGATAATTGTCGCAGTTTTTACTAACGCAAACGATTGGCTATGTAAAAACAATTCAGGTGTTTGATTAGTCACAGAAAGGTTTTTGGCGCGTTTTGGAAGTCAGAGAAAGCGTGCCCGCCGGGGCAACAGGCGCTGCCCCGGCGGGACGGAAATCAGGCGATGATTTCGTAGCAGGGAATATAGGCGGTACCGCCAGGAAGCTTCATGCGGTGCTGGGCGACGAAGCCCTGCAGCAGATCGTCCATGCGGCGCATCATCTCCGGGTCGCCGTGCAGCTTGTATGGACCGTACTGCTCGATGGCCTGGATGCCCACCTCTTTGACGTTACCTGCGACAATGCCGGAGAAGGCGCGGCGCAGGTCGGCGGCCAGCACTTCCACCGGCTGGTCCGGGGAGAGTTTGAGGTTGGCCATGTTTTCATGGGTCGGATCAAACGGCATCTGCAGGTCCGGCGAGATACGAATCGACCAGTTGAAGCTGTAGGCGTCGTCGGTCTCGCGACGGCTCTCTTTCACCAGCGGCATCGCTTTTTTCATCTGCCGCGCCACTTCCGCCGGGTCGTCGATGATGATCCGGTAGTGGCGACGGGCGGATTCGCCCAGGGTATGGGTGATAAATTCGTCCAGCACGCGGAAGTAGTCAGCGCTCTCTTTCGGTCCGGTGAGGATCAGCGGCAGCACCTGCGCTTTGTTATCCGGATGCATCAGAATACCCAGCAGGTAGAGCAGTTCTTCGGCGGTGCCGACGCCGCCCGGGAAGATGATGATCCCGTGGGCGATGCGCACGAAGGCCTCCAGACGCTTTTCGATGTCCGGCATGATGATCAGTTCATTGACCAGCGGGTTTGGCGGTTCTGCGGCGATAATGGACGGTTCGGTCATGCCGATAAAGCGGCTGTCTTTGTAGCGCTGCTGCGCGTGGCCGACGGCGGCGCCTTTCATCGGCGCTTCCATCGCGCCAGGCCCGCAGCCGGTGCAGATATTCAGTTCCCGCAGTCCCAGCTGCGTACCGACGCGGCGGGCGTAGAGATATTCGTTTTCGTTGATCGAGTGGCCGCCCCAGCAGACGATCATGTTCGGCGCTTCGCCGACGTGTAGCGCGCGGGCGTTGCGCAGGATCGAGAACACCAGGTTGGTGATATGGACCGAACTTTCGAGATCGAGGTTCGGGAAGCGAACGGTATTGTGGATCTGGCCGTACACGAAGAGGATGTCGCGCAGTACGGCGAACAGGTTGGCCTGCAGGGAACGAATAATGCGCCCGTCAACGAAGGCGTCTTCCGGCGGGTTGATCAGTTCCAGCTTCACGCCGCGTTCGCGACGTAGCACGTTAATATCGAAATTTTCAAAACGGGACAGGAGCTCCTTGCTGTTATCGGTCAGGCTCCCCGAGTTGAGCACAGCAAGCGAGCAGTTGCGAAACAGTTGATACAGGTCGCTGCTGGCGGTGCGCTTAAGCATATCCACTTCCAGCTGCGACAGCATATCCATTGAACCAAGCGGGCTAACATGTGTAATCAAGTGAACTCCTTACAGGACGCTTATGGTCTTCCTGTGATTACAATAGCCCTGCGAGCGGCGTTTTCACAACCTTGCGCGCGCCTAAACGCACGCAAATTGTGAAAATGTTTATTATTGTCGGGCGAGGCGGCCGGTGGCAGGGGAAAAGTCGCCGTTGCTGCGCCAGGGGTTGATATCCAGACCACCGCGTCGAGTATAGCGGGCGTAAACGGAAAGCGATTCCGGCTGGCAGAAACGGAGAATATCGTTAAAGATGCGCTCGACGCACTGCTCATGGAATTCGTTATGGTGGCGAAAAGAAACCAGATAGCGCAGGAGCTGCTCGCGGTCGATTTTCGCCCCACGATACTGGATCTGCACCGAGCCCCAGTCCGGCTGGTGGGTGATCAGGCAGTTGGACTTCAGCAGATGGCTGACCAGCGTCTCTTCCACGATTTTGCCGCTGGCGGCGCCCTGCAGGTAGTCGGCGCTGAACTGATAGTTATCGATCTCGATATCCTGATCGTCGATGCAGGCGCCGTGCAGGTGGGCAATCGGCTGGCCTTCCAGTTCATCCAGACGGTACAGCGACACCTTGACCTCGCCCTGCGCGCAGGCGCTCAGATCGCGGGTCAGCGTCTCTTCAACCTCCTGCCAGCTGGCGAAACGCGTCTGGTTGAAGCTGTTGAGATAGAGCTTAAAGCTTTTTGATTCCACCAGATTGACGGTGGTGTCGGGCAGTTCGACGTTGCCGACGGCCACCTGCGGCAGGCCTTTGCCGTTCAGCCAGGAGAGTTCGTAGAGCGTCCAGATATCGGCGCCGTGAAACGGCAGGTTGTCGGCATGCAGGCCAAGCGGGTCGCGGTTAAGGCTGCGCGGAACGCCCTGCAGCAGCGAGGCGTCATAGGTATCGCGGTAATCGGTTGATTTACCGAGCGTCAGGCCGGCCAGCGCCTGATGATTATCGTAAGAAGACATGTTTCACCATAGTAAAGCGGGTACACTATTACCCCAGTGTATCCTGTCTAACGTGAAGAGAGAAACCGGTGGACCATCAGACCGCAGAAGCGCTGCATGCTTTTACCCAACGTTATTGCGCCGCCTGGCAGCAGCAGCGCCACAGCCTGCCGCGCAGTGAAGAGCTTTACGGCGTTCCGTCGCCTTGCGTCGTCGACACCCAGGACGAGGCCGTTTTCTGGCAGCCGCAGCCGTTTTCGCTGGCGCAAAATATCAGTGCGGTTGAACGCGCCCTGGATATTGTGGTACAACAGCCGCTTCATTCTTATTATACCACTCAGTTTGCCGGCGATATGACCGGCCGGTTCGCCGGCGAAACGCTAACGCTGCTGCAGACCTGGAGTGAAGAGGATTTCCAGCGGGTGCAGGAAAACCTCATCGGGCACCTGGTGGTGCAGAAGCGGCTGAAGCTGGCGCCGACGCTGTTCATCGCTACCCTCGAGAGTGAACTGGATGTCATTTCCGTCTGTAATCTCAGCGGTGAAGTCGTCAAAGAGACCCTCGGCACCGCCAAACGCCTCACCCTTTCCCCCTCGCTTGCGGGTTTCCTCAACCAGCTTGAGCCGGTGCTGTAATCCAGTCTGCCTGGTCATTTGTGAGAGATCTCTTACAAAACCTGTAAGAGATCATCATCATTTAAGGCAAATTTAATCCAATCTTTTTTTGTTAAGTTATTGGTATTAAATTAGATCTTAATTTTTTCGTCCTTTTGAGTGGGGACTAATCTTAAGAGATTGTCTCAAGAAGGGTTGTAAGAAGAGGCAGAATCAGTGATCCTATGTCTGTCGACAGGAAGTCGCGAAATGAAGCGAACATCAGGATGATGGCGCTTCTGCAGGACCCGCCAGGATGGCGTTGCAAGGACAGGCTTCAGGATGAAGCAAGGATAACGCAGGATCGCGTAATGGACACCTCCAGGATGGAGAATGAGAGCCGCTCAGGATGAACGGTGGATCAGGAAGATCGGGACAAACTTAAGGATAAGTCATTTCACATCGGGGTGGTGTGAAAGCAGGATGCACGAGTTTATGGATGAACATGGTCAGGAGACCTCAGGAAAAGTTTTCAAGGACGAGCAGGGAGCACCAATGTAGCGGGAATGCTGCAAAACGAACCGGGAGCACTGTTTATACAGTGCTCCCTTTTTTTATTTCTCCTGCGGATTTGCTATCCTGCGCCCGGTTTTTAACTCATCGAGGTTTCCCCCATGACTCTTCACGATAGCGTGCGCGATCGCCTGCGCGCCATTGAAGCCCTGCTGCGCGAAACAGAACACTGGCAGGAGACGGCGCCGGACAGCAGCGCCTTCGCCAGCGATAAGCCGTTTTGCCTGGATACCCTGGAGCCGCTGGAGTGGCTGCAGTGGGTCCTGATCCCGCGTATGCATCAGCTGCTGGAGAGCGGCCAGCCGCTGCCGCAAAATTTCGCCGTTGCGCCGTATTACGAAATGGCGCTGGATCAAGCCCACCCGGTTCGCGAATCCATGCTGGCGGAGCTGCTGCTGCTGGACGCGCTGTTTGCCGGTGAGCAGGCCTGATGCTGGAGATAATCTACCAGGACGACTGGCTGGTGGCGGTCAACAAACCGTCGGGCTGGCTGGTGCACCGCAGCTGGCTCGATCGCGATGAGAAAGTGGTGGTGATGCAGACCGTGCGCGACCAGATCGGTCAGCACGTTTTTACCGCCCATCGCCTCGACCGGCCCACCTCCGGCGTCCTGCTCATGGGGCTGTCAAGCGAGGCGGGTCGGCTGCTGGCGCAGCAGTTCGAGCAGCATCAGATCCAGAAGCGCTACCATGCGATCGTCCGCGGCTGGCTGATGGAAGAGGCGCTGCTCGATTATCCGCTGGTGGAAGAGCTGGATAAAATCGCCGATAAGTTCGCCCGCGAAGATAAAGGCCCGCAGCCGGCGGTGACCCATTATCGTGGTCTGGCGACGGTAGAGATGCCGGTCGCTACCGGGCGTTATCCCACCACGCGCTACGGGCTGGTGGAACTGGAGCCGAAAACCGGCCGCAAGCACCAGCTGCGCCGCCATCTGGCCCACCTGCGTCATCCGATCCTCGGCGACAGCAAGCACGGCGATCTGCGGCAAAACCGCAGCGCCGCGGAGCATTTCGGCTGCCACCGCCTGATGCTGCACGCCAGCGAACTGTCGTTAACTCATCCCTTTACCGGTGAGCCGCTGACCCTGCGCGCCGGTTTTGACGACGTCTGGATGCGTGCGCTGTCGCAGTTTGGCTGGCGCGGGCTTCTCCCGCTAAATGAAAGGGTTGAGTTTGCCGACGACTGCGGTCAGGATGAAGAGAATAAGGACAATCCTGGGAGATAATAGCATGGCGGAAGTCGGAATTTTTGTCGGCACCATGTACGGCAACTCGCTGCTGGTTGCGGAAGAAGCAGAAGCGATCCTCAGCGGACTGGGACACAAGGCTACCGTGTATGAGGATCCGCAGGTCAACGACTGGGAATCCTATACGGGGAAGTATGTGCTGGTGGTCACCTCCACCACCGGGCAGGGCGATCTGCCGGACAGCATCGTCCCGCTGTATGAGGGCATCAAAGATATGTATCAACCTCACCTGCGTTACGGCATTATCGCGCTGGGCGACAGCACCTACGCCAACTTTTGCGGCGGCGGCCTGAAGTTCGATCAGCTACTGCAGGAGCAGGGCGCGAAGCGCATCGGCGAGATGCTGAAGATTGACGCCAGCGAAGATCCGGAGCCGGAGAGCGTCTCTAATCCATGGGTTGAGCAGTGGGCTACCCTGCTAGAATAAAAGCGCTGCCCTCTCCCTACGCAGAGGGCGCCCTTTCAAGCTGTCGCGGCCAGATACGCGGACAGCAAAAGTGTAGCCCTTTTCGGGCCGCACGCCTTCAGGCAAATGCACAATATCCTTAGCAATATCATGGGTTAAGCTAGCCAGTTTCACCGCGTCAAGAGAGGTATTTCACACTCCGGCTCTTTTTGCTGCCCTTTTGACCACCCGCGGCGCTGGTTTTTCATTTCCGTGAACTTCCCCCCATTCTTTCAGGCATACGCCATAAACCACCTGCAATAGCGGCGTAAAAGCTGTGTAGATGCACGGTGAGCCGCGGTGTGCCTCTTCATATACTGCTCCAGCCAGTGACAAATGCAGTGCCAGATATAACGACAACTATCAAAACACGACCACGTCATTCTGATTACCCTACAGGTTGTGCTGTTCAGAATGAACGTAGCTAAACGCTATGATTCAGGAGTACAACAATGAGTTCATTAAGTCAGGCGGCGACGGCGGCTGAAAAGCGCACCAATGCCCGCTACTGGATAGTGGTGATGCTGTTTATCGTCACCTCTTTTAACTATGGCGACCGGGCGACGCTGTCGATCGCCGGTTCGGAAATGGCCAAAGATATCGGCCTGGATCCGGTGGGGATGGGGTATGTCTTCTCCGCGTTCTCATGGGCTTATGTCATCGGCCAGATCCCGGGCGGCTGGCTGCTCGACCGCTTCGGTTCGAAGCGCGTCTATTTCTGGTCGATCTTCATCTGGTCGATGTTTACCCTGCTGCAGGGCTTCGTCGACATCTTCAGCGGCTTTGGCATTATCGTCGCGCTGTTTACCCTGCGTTTCCTCGTTGGCCTGGCCGAATCGCCGTCGTTCCCGGGTAACAGCCGTATCGTGGCCGCCTGGTTCCCGGCGCAGGAGCGCGGCACGGCGGTGGCGATCTTCAACTCCGCTCAGTACTTTGCCACCGTTATCTTCGCGCCGATCATGGGCTGGCTGACGCATGAGGTGGGCTGGTCGCACGTCTTCTTCTTTATGGGCGGCCTGGGGATTGTGATTAGCTTTGTCTGGCTGAAAGTGATCCACGATCCGAACAACCATCCGGGAGTAAACAAGAAGGAACTGGAATATATCGCCGAAGGCGGCGCCCTGATCAACATGGATCAAAAGAGCAGCGCGCAGAAGGTGCCGTTCAGCGTCAAAATGGGCCAAATCAAGCAGCTGATCGGATCGCGGATGATGATCGGCATCTATATCGGTCAGTACTGCATTAACGCCCTGACCTATTTCTTTATTACCTGGTTCCCGGTTTACCTGGTGCAGGCGCGCGGCATGTCGATCCTCAAAGCGGGGTTTGTCGCCTCCGTTCCGGCGGTGTGCGGGTTCGTCGGCGGGGTGCTGGGCGGGGTGATCTCTGACTGGTTAATGCGTCGCACCGGCTCGCTGAACATTGCCCGCAAAACGCCGATAGTACTGGGGATGCTGCTCTCCATGACCATGCTGATGTGTAACTATGTCAACGTGGAGTGGATGGTGATTGGCTTTATGGCGATGGCCTTCTTCGGCAAAGGGATCGGCGCGCTTGGCTGGGCGGTGATGGCGGATACCGCGCCGAAAGAGATTAGCGGTCTTTCCGGCGGCCTGTTCAACATGTTCGGCAATATCTCCGGTATCGTCACCCCGATCGCTATCGGCTATATCGTCGGCACCACCGGCTCGTTCAACGGGGCGCTGGTTTACGTCGGCATCCATGCCCTGGTGGCAGTGCTGAGCTACCTGGTGCTGGTGGGCGACATCAAACGTATTGAACTGAAACCTGTAGCGGGACGTTAATCATGACTACCCAATCCAGCCCGATTATTACAGAGATGAAGGTCATTCCGGTGGCCGGACACGACAGCATGCTGCTGAACATCGGTGGGGCGCATAACGCCTGGTTTACCCGCAATATCGTGGTGTTGACCGATAACGCCGGCAACACCGGCGTGGGCGAAGCCCCTGGCGGTGAGGTTATCTACCAGACGCTGCTGGCGGCGATCCCGCAGGTGGTAGGTCAGGAGGTCGCCAGGCTGAATCGCGTGGTGCAGCAGGTACACAAAGGCAATCAGGCGGCGGATTTCGACACCTTTGGCAAAGGGGCGTGGACCTTTGAACTGAAAGTCAACGCGGTAGCGGCGCTGGAGGCCGCGCTGCTCGATCTGCTCGGCAAAGTGCTCAATGTGCCGGTCTGCGAGCTGCTGGGGCCGGGCAAGCAGCGTGATGCCGTCACCGTGCTGGGCTACCTGTTCTATATCGGCGATCGGCAGAAAACCGACCTTGGTTATCTGGACCATACGCCGGGCGATCACGAATGGTATCGCCTGCGCCACCAGCAGGCGTTGAGCAGCGAAGCGGTGGTGCGCCTGGCGGAAGCCGCTCAGGATCGCTACGGTTTCAAAGACTTTAAGCTGAAGGGCGGCGTGCTGCCCGGCGAGCAGGAAATTGACACCGCCCGGGCGCTGAAAAAGCGCTTTCCGGACGCGCGCATCACCGTCGATCCTAACGGCGCCTGGCTGCTGGATGAGGCGATCGCCCTGTGCAAAGGGCTGCAGGATGTTCTGACCTACGCCGAAGATCCGTGCGGCGCCGAGCAGGGTTTTTCCGGCCGGGAGGTGATGGCCGAGTTCCGCCGCGCCACTGGGCTACCGGTCGCCACCAATATGATCGCCACTAACTGGCGCGAGATGGGTCATGCGGTGATGCTCAACGCCGTCGATATTCCGCTGGCGGACCCGCACTTCTGGACGCTCTCCGGCGCGGTACGAGTGGCGCAGCTGTGCGACGAATGGGGGCTGACCTGGGGCTGCCATTCCAACAACCATTTTGATATTTCCCTGGCGATGTTTACCCACGTCGGCGCCGCGGCGCCGGGTCAGCCCACCGCCATCGACACCCACTGGATCTGGCAGGAAGGCGAGGCGCGCCTGACCAAAAATCCGTTGCAGATTATTAACGGCAAGATTGCCGTGCCAGACGCGCCGGGACTCGGCGTGGAACTTGACTGGGAGCAGGTGCGCAAAGCCCATGAGGCCTATAAAGCGCTGCCGGGCGGCGCACGCAACGACGCGGGCCCGATGCAGTACCTGATCCCCGGCTGGACATTCGACCGCAAACGTCCCGTTTTCGGCCGCCACTAATTACAAAAGGATGATGCTATGACGACTTTCTCTTCCACGCCCGTTGTCACCACCATGCAGGTGATCCCGGTTGCCGGCCATGACAGTATGCTGATGAATCTGAGCGGGGCCCACGCTCCGTACTTCACCCGCAATATCGTGATTATCAAAGATAACGCCGGCCATACAGGCGTCGGTGAAATTCCGGGGGGCGAAAAAATTCGCCAGACTCTGGAGGATGCCATTCCGCTGGTGGTGGGCAAAACGCTGGGCGAGTATAAAAACGTGCTCGGTGCGGTGCGCAATCAGTTCGCCGACCGTGACGCCGGCGGCCGCGGCCTGCAGACCTTTGACCTGCGCACCACCATTCACGTGGTGACCGGAATCGAAGCGGCGCTGCTGGACCTGCTGGGTCAGCACCTTGGGGTCAACGTCGCCTCGCTGCTCGGCGATGGACAACAGCGCAGCGAAGTTGAAATGCTGGGCTACCTGTTCTTTATCGGTAACCGCCACGCCACGCCGCTGGCCTATCAGAGCCAGCCGGATGAACAATGCGAGTGGTATCGCCTGCGCCATGAAGAGGCGATGACGCCGGATGCGGTGGTCCGCCTCGCGGAAGCGGCGTATGAAAAATATGGCTTCAACGACTTTAAGCTGAAGGGCGGCGTGCTGGCCGGTTTTGAAGAGGCCGAAGCGATCAGCGCCCTGGCGAAGCGCTTCCCGAATGCCCGCGTGACCCTCGATCCGAACGGCGCCTGGCTGCTTGAAGAAGCGATTCAGATTGGCAAGCAGCTGAAGGGAGTACTGGCCTATGCGGAGGATCCGTGCGGCGCTGAGCAGGGCTTCTCCGGCCGCGAAGTGATGGCGGAGTTCCGTCGCGCGACGGGCCTGCCGACCGCCACCAATATGATCGCTACCGACTGGCGGCAGATGGGCCATACGCTCTCCCTGCAGTCGGTGGATATCCCGCTGGCGGACCCGCACTTCTGGACCATGCAGGGATCGGTTCGCGTGGCGCAGATGTGCCATGAGTTTGGCCTGACATGGGGTTCGCACTCTAATAACCACTTCGACGTGTCGCTGGCGATGTTCACCCACGTTGCGGCTGCGGCGCCGGGCAAGATCACCGCTATCGATACCCACTGGATCTGGCAGGAGGGCAATCAGCGTCTGACCAAACAACCATTTGAAATTAAAGGCGGAATGGTGCAGGTGCCGAGCACGCCGGGTCTGGGGGTTGAGCTGGATATGGACCGCGTAATGCAGGCAAATGAGCTATATAAGAAACATGGCCTTGGCGCCCGCGACGATGCGATGGCGATGCAGTACCTGATCCCGGGCTGGACCTTTGACAACAAGCGTCCATGCATGGTGCGCTAAAAGGCCGCCGGCCTCTGCGGGGGCCGGCATTGCGCGATAGCCACAAGGGTTAGCTCAGAGTAAGGACTGCAGATGAAAATAGTGATCGCACCGGATTCCTGGAAGGAGAGCCTGAGCGCGCTGGAAGTAGCCAGTGCGATAGAGCAAGGCTTTCGCGAGATTTATCCTGACGCGGAATATGTCAGGCTGCCGGTTGCCGACGGCGGGGAAGGGACGGTGGAAGCCATGGTGGCGGCGACCGGCGGGCATCAGGTTCCGCTGACGGTGACCGGGCCGCTGGGGGAGCCGGTAGAGGCATTTTATGGGCTGTCCGGCGATCGCCAGTGCGCCTTTATCGAAATGGCGGCGGCCAGCGGGCTGGAAAGCGTTCCCCCGGCGCAGCGTAACCCGCTGCTGACCACCTCCTGGGGCACCGGGGAGCTCATCCGCCATGCGCTGGACGCTGGTGTGCGGCAGATCATTATTGGCATTGGCGGCAGCGCGACCAATGACGGCGGCGCCGGCATGGCGCAGGCGCTGGGGGCGAAACTGCTGACCGCCGACGGTCAGCAGATCGCGCCAGGGGGCGGTGCGCTGGAGACGCTGGCGCGCATCGATCTTAGCGAGCTGGATCCACGGCTGGCAGATTGTCGGATTGAAGTGGCCTGCGACGTTACCAACCCGTTGACCGGCCCGCAGGGCGCCAGCGCGGTATTCGGCCCGCAAAAAGGGGCGACGGCGCAAATGATTGACCGGCTTGACGGCGGCCTGCGGCACTATGCCCGGATCATCGCCCGTGATTTAGATTGCGACGTGCTGAGCCTGGAAGGCGGCGGCGCGGCGGGCGGGATGGGCGCGGCGCTGTATGCGTTTTGCGGCGCTCAGCTGCGCCCGGGCATTGAGATTGTCACCGATGCGCTGCAGCTGGCGGAGCGGGTGGCGGATGCTGATTTAGTGATCACCGGCGAAGGGCGTATCGACAGTCAGACTATCCACGGTAAGGTGCCGGTGGGGGTGGCCCGGGTGGCGAAGCGATTTAACGTACCGGTGATCGGGATTGCCGGCAGCCTGACCGCCGATGTCGGCGTCGTGCATCAGCACGGGCTGGATGCGGTATTCAGCGTGTTGTACACCATCTGCACTCTGGATGAAGCGCTGGCCAATGCCGCCGCCAATCTGCGGATGACGGCGCGAAACGTCGCCGCGGTTTTGCAGATGGGCGGTAAGCTGTAATTGAGGGATCCCGGCTGGCGCAGTGGTATTTGTAGCCCGGATAAGGTGCGTAGCACCGCGATCCGGGAACCATCCCCGGTGGCGCTTACGCTTACCGGGGCTACCAACCGAATACCGGACCGTAGGGCGTAGCCCGGATGAGGCGCATAGCGCCGCTATCCGGGGTTTACACCCCCATCCGGCACGCTTCGCGCGCCACATTGTCCATCTCATCTAACAGCTCAAGCAGCTCCGGCTCCAGATCCTCGGCGGCGGTGCCTGCGCGCAGCTGGCTCTCCAGGGTGTGGCACAGCTTTTTCAGCCGCGGCACGCCGCTGTAGCTGCAGCTGCCATGCAGTTTGTGGATCAGATCCACCAGCCCTTCCGGCTGCTCGCCAACCAGTTGCTCTTCCACTTTGTTACGTACCTCCGGCATAAAAGCGATCAGCATCTGCAGCATCTCCCTCGCCAGATCTGGCTTCATCGCCGCCTGGCGCAGCGCCAGCTGCCAGTCGAGCGTCTGGTTATGGTCGATTACCGGCTCTGTGGGCGGTATCGCCGCCGGGGCGATGCTGTGTACTCCGGGCTGATAGCGCAGCAGCAGGGCGTGCAGTTTCTCTTCTTCGATCGGCTTCGCCAGATAGTCGTTCATGCCGGCGCTCAGGAGCTTCTCGCGCTGGCCCTCCAGGGCGTGTGCGGTGACGGCGATAACCGGCGTTAGCTGGTGATGCGGCAGATGATGGATAAGCTCACAAGCGCGGATGCCGTCCATATCCGGCATCTGAATATCCATCAGGATCAGATTCATCTGCAGTTGCTTGGCCTTGTCCACCGCCTGCTGGCCGCTGTCGCAGAGGATCACCTGCTGCACAAGGTCATCCAGCAGGGCGCCAATGAGCTTCAGGTTTGCCGGGTTGTCGTCGACGGCCATCACGGTCATCGGCAGCTTATGGCTGTCGGCCTGCGTCAACGGCGCGGAGGCTGTCGCATGATTGGTGGCCACCAGCGCTGGCAGTAAACGGGTGGTGGTGAGCGGTTTCAACAGGCAGGCGGCGACGCCATCGCGTTTCAGGGCTTCGGCGCTAACCTGGGCATGACACGGCAGAGCCAGCAGTACGTTGTCTGACATCGCGCAGGCTTTGGCTAATTTTTCCCGGTGTGGTGACAAATCGCGCATTGAGACCGGGATACCGACCAGCAGAATGTCGTACTGGGCTTCCGCCAGCGAGGAGAAGGTGGGGCTGTAGATCACCTCCAGCGGCGTGGCGGCCAGCATCTCCAGCGTGCACTGCGCCGCCGTCGCGTTGGCTTCCACATAGGCCAGACGCTTGCCCGCCAGCCCGTCGGTATTCAGCATATCCGGGATGGCGTTCGGGTTGAGATCGAGGTTGATATGGAACCAGAAGGTGGAGCCGCGGTTCGGCTGACTGTGAAACGAGATATCGCCGCCCATCTCCTTGACCAGACGCTGGGTGATCACCAGCCCGAGCCCGGTGCCGCCGTGGCGGCGTGAAATACTGGCATCGGCCTGACGGAAGGCCTGGAACAGCCGGGACTGATCGCGCTCGGGGATGCCAATGCCGGTATCGTGGATCTGAATTTCGATCTGCACCCGCGAATTACTGATGGCCCGCTGCTCCACCAGCACGTCGATATTACCGTGCTCGGTAAATTTGATGGCGTTGCCCACGAGGTTGGTCACAATCTGCTGCAGACGCAGCGGGTCGCCGATGACGTTATCCGGCACGTTGTTCTTAATGTTCAGCGTCAGCTCCAGCCCCTTATCATGCGCGGAATGCGCCAGCAGGGTGACCACCTCATCAAGCGAGGTGCGCAGCAGGAACGGAATACTCTCCAGGATGAGTTTCCCCGCCTCCAGCTTGGAAAAGTCGAGCACGTCGTTGATGATCGCCAGCAGATTATTGGCCGAGCGTTCGATGGTGGTCAGGTGGTCGCGCTGCGTGGCGTTGAGATCGGTTTTCAGCGTCAGGCGGGTAAAGCCGATCACCCCATTGAGCGGGGTGCGCAGTTCGTGGGACATATTGGCCAGGAATTCAGACTTAATGCGCGCCGCCTCCTGGGCGCGCTTTTTCGCCAGGTCCAGTTCGACGTTCTGAATCTCCATCTGCTCAAGGGTTTCCCGCAGATCGGAGGTGGCCTGGTCGACGTTGTGCTGCATCTCCTCATGGTACGCCGCCAGCGACATGGCCATCGAGTTGATGCCGTTTTTCAGCATATCCAGCTCGCCGAGCATAAAGCCCTCGACCCGACTGTCCAGCTGCCCACGGCGGATGCGGTCGACGGTATTGACCATATTGCGGATAGGGCCGGTGACGTCGCGCATCAGGCGCCAGCCGAAGATCAGCGCAATGCCGATGCAGAACAGCATCATCACGCTGGAGATGAAAATCTCTTTGTACTGCTGCAGGCGGACCGATTTCAGATCCAGCTCCAGCGCGACGTAGCCCAGCATATTGCCCGGCATTTTGGCATCGGATTCGGGGGATTCATCCGGCGAATAACTTTCCGAGACGATCGGCGTGCGCAGGATCATCATGTCGCCGTCGCGGATGACGCTGAGACGACGGGGAAACGCCTCGCCTTTTGGGATCTGCAGGTCGCTGGGGTTGAGCTGGTAATTGGAGGTGACAAACAGGCGGTTATGCGAATCGTACACCGAGATGGCCCGCACGATCTCCGAGTGGCGACGATGCAGAACGCTGATCAACTGGCCGATGGATTCGCGGTTTTGCAGATTCATGCCATATTCGCTGGAGACCGCCAGCGGCTCAATAATGCTGGTGCCGGCGTCCTCCAGCTGACGTTGCAGGTCGTTATAACGGTGAGCGACAAAGAAAACACTGAGCAACAGCCCTATCAGGACGGTTGGCGCCAGAATCAGAATCATCATGCGAGCACGCAGGCTGTAGTTGGTCATGCGGTTCCATTATGGGAGAATATAGACATCATCGTTCGGTGCGCGTCGGTGCGCTTCGCGGCGCTGCCGCTCTGAACGAGCTCGTTTTATTTGATTGAGACAACTCTCTACGATGGCGCAATTCTACTCTGCAAAACGGCGTGTGACGACGCGCCAGATCATAACCGTTACAGTCAACGACCTCGATCCCTTTGGCCAGGGCGTGGCCCGCCACCAGGGGAAAGCGCTGTTCGTCGGCGGCGTGCTGCCGCAGGAGCAGGCTGAGGTGGTGCTGGTGGAAGACAAAAAGCAGTACGCCCGCGCCCAGGTGAAACGCCGTCTGACCGACAGCCCGCAGCGCCAGGCGCCGCGCTGCCCCCATTTTGGCGTTTGCGGCGGCTGCCAACAGCAGCATGCCAGCATCACGCTTCAGCAGCAAAGTAAACGCGCCGCGCTGGCGCGCCTGATGAAGCGCGAGGTGGATGAGATCATCGCCGGCGAGCCGTGGGGGTATCGCCGTCGCGCGCGCTTAAGCTTGAATTATCAGCCAAAGACCCAACAATTGCAGATGGGTTTTCGTCAGGCCAGCGACAAAGCGATCGTCGATGTGGTGCAGTGCCCTGTTTTGGTGCCCCAACTTGAGGCGCTGCTGCCCGCCGTGCGCGAGTGCTTAAGCGCGCTGAGCGCATTACGCTGCCTTGGCCACGTCGAGCTGGTGCTGGCGGACAACGGCCCACTAATGGTGCTGCGCCATACCGCTGCGCTGCCGGCCGCTGACAGGGAAAAACTGGAACGTTTTTCGCAAACTCACGGTCTTTCCCTGTACCTCGCGCCGCAAAGCGAGATACTGGAACATATTCACGGCGAAGCGCCATGGTATACCTCAGACGGACTACGCTTAGTGTTCAGTCCGCGGGATTTTATCCAGGTCAACGACGGCGTGAATCAGCAGATGGTGCGTACCGCGCTGGCGTGGCTGGATCTGCAGCCCGAAGACCGGGTGCTGGATCTGTTCTGCGGGATGGGCAATTTTACCCTGCCGCTGGCGACTCGCGCCGCCCACGTGGTCGGGGTGGAAGGGGTGCCGGCGCTGGTGGAGAAGGGGCGGGAAAATGCCGCCCTCAATGGTTTATCCAATGTCACCTTCTTCCATGAAAATCTGGAAGAGGATGTCACCCGCCAGGCCTGGGCGAAGCACGGCTTTGATAAAGTGCTGCTGGACCCGGCCCGCGCCGGCGCGCCGGGCGTGATGCCGCATATTATAAAACTGGCGCCGCGGCGGGTGGTGTATGTTTCCTGCAACCCGGCGACGCTGGCGCGAGACAGCGAAACCCTGTTGCAGGCTGGATATCAGATTCAACGCCTGGCGATGCTGGATATGTTCCCGCATACCGGTCATCTGGAATCAATGGTGTTGTTTGAGCGCAGGCTTACATAAGGTCATTCACAACGTCGCAGAAGAGCCGCCCCGGCCATCAATGCTGACGCGACCTGCAGGATGACATGTAGAAAGTTGAGGCTTGCCGACTTCGGCAGGCCGGTCCCTTAAGGAGAGGACAATGGTTGCGGTAAGAAGTGCACATCTTAATAAAGCTGGTGAATTTGACCCGAAGAAATGGATCGCGAGTCTGGGGATTTCCAGCCAGCAGTCGTGTGAGCGCTTAGCCGAAACCTGGGATTATTGTCGCGAAAAAACGCAAGGACACCCGCTGGCGGACCTGCTGCTGTGGCGGGGCGTCGAAATGGTGGAGATCCTCTCCACCCTAAGTATGGATATCGATACCCTGCGCGCGGCGCTGCTGTTCCCGCTGGCCGACAGCGAAGTCGTCAGCGAAGCGGTTATGCAGGAGAGCGTGGGTAAATCGGTCGTGACCCTGATTCACGGGGTACGGGACATGGCCGCCATCCGTCAGCTGAAAGCTACTCATACCGACTCAGTATCTTCCGAGCAGGTGGATAACATTCGCCGCATGCTGCTGGCGATGGTGGACGATTTCCGCTGCGTGGTGATCAAGCTTGCCGAACGTATCGCGCATCTGCGCGAGGTCAAGGACGCGCCGGAAGATGAGCGCGTGCTGGCGGCGAAAGAGTGCACCAATATCTATGCTCCCCTGGCGAACCGCTTAGGTATCGGCCAGCTGAAGTGGGAGCTGGAAGATTACTGCTTCCGCTACCTGCACCCGGCAGAGTACAAGCGTATTGCCAAACTGCTCCACGAACGCCGTATCGACCGTGAGCATTATATCGACGAGTTCGTCGGCCACCTGCGGGCAGAAATGAAAGCCGAAGGGGTCAAGGCCGAGGTCTATGGTCGGCCGAAGCATATCTACAGCATCTGGCGCAAAATGCAGAAAAAACACCTCGCCTTTGACGAGCTGTTTGACGTTCGCGCGGTGCGCATCGTGGCCGAGCGGTTGCAGGATTGTTATGCCGCGCTGGGGATCGTTCATACTCACTACCGTCATCTGCCGGATGAGTTCGATGATTACGTGGCCAACCCGAAACCCAACGGCTACCAGTCTATCCACACCGTGGTGCTGGGGCCGAGCGGCAAGACGGTGGAGATTCAAATCCGCACCCGGCAGATGCATGAAGACGCCGAGCTGGGCGTGGCCGCGCACTGGAAGTACAAAGAGGGCGCGGGAGCGGGTACCAGCGGTGGTCGCGGCTATGAGGACCGTATCGCCTGGCTGCGCAAGCTGATTGCCTGGCAGGAAGAGATGGCCGACTCCGGCGAAATGCTCGACGAAGTGCGCAGCCAGGTCTTTGACGACCGGGTGTATGTCTTTACGCCGAAAGGCGACGTGGTGGACCTGCCGGCGGGGTCGACGCCGCTCGATTTTGCCTACCATATCCACAGCGACGTCGGTCATCGCTGCATCGGCGCTAAAATTGGCGGCCGCATCGTGCCGTTTACCTATCAGCTGCAGATGGGCGATCAGATCGAAATTATTACCCAGAAGCAGCCGAACCCGAGCCGCGACTGGCTCAACCCTAACCTCGGCTACGTTACCACCAGCCGCGGACGCTCCAAAATTCACGCCTGGTTCCGTAAGCAGGATCGCGACAAAAACATTCTTGCCGGCCGGCAGATCCTTGACGACGAGCTGGAGCATCTGGGCATCAGCCTGAAGGATGCGGAAAAGCACCTGCTGCCGCGCTACAATTTCAACGAGCTCGATGAACTGCTGGCGGCCATCGGCGGCGGCGATATCCGTCTCAACCAGATGGTCAACTTCCTGCAGGCGCAGTTCAATAAACCGAGCGCCGCCGAGCAGGATGCGGCAGCGCTGAAGCAGCTGCAGCAGAAAACCTATGCTCCGCAGAACCGCACCAAGGATAATGGCCGGGTGGTGGTGGAAGGGGTTGGCAATCTGATGCACCATATTGCCCGCTGCTGCCAGCCGATCCCGGGCGATGAGATCGTCGGCTTTATCACTCAAGGGCGCGGGATTTCCGTGCATCGCGCCGACTGCGATCAGCTCGCTGAACTGCAGTCGCATGCCCCGGAGCGCATTGTCGATGCGGTATGGGGCGAAAGCTACTCGGCGGGATATTCGCTGGTGGTCAGGGTGGAGGCGAACGATCGCAGCGGGTTATTGCGCGATATCACCACCATCCTCGCCAATGAGAAGGTGAACGTGCTGGGCGTTGCCAGCCGCAGCGATACCCGTCAGCAGCTGGCCACCATCGATATGACCATCGAGATTTACAACCTGCAGGTGCTGGGCCGGGTGCTCGGTAAGCTGAACCAGGTGCCCGATGTGATCGACGCGCGTCGTCTGCACGGCGGTTAATTCGTCTCCAGGCCGGATAAGGCGAAGCCGCCATCCGGCAATTTCGCAACGTCGGATAAGGTCGAAAGGCCTTATCCGGCCGACTTTTTTTTGAATTTCCAGGATTGTCACATGACTCAGATTGACCGCTTGCTCGGCATTATGCGCCGCCTGCGCGACCCGGAAAACGGCTGCCCGTGGGATAAAGAGCAGACCTTTGCCACCATCGCCCCCTATACCCTCGAAGAAACCTATGAAGTGCTGGACGCTATTTCGCGAGAGGATTTTGACGACCTGCGCGGTGAGCTGGGCGATCTGCTGTTCCAGGTGGTGTTCTATGCGCAGATGGCGCAGGAAGAGGGACGTTTTAACTTTGACGATATCTGCGCCGCCATCAGCGACAAGCTGGAGCGCCGCCATCCCCATATTTTCGCTGATGCCACCGCGGGAAACAGCAGCGAAGTCCTGGCACGCTGGGAGCAGATCAAAAGCGCGGAGCGGGCGGAAAAAGCCCAGCACTCGGCGCTGGACGACATTCCGCATAGCCTGCCGGCGCTGATGCGCGCGCATAAAATCCAGCGTCGCTGCTCGGCGGTCGGTTTTGACTGGACCTCGCTGGGCCCGGTGCTCGACAAAGTGCATGAAGAAATTGATGAAGTGATGCATGAAGCGCAGCAGGCGGTGGTGGATGAAGCGAAACTGGAAGAGGAAGTGGGCGATCTGCTGTTCGCCACGGTGAATTTATCCCGCCATTTAGGGGTCAAAGCCGAGGTGGCGCTGCAAAAAGCGAACCGCAAATTCGAGCGGCGCTTTCGCGAAGTCGAGCGCATTGTCGCCGCCCGCGGCCTGGAAATGACCGGCGTCGACCTCGATACCATGGAAGAAGTATGGCAACAGGTAAAACGCCAGGAAACTGATCTCTAACGAGTTTTCGTGATCAAGCGCGATTTGTGTGATTTTATAAATAACAAGCGCTTGATTTACGTCAAAAACATTTCGCCAAAAGCGTCTATTTTCTCTTTCCGTTATGTCGTTGAAACACCATGTAGCCTGCCTCTTCGAGTTGTTCGGGTCGCAACACAGGTGCAACTTGAAGAACGAAGGGGAGGGGAAGAATGAAAGTTTGTGGCGTCACGCATGTTCGGGTATACTACTTTCCCGTCCTGGTTATTCCATCGTTTTACCCTAACTTCTCAGGTTCAGCATGACAACGAACTATATTTTTGTGACCGGCGGGGTCGTATCCTCTCTGGGTAAAGGCATTGCCGCAGCCTCCCTGGCAGCCATTCTTGAAGCCCGTGGTCTCAACGTGACCATCATGAAACTGGATCCGTATATCAACGTCGATCCGGGCACCATGAGCCCAATCCAGCATGGGGAAGTGTTCGTTACTGAAGACGGCGCAGAAACCGATCTGGACCTGGGCCACTACGAGCGTTTCATCCGCACCAAGATGACTCGTCGCAACAACTTCACCACCGGTCGAATCTACTCCGACGTGCTGCGTAAAGAGCGCCGTGGCGACTATCTGGGCGCAACCGTACAGGTTATTCCGCACATCACCAACGCCATTAAAGAGCGCGTACTGGCTGGCGGCGAAGGCCATGACGTGGTGCTGGTGGAAATCGGCGGTACCGTAGGCGATATCGAATCCCTGCCGTTCCTCGAAGCTATTCGTCAGATGGCGGTAGAGATCGGCCGCGAGCATACCCTGTTTATGCACCTGACTTTAGTGCCGTACATGGCCGCCGCCGGTGAAGTCAAAACCAAACCGACTCAGCACTCCGTGAAAGAGCTGCTCTCCATCGGTATTCAGCCTGACATCCTGATTTGCCGCTCCGATCGCGCGGTTCCGGCCAACGAACGGGCGAAAATTGCTTTGTTCTGTAACGTTCCGGAAAAGGCTGTTATTTCTCTGAAAGACGTCGATTCCATTTATAAAATTCCAGGCCTGTTGAAATCTCAGGGGCTGGACGATTATATTTGTAAACGATTCAGCTTAACTTGTCCGGAAGCAAACCTGGCCGAATGGGAACAGGTAATCTATGAAGAAGCCAATCCGGCAGGCGAAGTCACCATCGGCATGGTCGGTAAGTACATTGAACTGCCGGACGCCTACAAGTCGGTGATTGAAGCGCTGAAACACGGTGGTCTGAAAAACCGCGTTACCGTCAACATCAAGCTGATCGATTCGCAGGATGTGGAAACGCGCGGCGTCGAAATCCTCAAGGATTTAGATGCTATCCTTATCCCGGGCGGCTTCGGCTACCGCGGTGTGGAAGGTAAGATCGCCACCGCGCGCTATGCGCGTGAGAACAATATTCCTTATCTGGGCATTTGCCTGGGTATGCAGGTTGCGCTGATTGAATTCGCGCGCAACGTAGCGGGTATGGAAAACGCCAACTCGACGGAATTTGTGCCAGACTGTAAATACCCGGTTGTGGCCCTGATTACCGAATGGCGTGACGAAGATGGCAACGTTGAAGTCCGCTCTGAGAAGAGCGATCTGGGCGGCACCATGCGCCTGGGCGCGCAGCAGTGCCAGCTGGATGAGGATTCTCTGGTACGCCAGCTGTACGGCGAGCCGACCATCACCGAGCGCCATCGTCACCGCTACGAAGTCAACAACATGTTGTTGAAACCGATTGAAGCTGCCGGTCTGCGCGTTGCGGGCCGTTCCGGGGATGATCAGTTGGTCGAGATCATCGAAGTGCCGAACCATCCGTGGTTTGTGGCCTGCCAGTTCCACCCGGAGTTTACTTCGACGCCGCGTGATGGACACCCGCTGTTTGCCGGCTTTGTGAAAGCCGCCAGCGAGTACCAGAAACGCCAGGCGAAGTAAAAAGAGTTAGAACGGCAATGCACCCATCCGGGTGCATTGTTTGTCTGGAGTTTTAGTTTAACTTGTACTGAGGAAAACCTAATGTCCAAAATCGTTAAAGTCATCGGTCGTGAAATCATCGACTCCCGTGGTAACCCGACTGTTGAAGCCGAAGTACACCTGGAAGGTGGTTTCGTCGGTATGGCAGCTGCTCCGTCAGGTGCTTCTACTGGTTCCCGCGAAGCGCTGGAACTGCGCGATGGCGACAAATCCCGTTTCCTGGGTAAAGGCGTAACCAAAGCTGTTGCTGCGGTAAACGGCCCGATCGCTCAGGCAATCCTGGGCAAAGATGCCAAAGATCAGGCTGGCATCGACAAGATCATGATCGACCTGGACGGTACTGAAAACAAATCTAACTTCGGTGCGAACGCAATCCTGGCCGTTTCTCTGGCGAACGCCAAAGCAGCTGCTGCCTCCAAAGGCCTGCCGCTGTACGCGCACATCGCTGAACTGAACGGCACTCCGGGCAAATACTCCATGCCGGTTCCGATGATGAACATCATCAACGGCGGTGAGCACGCTGACAACAACGTCGACATCCAGGAATTCATGATTCAGCCGGTTGGCGCGCCGACCCTGAAAGAAGCAGTACGCATGGGTTCTGAAGTATTCCATCACCTGGCGAAAGTGCTGAAGTCCAAAGGCATGAACACTGCCGTTGGTGACGAAGGCGGCTACGCGCCGAACCTGGGTTCCAACGCCGAAGCGCTGGCTGTTATCGCTGAAGCGGTTAAAGCAGCAGGCTACGAGCTGGGCAAAGACATCACCCTGGCGATGGACTGCGCAGCGTCTGAATTCTACAAAGACGGTAAATACGTTCTGGCCGGCGAAGGCAACAAAGCGTTCACCTCTGAAGAGTTCACTCACTTCCTGGAAGAGCTGACCAAACAGTACCCGATCGTCTCCATCGAAGATGGCCTGGACGAATCTGACTGGGAAGGTTTCGCTTACCAGACCAAAGTACTGGGCGACAAAATCCAGCTGGTTGGTGACGACCTGTTCGTAACCAACACCAAGATCCTGAAAGAAGGCATCGAAAAAGGCATCGCTAACTCCATCCTGATCAAATTCAACCAGATCGGTTCTCTGACCGAAACTCTGGCTGCTATCAAGATGGCGAAAGACGCTGGCTACACCGCTGTCATCTCTCACCGTTCTGGCGAAACTGAAGACGCGACCATCGCCGACCTGGCTGTGGGTACCGCTGCAGGCCAGATCAAAACCGGTTCTATGAGCCGTTCTGACCGCGTTGCTAAATACAACCAGCTGATTCGTATCGAAGAAGCGCTGGGTGAGCAAGCGCCGTTCAATGGTCGTAAAGAGATCAAAGGCCAGGCTTAATCCTGTCCTGATGAAATAACCATGCCAGCCTTCGGGCTGGCATTTTTTTTATACCTGCGGCCATTATTTAAAGTCGACGGCCATTTGCTGAGGAATCGACAGCCCGCGGGTGGTTTCCACGCAGCGGTCGATGTAATCGGTAAAGCGCGGCGGTTTTGGCATCCCCATGCTCAGCAGCTTGTCGTTGCTAAAGCGCACGTTCAGCGTGGCGAACGCGCCATATAAGCGCATCGCTTTCAGCATCAGTCGCTCATTGCACGGCCCAAAAATTCCTTTCAGTTCGCGACGCATTTTGACCAGCGTTTCATAACTCACCTGGGCGTACTTATCTCCCACCGGCGCCTGCTCCAGCGCCAGGGCCATCGCCCGGTCGATGTCGGCAAACTTCACGCTGTTCTCCTCACCGGCAGAGATATGCACTACCTCGCCGTGGGCCAGCGGCTGGTTAAGCAGCATCAGCAGGGCGTCGGCGCAGTAGTCCACCGGGATAACATCGATTCGGTCCTCCATCGCGCACATAAATTTCTGCAGCATCAGTCCCATGCTGAATACCCAGAAAATACTGCTGGAAGGCCGGCAGCCGTGATGAGTATGGCCCACCACAATAGAAGGGCGGGCAATGACCAGCGGTAGCGTAGGGCAGTGCTGCTGCATCAGTTGCTCGATGGCCGATTTCGAGTGGGTATATTCCACCAGATGCTCGGCGCGCTGCCGAAACTCCGCGCTCTCGGCGACCAGCGAATCCGGCTCCGGTGAGCAGGACATTGCGGTGCCGACGTGGAGAAAACGCTGCAGACCCGCCACCTGCGCCATCCGTTGCGCCAGACGCAGCGTACCCGTAACGTTAACCTTCCAGATGAGCGGGTTGCTGCCAAACGAGGCGACAGCGGCGCAGTTGAGAACATGGGTGACTTGCTCAAGCCGCGGATCGTTAAGAAAATGCTCCGGAGAGGCGAGATCGCCCAGCAGGATCTGCTGCGGTCGCAGCATCGCCAGTTTCTCCTCGGCGATGTTGAACTTACGCATGTTTTCCTTGACCCGTTCCAGGCCTGCCTCGGGGCTGTTGGCACGCACCAGTAGCAGCAGATCTAATTGGCTATCCTGATGGAGTATTTTCTCTAACGCCGCGCCGCCCAGAAAACCGGTGACGCCGGTAATGAATAATGTGGTCATAAACGCTATCTCATTATGGTTGGTCTGCGGGATTCTAGGAGGGCCAAAGTAAACGACGATTAAATAAAAAATGGCGGGCAGCAGGACTTTATTAAGAGGGGCTTAAGCTTATTTTCGGCGGCGGATTGGATTCGACTCTCAGACCAGGTAAATAATTCACTCTTTCATGTATCAATTTGTACATGCATGTATTTAAACATGTTTTTATTTTTCCACTGACGTTTTTTATGCTCTGGTATATAACACGAAAAACATCTTCTGTTACATCTTTCTTCGCTGCAGTACGCTCCGCTGTTTATTTAAATCCTTACCACACTAATGAAATAAACGAAAACAGATGCATACTTTTAATTAACAATGAATAACGTCCGGGGTGAGAAAGCGACCCCGTGAGGGAAAAACGATCGCAGCGCAGGACAAGACCTGGACAGTGAAATCTGCGATAATAAGCGTTTATCACCCTAAACAGAGATGACTATGCAGTACCCGATTAACGAGATGTTCCAGACCCTGCAAGGCGAGGGTTACTTCACCGGCGTGCCTGCCATTTTTATTCGTCTGCAGGGATGCCCGGTAGGATGCGCGTGGTGTGACACCAAGCATACCTGGGACAAACTGACCGATCGGGAAGTGTCGTTGTTCAGCATCCTGGCGAAAACCAAAGAGAGCGATAAGTGGGGGCCGGCAAGCAGTGAAGATCTGCTGGCGATTATCGGTCGTCAGGGGTGGACTGCCCGCCACGTGGTCATTACCGGCGGTGAGCCCTGCATTCACGACTTAACGCCGTTAACCTCGCTTCTGGAACAAAACGGCTTTAGCTGTCAGATTGAAACCAGCGGCACCCATGAAGTGCTTTGCAGCCACAACACCTGGGTGACGGTTTCCCCGAAGGTCAACATGCGCGGCGGGTATGACGTGCTGTCTCAGGCCCTGCAGCGGGCGGATGAGATCAAGCATCCGGTAGGGCGCGTCCGCGACATCGAAGCGCTGGACGAACTGCTGGAAACGCTGAGCGATGACAAACCGCGGATCATCGCCCTGCAGCCGATCAGTCAGAAAGAAGACGCGACGCGCTTGTGTATCGACACCTGCATCGCCCGTAACTGGCGCCTGTCCATGCAGACGCATAAATATCTGAATATCGCCTGATAAAAAAGCCCGGTAGCATACTGACCGGGCTTTTTTTCGCTTACTCGCCGCGATAGACGCAGCCGGCGGTGCAGGTCTCTTTCACCATCACGGCGCTCAGCAGCGGCACCCGCGGTTTCATCTCATCCCAGATCCATTTGGCCAGCACTTCGCTGGTAGGGTTTTCCAGACCGGGGATATCGTTCAGATAATAGTGGTCCAGGCGATCGTAGGTCGGCTTGAAGGCGGCCTTCAGCTCGGCGAAATCCATGATCCACCCGGTATGGGGATCGACTTCACCGGTTATCTCCAGACGCACCATAAAGGAGTGGCCATGCAGGCGACCGCATTTGTGTCCTTCCGGGACGTGCGGCAGGTGGTGGGCGGCTTCGAAGGTGAAATCTTTAAACAGCGTGGTGGACATCATTGACTCTCAACAGGACGAAAAAAACCGCCGTAGGGTACCGGAAAGTACATTTTTTCGCATTAACTAAAACGGCCCTGAACAGAAAATCGACACATTTATCTGGGTTAAGTCCATAAAGTTTCGATATTTCAGATGGTTATTTAATCGATTTTGTTGTTAATAACTACAACTAAAACCGGTTAGTCCATTTGGTTATTTATTATTTCCATCCCTTCTTTAATTGTTACTATGCCCGCCGTTAACCTTCTATTCTCTTCTGTTTTTGTCGCGCTGACAGGGTGCGAATAACAGCTTTGCTTACTGGAACAAACGACGCATGACGACACAGGCCCCACCTTCCAACTTGCTGCCGCTCAACCCGGAGCAACTGGCGCGCCTTCAGGCGGCCACCACTGACTTCACGCCCACTCAGCTCGCCTGGGTGTCTGGCTATTTCTGGGGCGTGCTGAATCAGCACTCTGGCGCAGCGGCAGCCGCTCCCGCCCCGGCCGCCGAGGTCCCGACGATCACGCTGATTTCCGCCTCGCAAACCGGCAACGCTCGCCGCGTCGCCGAAGCGCTGCGTGACGATCTGCTGGCGGCGAAGCTGAACGTGAAGCTGGTGAATGCAGGTGATTATAAATTCAAACAAATTGCTGCTGAAAAACTGCTGGTGGTCGTGACCTCCACCCAGGGGGAAGGTGAGCCGCCGGAAGAAGCGGTCGCATTGCATAAGTTTCTGTTCTCTAAAAAAGCGCCGAAGCTGGACGGAACCGCATTCGCCGTCTTTGGCCTCGGCGATACCTCTTATGAATTCTTCTGCCAGTCCGGCAAAGATTTCGACAGCAAGCTGGCCGAACTTGGCGCGGAACGCCTGCTCGATCGCGTCGACGCCGACGTTGAATATCAGGCTGCGGCCGCTGAATGGCGCGCGCGCGTCGTTGAGGTGCTGAAGGCTCGTGTGCCGGTCGCCGCGCCCGCTCAGCTGGCCGCCAGCGGCGCAGTGAACGACATTCATACCAGCCCATACACCAAAGAGGCTCCGCTAACGGCGACCCTGTCGGTCAACCAGAAAATCACCGGCCGCGATTCAGAAAAAGATGTACGCCATATCGAAATTGACCTCGGTGATTCCGGTCTGCGCTATCAGCCGGGTGACGCGCTGGGCGTCTGGTATCAAAACGATCCTCAGCTGGTGAAAGAGCTGGTGGAGCTGCTGTGGCTGAAAGGCGACGAGCCGGTAACCGTCGAGGGCAAAACCCTGCCGCTGGCGGAAGCCCTGCAGTGGCATTTTGAGCTGACGGTCAACACCGCCGCTATCGTTGAGAACTACGCCACCCTGACCCGCAGCGAATCGCTGCTGCCGCTGGTGGGCGATAAAGCTCAGCTGCAGCAGTATGCCGCCGCGACGCCGATCGTCGATATGGTCCGTTTCTCCCCGGCGCAGCTGGACGCTGAGGCGTTAATCGGTCTGCTGCGCCCGCTGACGCCGCGTCTGTACTCCATTGCCTCCTCGCAGGCGGAAGTGGAGAGCGAAGTGCATGTCACCGTGGGCGTGGTGCGCTATGACATTGAAGGCCGCGCCCGGGCTGGCGGCGCCTCCAGCTTCCTCGCCGACCGCGTGGAAGAGGATGGCGAAGTCCGCGTCTTTATCGAGCACAATGACAACTTCCGTCTGCCGGCTAACCCGGAGACGCCGGTGATCATGATTGGCCCGGGCACCGGTATTGCGCCGTTCCGCGCCTTCATGCAGCAGCGCGCAGCGGACGGGGCGCCAGGTAAGAACTGGCTGTTCTTCGGCAACCCGCACTTCACTGAAGATTTCCTCTATCAGGTGGAGTGGCAGAGCTATGTAAAAGAGGGGCTGCTGACCCGTATCGATCTGGCCTGGTCCCGCGATCAACAACAAAAAATCTATGTGCAGGACAAACTGCGTGAGCAGGGGGCCGAGCTGTGGCGCTGGATCAATGATGGCGCCCACATTTATGTCTGCGGCGACGCCAATCGTATGGCGAAAGACGTGGAACAGACTTTACTGGAAGTGATTGCCGAATACGGCGCGATGGACGCCGAAGCGGCGGACGAATTTTTAAGTGAGCTGCGCGTTGAGCGCCGTTATCAGCGAGATGTCTACTAATGAGCGAAAAACATCCGGGGCCTTTAGTGGTCGAAGGTAAACTGACCGATGCCGAGCGTATGAAGCTCGAGAGCAACTACCTGCGCGGCACCATTGCGGAAGATTTAAACGACGGTCTGACCGGCGGTTTTAAAGGCGATAACTTCCTGCTGATCCGTTTCCACGGTATGTACCAGCAGGACGATCGTGATATCCGCGCGGAACGCGCCGCTCAGAAGCTGGAGCCGCGCCATGCAATGCTCCTGCGCTGCCGTCTGCCGGGCGGGGTGATCACCACCACCCAGTGGAAGGCGATCGATAAGTTTGCCGCCGAGAACACCATTTACGGCAGTATTCGCCTGACCAACCGGCAGACTTTCCAGTTCCACGGCATTCTGAAAAAGAACGTCAAGCCGGTGCATCAGATGCTGCACTCGGTGGGGCTGGACGCGCTGGCCACCGCCAACGATATGAACCGTAACGTGCTGTGCACCTCCAACCCGTACGAGTCGCAGCTGCACGCCGAGGCCTACGAGTGGGCGAAAAAGATCTCCGAGCATCTACTGCCGCGCACCCGCGCCTATGCCGAAATCTGGCTGGATCAGAAAAAGGTCGCCACCACTGACGAAGAACCGATCCTCGGTCAGACCTATCTGCCGCGTAAGTTTAAAACCACGGTGGTGATCCCGCCGCAGAACGATATCGATCTGCACGCTAATGACATGAACTTCGTGGCGATCGCCGAAAACGGTAAGCTGGTGGGCTTTAACCTGTTGGTGGGCGGCGGTCTGTCTATCGAACACGGTAACAAAAAAACCTACGCCCGCACGGCGAGCGAATTCGGTTATCTGCCGCTGGAGCATACTCTGGCGGTGGCGGAAGCGGTCGTGACCACCCAGCGCGACTGGGGTAACCGTACCGACCGTAAGAATGCGAAAACCAAGTACACCCTTGAGCGCGTTGGCGTCGAAACCTTCAAGGCGGAAGTGGAGCGCCGGGCAGGTATTAAGTTTGAGCCGATCCGCCCGTACGAATTCACCGGCCGCGGCGACCGCATCGGCTGGGTGAAGGGGATTGATGATAAATGGCACCTGACGCTGTTTATTGAAAACGGCCGCATTCTGGATTATCCGGGGCGCCCGCTGAAAACCGGTCTGCTGGAGATTGCTAAGATCCATCAAGGTGAATTCCGCATCACCGCCAACCAGAACCTGATCGTCGCCAGCGTACCGGAAGATCAGAAGGCGCGGATCGAGAAGCTGGCGCGGGATCATGGCCTGATGAATGCCGTCACCCCGCAGCGCGAAAACTCGATGGCCTGCGTCTCCTTCCCGACCTGCCCGCTGGCGATGGCGGAAGCCGAGCGTTTCCTGCCGTCGTTTATCGACAAGGTGGAAGGGGTGATGAGCAAGCACGGCGTGAGCGATGAGCATATCGTCACCCGCGTCACCGGCTGCCCGAACGGCTGCGGTCGCGCGATGCTCGCGGAAGTGGGGCTGGTGGGGAAAGCGCCAGGTCGCTATAACCTGCACATCGGCGGTAACCGCAGCGGCACCCGCATCCCGCGGATGTACCGGGAGAACATTACCGAGTCGGAAATTCTCGACTCGCTAGACCAACTGGTAGGGCGCTGGGCGAAAGAGCGCGAAGCGGGTGAAGGCTTCGGCGACTTTACGGTGCGTGCGGGCATCATTCGCCCGGTGCTCGATCCAGCCCGCGATTTCTGGGAGTAACATCCTGGTGCCCGGTGGCGCGTAGCGATCCGGGCCTGTAAAACCCGTAGGCCGGGCAAACGCAGTGCCGCCCGGCAAAACAGGCAAACGAGGTTCTTATGTCCGTACTCGATCTAAACGCGCTTAATGCATTGCCGAAAGTGGAACGCATTCTGGCACTCGCGGAAACCAACGCCCAGCTGGAAAAGCTCGACGCCGAAGGGCGTGTGGCCTGGGCGCTGGAAAACCTGCCGGGAGACTATGTGCTGTCGTCAAGCTTTGGCATTCAGGCGGCGGTGAGTTTGCACCTGGTGAACCAGATCCGCCCGGACATTCCGGTGATCCTTACCGATACCGGTTACCTGTTCCCGGAAACCTACCAGTTTATTGATGAGCTGACGGACAAACTCAAGCTGAACCTGAAGGTCTACCGCGCGGCTGAAAGCGCGGCCTGGCAGGAGGCGCGCTACGGCAAGCTGTGGGAGCAGGGCGTTGAGGGCATTGAGAAATACAATGAGATCAACAAGGTTGAACCGATGAACCGGGCGCTGAAAGAGCTCAACGCGCAGACGTGGTTTGCCGGTCTGCGCCGCGAGCAGTCGGGCAGTCGGGCTACGCTTCCGGTGCTGGCGGTCCAGCGCGGGGTGTTCAAGGTGTTGCCGATTATCGACTGGGATAACCGGACGGTGTATCAGTACCTGCAAAAGCACGGGCTGAAATACCATCCGCTGTGGGATCAGGGCTATCTGTCGGTAGGCGATACCCACACCACCCGCAAATGGGAGCCGGGCATGGCAGAAGAAGAGACCCGGTTCTTCGGGCTTAAACGCGAGTGCGGATTGCACGAGGGTTAATAGCGCCTCCTGAGGGAAAGGTGTGCAAGAGAACACGCGGGTGATGCCGCGTGTTCATTTGCAGCCGTCAGCTTTTCTTCTCCACCTTCGCCAGCTCTTTCACCAGCGGCAGCATCACTTTCACGACATCGCGCCCGCGATGCTCGATCCGTCCCGGCAGCGCGTGGTCGATATACTGCTGATTATCCAGCTGCACGTCATGCCAGCTGATGCCCTGCGGGAAGCTGCGCGATTTGCTCCGCTGCTGATAGCCATCTTTCTTGCCTAATGACCAGTTGGTCGCTTCCACCGACAGCACCGGGATCCCCGCGTTGTCGAAGACGCTGGCGTCATTACAGCAGCTGGTGCCTTTCGGGTAAGCCGGATTGAGTCCCGGATTGGTGTAGGCGGCAATGCCTTTGCTGCGGGCGATAGCCAACGCGCGATCGCGGGTCAGCTTGCGTACCGAGGCCGGCGTGCGGCGGCCGCTGTTGAAGTAAAGCTTATCGCCTACCACCAGGTTATCGAGATTGATCACCAGCAGGGTATTTTTCTTTTCCGCCTCGCTCATCCGCTGCAGCAGGTTTTGCGCGCCGAGACGACCTTCCTCTTCGCCGCTGGTGGCGATAAAGCGAATGCCATAGCGGGTGGGGACGTTCTTTAAATGCTCCGCCAGCTCCAGCATCACCCCGAGCCCCATCGCGTTGTCGTCAATTCCCTGCAGCGTCAGGCCGCCGAGGTTGTTTTCGACGTCTTTATCGCTCTGCGGCGCGTAGGTATCAAGGTGGGCCATGATGATGATTTGCTGGCGAGACTGGCCTTCATGGGCGGCGATCACCGTACTGCCGGTGGCGTTATGCCAGTTTTTACGCTGGTTGCTGTCGGTATAGATGTAGCGGGTATTGAAGCTCCGCACGTCGCTCTGATAGCCCATCCGGGCGAACTGCTGGCGCAGATAGTCAGCTGAGAGCATTTCCGGGGGCGTTCCGGTCATGCGTCCCGGGAAGACGGTGGCGATATGGCGAGCCTGACTACTGGCGGTGTCGCCCAGCGCACAGAAGGCGGGGGCGGCGGCGAAAACAAAACCGGTGCCGAGCGCCAGCGGAAGCAGACGGCGGCACAACGCGGAAAACATAAGGGGTCCTTACACGAACGAGACAATTTGACGCGTACAGTATGAAACTGTGACCGCGGTTAAACAATTTCAATTGCTCTTAAATAGCGGAAAAATAGCGTGTTAAGCACTTTTTGATATTTGGATTTCCATCGCGTTATTCCTTTGCGTCACAACTCATTCCATTTCGTAATTTCATTTGCTCTAAGGGGCACCCTATAGTCGCAGTATCGCTGATTGTAAGAGAGTTGTTACCCCGTGGATTACTTGCCCCTTTTTGCCGAACTGAAACAAAGGCCCGTACTGGTGATCGGCGGCGGTGAGATTGCCGAACGCAAGATCAAGTTCCTGCTGCGAGCCCAGGCGCAGGTGCAGGTGGTCGCCGGGACGTTGTCTCCGGCGCTGGCCGATCTGGCGGCGCGCCAGGCGCTTAGCTGGCGGGCGACGGAATTTAGCGACGCTCTGGTGGACGATGTCTTTCTGGTGATTGCCGCCACGGAGGACGAGGCGCTTAACCAGCGGGTGTTTGCGGCGGCTAACGCGCGCTACCGACTGGTCAACGTAGTGGATAACCAGGCGCTGTGCTCGTTTGTTTTCCCTTCTATCGTCGACCGTTCGCCGCTGCTGGTGGCGATCTCCTCCAGCGGGAAAGCGCCGGTGCTGTCGCGCATTCTGCGCGAAAAAATCGAAGCGCTGTTGCCGACGAACCTCGGGCGTCTGGCGGAATCGGCGAGCTACTGGCGCAACCATCTGAAAACCCGTCTGACGACCACCGAAGCGCGTCGCCGCTTTTGGGAGCGGGTCTTTACCGGTCGCTTCGCCAGCCTGATGGTGGCGGGCAACGCTGCGGAGGCGGAAAAGGCGCTGCAGGATGAGCTGGATAAGCCCGAACGCGAAACGGGTGAAATTATTCTGGTAGGGGCTGGACCGGGCGATGCCGGGCTGCTGACCCTGCGTGGCTTGCAGGCGATCCAGCAGGCGGACGTGGTTTTCCACGATCATCTGGTGACCCAGCCGGTTCTCGAGCTGGTGCGCCGCGATGCCGAGCTGGTTTGCGTCGGCAAACGCGCCGGCGAGCACTCGGTGCCGCAGCATGAAACCAATCAGCTGCTGGTGGAGGCGGCGAAGGCGGGGAAAACCGTCGTGCGCCTGAAAGGCGGCGATCCGTTTATTTTTGGCCGCGGCGCTGAAGAGCTGCAGGCCGCCGCCGCTGCGGGCATCCCGTTCCAGGTGGTGCCAGGCGTCACTGCCGCCGCCGGCGCGACGGCCTACGCCGGTATTCCGCTGACCCATCGCGATTATGCGCAAAGCGCCGTCTTTGTCACCGGGCACTATAAGCCGGACAGCGCCCCCTTCGACTGGGCGCTGTTGGCGAAGAGCCAACAGACGCTGGCGATTTACATGGGCACCATGAAGGCGGCGGAAATCAGCGCCCAGCTGATTGCCCACGGTCGCGACAGCAATACGCCGGTAGCGGTGATATCCCGCGGTACCCGCGACGATCAGCAGACGATAACCGGCACATTGCAACAACTCGAACACCTGGCGAAAGACGCCCCGATGCCCGCCCTGCTGGTGGTCGGCGAAGTGGTGCAGCTGCATCAGCAGCTCGCCTGGTTTCAACATACATCATCCGCCGAGGGGTTTAACTCTTCGGTGGTCAATCTGGCTTAAGGAACGGTTATGGACCAAAAACGACTCACTCACCTGCGGCAACTGGAGGCGGAAAGCATCCATATTATTCGTGAGGTGGCCGCCGAATTTTCTAACCCGGTGATGATGTACTCCATCGGGAAAGATTCCAGCGTAATGCTGCATCTGGCGCGCAAAGCGTTTTATCCGGGAACCCTGCCGTTCCCGCTGCTGCACGTCGATACCGGCTGGAAATTCCGTGAGATGTATGAGTTCCGCGACCGTACCGCCAAAGCCTATGGCTGCGAGCTGCTGGTGCATAAAAACCCGGAAGGGGTGGCGATGGGCATTAACCCGTTCGTCCACGGCAGCGCCAAGCATACCGATATCATGAAAACCGAAGGGCTGAAGCAGGCGCTGAACAAATACGGCTTTGACGCCGCATTCGGCGGCGCGCGCCGTGATGAGGAGAAATCCCGCGCCAAAGAGCGCATCTACTCCTTCCGCGACCGCTTCCACCGCTGGGACCCGAAAAACCAGCGTCCGGAGCTGTGGCACAACTACAACGGCCAGATTAACAAAGGCGAAAGCATCCGCGTCTTCCCGCTCTCCAACTGGACCGAGCTGGATATCTGGCAGTACATCTATCTGGAAAACATCGAAATCGTGCCGCTGTATCTGGCCGCTGAGCGCCCGGTGCTGGAGCGCGACGGCATGCTGATGATGATCGATGACGACCGTATCGATCTGCAGCCGGGCGAAGTGATTGAAAAGCGGATGGTGCGTTTCCGTACCCTCGGCTGCTGGCCGCTGACCGGCGCAGTGGAGTCTGAAGCGCAAACGCTGCCGGAAATTATTGAAGAGATGCTGGTATCCACCACCAGCGAACGTCAGGGGCGCGTCATTGACCGCGACCAGGCCGGCTCGATGGAGCTGAAGAAACGTCAGGGGTATTTCTAAGGAGCCGCCATGAACACGACCATTGCCCAACAAATTGCTAATGAAGGCGGCGTAGAAGCTTATCTGCACGCGCAACAGCACAAGAGCCTGCTGCGTTTTCTGACCTGCGGCAGCGTCGATGACGGTAAAAGCACCCTGATTGGCCGTCTGCTGCACGATACCCGCCAGATCTATGAAGATCAGCTCTCTTCGCTGCATAACGACAGCAAGCGCCACGGCACCCAGGGCGAAAAACTGGACCTGGCGCTGCTGGTGGATGGCCTGCAGGCCGAGCGTGAGCAGGGCATCACCATCGACGTGGCCTATCGCTATTTCTCCACCGAGAAGCGCAAATTTATCATCGCTGACACCCCGGGGCACGAGCAGTACACCCGCAATATGGCCACCGGCGCGTCCACCTGCGATCTGGCGATCCTGCTGATCGACGCGCGCAAAGGCGTGCTGGATCAGACCCGCCGTCACAGCTTTATCTCAACCCTGCTGGGCATTAAACACCTGGTGGTGGCGGTCAACAAAATGGATCTCGTCGAGTTTAGCGAAGCGCGCTTCAACGAGATCCGTGAAGCTTACCTGACCTTTGCCGAGCAGCTGCCGGGCAACCTCGATATCCGCTTTGTACCGCTGTCGGCGCTGGAGGGCGATAACGTCGCCAGTCAGAGCGCGAACATGCCGTGGTACAGCGGCCCGACCCTGCTGGAAGTCCTCGAAACCGTGGAGATCCAACGGGTAGTAGAGAGCCAGCCGCTGCGCTTCCCGGTGCAGTATGTTAACCGTCCGAACCTCGATTTCCGCGGCTTCTCCGGTACGGTCGCCTCCGGCACCGTGCAGGTCGGCCAGCGCCTGAAGGTGCTGCCGTCGGGCGTCGAATCGAGCGTAGCGCGGATCGTCACCTTCGACGGCGATCTGCAGGAAGCCGCCGCCGGGGAAGCCATTACCATTGTGCTGAAAGATGAAATCGACATCAGCCGCGGCGACCTGCTGGTTGACGCGCAAGCCACGCTGCCGGCGGTGCAAAGCGCCAGCATCGACGTAGTATGGATGGCCGAGCAGGCGTTGACCCCGGGGCAGAGCTACGACATCAAAATCGCCGGTAAGAAGACCCGCGCCCGCGTGGACGCTATCCGTTACCAGGTGGATATTAACAACCTGACCCAGCGTGAAGTCGAGTCTCTGCCGCTGAACGGCATCGGGCTGGTGGAGCTGACCTTTGACGAACCTTTAGTGCTGGATCCGTATCAGCAAAACCCGGTGACCGGCGGGCTTATCTTTATCGATCGTCTGACCAACGTCACCGTCGGCGCCGGGATGGTCAACGAGCCGCACCTGCAGGCGTCGACGTCGGCATCGCAGTACAGCGCTTTCGAGCTGGAACTGAACCAGCTGATCCGCAAACACTTCCCGCACTGGGACGCCCGCGACCTGCTGGGAGGCAAATAATGGCCCAGCATGACGAAAACGTCGTCTGGCATGCCCACCCTGTGACCCAGCAGCAGCGGGAACAGCATCACGGCCATCGCGGCGTGGTGCTGTGGTTTACCGGCCTTTCGGGGTCGGGTAAATCCACCGTCGCCGGGGCGCTGGAGGAAGCCTTGCATGAGCGCGGCGTCAGCACCTATCTGCTGGACGGCGATAACGTGCGTCATGGCCTGTGCAGCGACCTGGGATTCAGCGATGAGGATCGCAAAGAGAACATTCGCCGCGTCGGTGAAGTGGCCAGGCTGATGGTCGATGCCGGGCTGGTTGTATTGACGGCATTTATATCTCCGCACCGCGCGGAGCGACAGATGGTGCGCGAGCGCCTGGGGGAGGGACGCTTTATCGAAGTGTTCGTCGATACCCCGCTGGCCATTTGCGAGGCGCGGGATCCGAAAGGATTGTATAAGAAGGCGCGGGCAGGGGAATTACGCAATTTTACCGGCATAGACTCGGTCTATGAGGCACCGGAAAAGGCGGAAATTCATCTGGATGGTGAACAATTGGTAACAAATTTGGTGCACCAACTATTAGACCTGCTGCAACAGAGCGATATTATCAGATCCTGAAACGGCAGCGGCATCGAGGGGTGCCGGTTGCCCGGTCTACAGGATTCGATATGCGCAATACCCAGAACCTCAGTATTATTCGTTCAGAACCGCCTCCGGCGACCGGCGACGAGACCACCTGGTCTTTGTCGGGCGCTGCCGTGGGCTTTATTTCATGGCTGCTGGCGCTGGGTATTCCCTTCCTTCTCTATGGCAGTAATACACTTTTCTTCCTCCTCTACACCTGGCCATTCTTCCTTGCGTTGATGCCAGTGGCGGTGGTGGTCGGTATTGCGCTGCACTCTCTGCTCAATGGCAAACTGCTCTATAGCGCCAGCGCGACCATCCTGACCGTCGGGCTGATGTTTGCGCTACTCTTCCTCTGGCTGTTGGGATAACCCGTTTCTGGTATGAATCAAGCATGGGTATCAGCGGCAAAAATATGGTACAGTCCCCGCGTTACGCGGCATCGTCCGCGCGCCCCGGTAGCGTACCCGGGCGAGTTTTGGGATGATGATGCCGTTTTTCAGGGGGCAGGATGGGTAAACTAACGCTGCTATTATTAGCTTTGCTGGTCTGGCTACAGTATTCGCTGTGGTTCGGTAAAAACGGCCTGCATGACTACACGCGGGTTAACGACGACGTCACCGCCCAGCAGGCGACTAACGCCAAATTAAAAGCACGCAACGATCAGCTGTTTGCCGAAATTGACGACCTCAACGGCGGTCAGGAAGCGATCGAGGAGCGTGCGCGCAATGAACTCAGCATGACCCGCCCGGGCGAAACCTTCTATCGTCTGGTACCGGATGCGTCTAAACGCAACCAGGCATCGGGGCAACAGCAGAACAATCGATAACCAGGCCCAGGATTACGACATGGCAGCCACTTTTCCGGGCATTTGCGCCGTGGTGCCGGCAGCCGGTTTTGGCCGCCGCATGCAAACGGAATGCCCGAAACAATATCTCTCAATCGGTAACAAAACGATTCTCGAACACGCGGTCGCCGCGCTGCTGGCGGATCCGCGCGTCCAGCGCGTGGTGATTGCCGTCAGCCCCGGCGATCGGCGCTTCAGCCAGCTGCCGCTGGCCCAGCACCCGCAAATTACCGTCGTGGATGGCGGCGCCGAGCGCGCCGATTCGGTACTCGCCGGCCTGCAGGCGTTACCGGAAGCGCAGTGGGTGCTGGTGCATGACGCCGCGCGCCCCTGCCTGCATCAGGATGACCTCAGCCGCCTGCTGGCACTCTGTGAAACCAGCCGCGTCGGCGGGATCCTCGCGGCCCCGGTGCGCGACACCATGAAGCGCGCCGAGCCGGGCAAAACCGCCGTCGCCCATACCGTCGATCGTAATGACCTGTGGCACGCGCTCACCCCGCAATTTTTCCCTCGCGAGCTGCTGGTGGATTGCCTCACCCGGGCGCTGAACGAGGGGGCCACCATCACCGATGAAGCCTCGGCGCTGGAGTATTGCGGCTTCCATCCGCAGCTGGTCGCCGGACGCGCTGATAATATTAAAGTGACGCGCCCGGAAGATCTGGCGCTGGCGGAATTTTACCTCACCCGTTCCCGACACCAGGAGAAAGCTTAATGCGAATTGGACATGGTTTTGACGTACACGCTTTTGGCGGTGAAGGCCCAATCATCATTGGCGGGGTACGCATTCCTTATGAAAAAGGGCTGCTGGCCCATTCCGACGGCGACGTCGCGCTGCATGCGCTGACCGACGCGCTGCTGGGCGCCGCGGCGCTCGGCGATATTGGCAAGCTGTTCCCGGATACCGATCCGGCGTTTAAAGGCGCCGACAGCCGCGAACTGCTGCGCGAAGCGTGGCGCCGCATTCAGGCCAAAGGCTATACGCTCGGCAACGTCGACGTCACCATTATCGCCCAGGCACCGAAAATGCTGCCGCATATCCCGCAGATGCGTGTCTTTATCGCTGAAGATCTCGGCTGCCATATGGACGACGTCAACGTGAAAGCGACCACCACCGAGAAGCTGGGCTTCACCGGCCGCGGGGAAGGGATCGCCTGCGAAGCGGTCGCGCTGCTGCGTAAGGCCGACAAATGATCGCCTTTGACCAACTGACCTGGCTGCACGGCAAGCCGCAGAGCAGCGGGCTGCTGAAAGCCAATCCGGAAGATTTTCTGGTAGTGGAAGACCTGGGCTTTGCCCCGGACGGCGAAGGCGAGCACGTGCTGGTGCGGATCCTTAAAAACGGCTGCAATACGCGCTTTGTCGCCGACGCACTGGCGAAATTCCTCAAAATCCATGCCCGTGAAGTGAGCTTCGCCGGGCAAAAAGATAAGCACGCCGTCACCGAGCAGTGGCTGTGCGCTCGGGTGCCTGGCAAAGAGATGCCGGATCTGAGCAAATTTCAGCTTGAGGGCTGCCAGGTACTGGAATATGCCCGCCATAAGCGTAAGCTGCGATTAGGCGCGCTGAAGGGCAACCAGTTTACCCTGATCCTGCGCGAGATTAGCGATCGCCAGGAAGTGGAGACGCGTCTGCAGGCCATCGCTGAACGGGGCGTGCCGAACTATTTCGGCGCTCAGCGCTTCGGCATTGGCGGCAGTAACCTGCAGGGCGCGCTGCGCTGGGCGGAGAGCGGTGCGCCGGTGCGCGATCGCAATAAGCGCAGTTTTTGGTTGTCGGCGGCCCGCAGCGCGTTGTTTAATCAGCAAGTCAGTATTAGATTAAAAAAAACGGAATTTAATCAGGTTGTTGATGGCGATGCGCTACAATTAGCGGGGCGTGGGAGCTGGTTTGTCGTCACACCGGAAGAACTCGAGGTTTCGCAGGCGCGGGTGCACAACCGCGAACTGATGATCACGGCTGCGCTACCGGGCAGCGGCGACTGGGGAAGCCAGCGCGACGCCCTGGCCGCCGAGCAGGCCGCCATCGCCGAGGAAACCTCGCTGCAGACACTGTTGGTGCGGGAGAAAGTCGAGGCGGCGCGCCGGGCGATGCTCCTCTATCCGCAGCAGTTGAGCTGGAACTGGTGGGATGATGTAACCGTTGAACTGCGTTTCTGGCTGCCGGCGGGCAGCTTCGCCACCAGCGTGGTCAGGGAGCTTATCAATACAACGGGTGACTATGCGAATATTGCTGAGTAACGATGACGGGATCCATGCGCCGGGGATACAGACCCTGGCGAAGGCCTTAAGGGAGTTTGCCGAGGTCCAGGTGGTTGCACCCGATCGTAACCGCAGCGGGGCTTCGAATTCGCTGACGCTGGAATCGTCATTGCGCACCTTTACCTATGAAAATGGCGATATCGCCGTCCAGATGGGGACGCCGACGGACTGCGTCTACCTTGGCGTGAACGCGCTGATGCGCCCGCGCCCGGACATCGTCGTTTCCGGCATCAACGCCGGACCCAACCTGGGCGATGACGTCATTTACTCCGGCACCGTGGCGGCGGCGATGGAAGGCCGCCATCTGGGGTTCCCCGCGCTGGCCGTGTCGCTCAATGGCTATCAACACTACGACACCGCCGCGGCGGTGACCTGTACTCTCCTGCGCGGACTCAGCCGTGAACCGCTGCGCACCGGGCGGATCCTCAACGTCAATGTCCCGGACCTGCCCCTTGACCAGATCAAAGGCATCCGCGTGACCCGCTGCGGCAACCGCCATCCTGCCGATCAGGTGATCCCGCAAAAGGATCCGCGCGGCAATACCCTGTACTGGATAGGCCCGCCGGGCGATAAGCGCGACGCCGGGCCGGGCACCGATTTTGCGGCAGTGGATGAAGGCTATGTTTCCGTTACGCCATTGCACGTCGATTTAACCGCCCATCAGGCGCATGAGGTGGTCACCGATTGGCTGGAACGTGTCGGGGTTGACAGGCAATGGTAAGTAAACGTGTTGAAAGTTTGTTGAATCAACTGCGCACGCAGGGCATCGTCGATGAACGTGTCCTCGAGGCGATCGCGCGCGTCCCGCGCGAAAAGTTTGTTGATGAAGCCTTTGAACATAAAGCGTGGGAAAACACCGCGCTGCCGATTGGCCAGGGGCAAACCATCTCCCAGCCGTACATGGTGGCGCGGATGACCGAGCTGCTGACGTTGACGCCGGAGTCGCGGGTGCTGGAGATCGGCACCGGTTCCGGTTACCAGACGGCCATCCTGGCGCATCTGGTGCATCACGTTTGCTCGGTAGAGCGAATTAAGAGTTTACAGTGGCAGGCGCGTCGTCGCCTGAAACAACTTGATTTACATAATGTTTCAACCCGTCATGGCGATGGGTGGCAAGGTTGGCAGGCGCGGGCGCCGTTTGATGCCATTATTGTGACGGCGGCGCCGCCGGAAATACCGACCGCGCTGCTGGCGCAGCTGGATGACGACGGCGTGCTGGTACTGCCGGTTGGCGAGGAGCATCAGTTTCTCAAACGGATCCGTCGCCGGGGCAACGAATTTATCATTGATACCGTCGAGGCCGTTCGCTTTGTTCCCCTGGTGAAAGGGGAGCTGGCCTGAGACCCGGATTATTCCAGGTTTTTTTTGCCTGACTTTAGGCGTAGGGTGGACACATTTTTCAGTGTCCTGGCCGGGCGTCGCCCGGTAAGCAAGATATTGGCAGTTAACATATTCCTGGGGGATAAATGAGCGCGGGAAGCACCAAATTTACCGTCAGCCGTATTGCGGCTCTTTCACTGGTTTCACTCTGGCTGGCCGGATGTACCAACACCAATAATCCGCCTGCGCCGGTCAGCTCTGCCGGCGGTGCCGCCTCTTCCAGCACCAACTCCGGCATGTTGATTACGCCGCCATCCTCCGGCGTCAAGTCTGCTCCTCAGGCGCAGCCGATCCAGCCGGTACAGACCCAGACCATTCAGCCGCAGCCAATGGCGCAGGAGCCGGTGCAGACGGTGAATGGCAAGATCGTTTATAACCGCAAATATGGCGATATTCCGAAAGGTAGCTATACCGGCGGCAGTGCCTATACGGTCAAACGCGGCGACACGCTGTTCTATATCGCCTGGGTCACCGGCAACGATTTCCGTGACCTGGCGCAACGCAACAATGTCCCGGCCCCGTACGCCCTGAACGTCGGCCAGGTGCTGCAGGTCGGCAACGCTTCAGGCCAGCCGATCACCGGTGAAAATGCCGTTTCTCAGGCCAGCGCAAGGGCGAGCGGCGGTGCGACGGCCACCACAACTTCTGCACAAAAATCGACCGCGGTGGTTGCTTCACAACCGACTATTACGTATTCTGAATCCTCAGGTGAACAAAGTGCTACCAAGATGTTGCCTAATAATAAACCAGCGACCACGACCTCGACGGTCGTCGCGCCGGTGACGGCACCAACAACGGTGAGCACAACCCAGCCGACTGCAAGCAGTACGTCAACCAGTTCGCCGATCTCATCATGGCGCTGGCCGACTGATGGCAAAGTTATCGAGAACTTTAGTGGCGCGGAAGGCGGCAATAAAGGTATCGACATTGCAGGCAGTAAGGGACAGGCTATTGTCGCGACCGCCGATGGGCGCGTCGTCTATGCCGGTAACGCACTGCGCGGCTACGGTAATCTTATTATCATCAAACACAACGATGATTACCTGAGTGCCTACGCTCATAACGATACCATGCTGGTTCGGGAGCAACAGGAAGTCAAAGCGGGGCAGAAAATCGCTACCATGGGTAGCACCGGAACCAGCTCAACAAGATTACATTTTGAAATTCGTTACAAGGGGAAATCCGTCAACCCGCTGCAGTACTTACCGCAGCGATAATTTGGCAAAGTACGGATAAGCGAAGCATTAGCTAACAGGCGCCAGGGCGGTGTCTATGCGCCTCTCGCAGAGAGGAGTAGGGGAAATCGTCCTGGCGTCTTTTGTTGATGCACCGTGGAAGGTGCTTTGCTCAGGGATCACGGGTAGGAGCCACCTTTATGAGTCAGAATACGCTGAAAGTTCATGATTTAAATGAAGACGCGGAATTTGATGAGAACGGAATTGAGGTTTTCGACGAGAAGGCCTTAGTAGAAGAGGAACCCAGTGATAGCGATCTGGCTGAGGAAGAGCTGCTGTCGCAAGGCGCAACGCAACGCGTGCTTGACGCCACTCAGCTTTATCTTGGAGAGATTGGTTATTCCCCACTGCTGACCGCGGAAGAGGAAGTCTATTTCGCGCGTCGCGCACTGCGTGGTGATGTCGCTTCACGCCGTCGCATGATTGAAAGCAACCTGCGTCTGGTGGTGAAGATTGCCCGTCGTTACAGCAATCGTGGTCTGGCGCTGCTGGATCTGATTGAAGAAGGTAACCTCGGCCTGATCCGCGCCGTTGAGAAGTTTGACCCGGAACGTGGGTTCCGTTTTTCGACCTATGCGACCTGGTGGATCCGCCAGACCATTGAACGGGCGATCATGAACCAAACCCGTACGATCCGTTTGCCGATCCACATTGTCAAAGAGCTGAACGTCTATCTGCGTACCGCGCGCGAGTTGTCCCATAAGCTGGACCACGAGCCGAGCGCGGAAGAGATTGCCGAACAGCTGGACAAACCGGTCGATGACGTCAGCCGTATGCTGCGTCTGAACGAGCGCATCACCTCGGTGGATACCCCGCTGGGTGGCGATTCAGAAAAAGCGCTGCTGGATATTCTGGCCGATGAGAAAGAGAACGGCCCGGAAGACACCACGCAGGACGATGATATGAAACAAAGCATCGTTAAATGGCTGTTCGAACTGAACGCCAAGCAGCGTGAGGTTCTGGCTCGTCGTTTCGGTCTGCTGGGTTATGAAGCCGCCACCCTGGAAGATGTGGGCCGTGAAATTGGCCTCACCCGCGAGCGTGTGCGTCAGATCCAGGTGGAAGGTCTGCGTCGTCTGCGGGAAATTCTGCAGGGGCAAGGACTGAATATCGAAGCGCTCTTCCGCGAATAAGATCTTTTCTCTCAAAAAGGCCCCCTCGAAAGTCGGGGCCTTTTTCTTTGCGCTAGCCGCGGCGGGTTTCCTGCAGATGGCGCCAGACAATTTTCCCTTCCGCTTGCTGAAAAATCGCCGTCGACCAGCGTACGTTCTCACTGCCATCCGCCAGCGTTTGGCGTTCACGGTATAGCACGGCGGCGCCGTCGTGCCACTCGCTGATGATTTTCGTCTGATCCACCACGATGTGTAATCCCGGACGGCTTGCGCCCGCCTGCTGGAAAAAACGGCTCACCGTCGGGTAGTCCATCTTCTCGCCGCTCAGAGGGATCATAGTGAATTCGGCGGCAAAACGGCTCATCAGCGCCTCAGCGCTCCCTTCCCCCTGGCTTAACCAGCGTTCGATAAGGACATGGGCGTCGAGGACTTCCTGCAGATACGGGTTCATGACTTCTCCAGAGTGGTGTGCAGGCGATGGATAATCGCCCGATTATTCAGCCGCAGGCAACACAGCAGCGGCAACAGGGTTATGGCGGCGGCGCAGCTAAACGCGCCTTGCCAGGCGTAGGCCGGCGGGAATATCCTCAGCAGCAGAGCGAGCAGCGCGCTGCCGGCAAAGAAGCTGAGCTGGCGGTTAAGGGTCCACAGCGCGCTGGCGTCAGGCATCTCTTCGCCAGGCGTATGCAGGAAAGCGCTGCTTTGCGCGGTGCTGCTGCATAAGCTACCTCCGCCGCCCATCAGCGTAAAGGCCAGAATCAACAGCGCCAGCGGGCTGTGCGCATCGACCTGCAGCAGCAGCAGGATCCCTGCCGCCTGAAGCAGGCAGCCGACTATCACCAGAGGCCGCGGTCCGAAGCGGTTGAAATACCTGCCGGTAAAGGTGATGGCGACAAACGAGGCCAGCGACCAGGGCACCATCAGGGCGCCAATCGCCCCCGGCGCCATCCCGGTGACGCGTTGCAGGTAGAACATTCCCACGACGTTGACGCCAATAAACATCCCTGGTACGCAGAGATAAATAAGCATGGCGAAGCGCAGGAGAGGATCGGCCAGCAACGACAGCGGGAGCAAGCGGGCCGGCCGGACAGGGGCGGAGGTGTCGTTCAGCCATCGCGCCGCCAGCATAAAGGTAAGCAGGGCGACAGGCAGGCTGGCGAAAAAGACCCAGCGCCAGCTGAACGCCTGGACGAGCAGACCGCCGATCGCCGGCGAGCAGGCGGGCGCCAGCAGGCCGACCAGCATCACCGCCGCCGATAGCTTCGCCCGCTCCTGCGGCTGAAACAGCGGCCAGGTCAGCGCCTGACCGAGGGGGATTAGCAGCCCGCCGCCCATCCCCTGCAACGTCCGCCAGAAAATCAGCGCACCCAGGCTGTGGGCCAGCCCCGATGCCAGTGCGCCGAGGCTGAACAGCCCCAGTGAGAGTAAAAACAGCCGTTTTGGTCCACAGCGCTGGCTGAGCCAGGCGCTGAACGGCACGACGACCGTCAGGCCAAGAATATAGGCATTGCTGACCCACGCCAGCTGCGAGACGGATACCGCCAGCGCGTGGCTGATAGCCGGGAAGGCGATGCTGGCGATAAACATATTGATTAAGTCGAGAAAAAAGCCGAACAGAAAAACGGTGGCAACGCGGTGGCGATAGGTCATGATTCACTCCCTCAGACAGGCGGCTACTGTAAACCCGGCGCCACGGGGGATAAACGGGGTGAATCGGGATATACTGTCTGAATATTTTTGACAATCATCCGGACGACGATGCTAAACCTTCAGCGCGTGACCATGTTTATCGCCGTGGTGGACGCCGGCAGCTTCACCCAGGCCGCCGCGGCGCTGGGGCAGACCAAAGCGGTGGTCAGCTTTAACGTAAGGCAACTGGAAAATGAGCTGGGGGTGACCCTGCTGCTGCGTTCGACGCGCCGTCTGCGGCTCACTGACGCCGGGGCGCTGTTCTATCAGCGTGGGGTGGCGCTGCTGAAAGCGGCGGAAAATCTGCAGGATGAGGTTCGGGCCAGCCATAGCGGTTTAAGCGGAGAGCTGCGGATCACCACTACGCCGGAGTATGGTGCACAGGTTATCATCCCGGCGCTGGCGGCGTTTTCCCGTCATCATCCGGCGTTACGGGTGCGGCACGTCTCGTCCTCCCATCATGCGGATCTTATCTCCGAACGATTTGACGTGGCGATACGCCTCGGCACGTTGGCCGATTCCCGCTACCGGGCGACGCGGATTGCCAGTTTTGCGATCCTGCCCGTCGCCTCACCGGCCTGGCTGGCGAGCCATCCGCTGCAGACGCTGTCCGATCTGGCGCAAGCTGACTGGATTATTCACGAGCGTCTGCCGGCGCCGCTGCGCTGGCAGCTGCGAACGGATGAACAGGCAGAGGTGGATTTTACGATAGTCAACGCGCCACGGTTTTCAGCCGACAGCGCCACGGCGCTGATGAGCTTTGCTCTGGCCGGATGCGGCGTCGCTTTGCTGCCTGCCTGGCTGGTGGCCGGGAAACTGGCGCAGCGGGAGCTGGTGGCTGTCCTGCCGGAATACCATTTCCCGCCGCAGGGCGTTTATGCCCTTTTTCCCGATGCGCAGCATATGCCGACCCGGGTGCGGGCGTTTATCGACTTTCTGCGTGAGCAGCTCGACTAGGCGCTTGCTCAGGGAACCATCATCTTACGCACCAGCCGGGAGAACTGCTCGCGTTCATCATCGCTCAAGCGGCCGAGAAACTCGTCATCGACCTCATTGCCTTGCGGAATGGAACGGTTAAGCAGCGCCTCGCCTTCGTCGGTCAGAAAGACAAAACGGCGGCGTTTATCGGCCGGATCGTGCTCCCGGCGCACCAGGCCGCGCGCTTCCATCCGGCTGAGCATCTCCGCCAGCGTGGCCTTAGTACTGACCGCCGCTTCAATCAGCACCACCTGTTCGATCCCCGGCTGCTCGGCAACCGAGCGCATCACCGCATACTGAGGCTTAGTCAGGTCCGGTAACGCCTGCTGCCAGCGGGCGGTATGTTGTTGAAAAAGCTGGCGCAGCAGGTGGAATGCTTCGTTTCGTAACTCCATGAATACTCCGTAACAAAACTGTCACCTCTATGATAGCTGTTATTACGCCTTTTTATACCTTTTCCCTGTTTGATTAAAAATGCGCACGTATACGAACGATCTTGTCATTTGGCTCAGGAGGGGGTAATTTAAGTACAAAGTTCGTATACGAACAAAATGAATGAGGTGTGGAATGAAACTGATTATTGGGATGACGGGGGCCACCGGGGCTCCGCTTGGGGTGGCATTGCTGCAGGCGCTGCGCGATATGCCGGAGGTGGAAACCCATCTGGTGATGTCGAAATGGGCCAAAACCACCATCGAGCTGGAAACGCCGTGGACGGCACGGGAAGTGGCCGCGTTGGCGGACTTTTCCCACAGCCCGGCCGACCAGGCCGCCACCATCTCATCAGGTTCATTTCGCACCGACGGCATGATCGTTATTCCCTGCAGTATGAAGACGCTGGCGGGCATTCGCGCGGGCTATGCCGAAGGGCTGGTGGGCCGCGCGGCGGACGTGGTGCTTAAAGAGGGGCGCAAGCTGGTGCTGGTCCCGCGGGAAATGCCGCTCAGCACGATCCATCTGGAGAACATGCTGGCGCTGTCCCGGATGGGCGTGGCGATGGTGCCGCCGATGCCGGCTTACTACAACCACCCGGAAACGGTTGACGATATCACCAACCATATTGTGACCCGGGTGTTGGATCAGTTTGGCCTCGACTACCACAAGGCGCGCCGCTGGAACGGCTTGCGTACGGCAGAACAATTTGCACAGGAGATCGAATAATGGCTTTTGATGATTTGCGCAGCTTTTTGCAGGCGCTGGATGACCAGGGACAACTGCTGAAAATCAGTGAAGAGGTGAACGCTGAGCCAGACCTGGCGGCGGCGGCCAATGCCACCGGACGCATCGGCGACGGCGCCCCGGCGCTGTGGTTCGATAATATTCGCGGCTTTACCGACGCCCGGGTGACGATGAACACCATCGGCTCGTGGCAGAACCATGCCATCTCGCTGGGCCTGCCGCCCAACACGCCGGTGAAAAAGCAGATTGATGAATTCATCCGCCGTTGGGATAACTTCCCGGTGACGCCAGAGCGCCGCGCCAACCCGGCATGGGCGGAAAACACCGTGGATGGCGACGATATCAACCTGTTCGATATTCTGCCGCTGTTCCGCCTCAACGATGGCGATGGCGGGTTCTACCTCGACAAAGCCTGTGTCGTTTCGCGCGATCCGCTTGACCCTGACAACTTCGGTAAGCAAAACGTCGGTATCTACCGTATGGAAGTGAAAGGCAAGCGCAAGCTCGGCCTGCAGCCGGTGCCGATGCACGATATCGCCCTGCATCTGCATAAGGCGGAAGAGCGCGGGGAAGACCTGCCGATCGCCATTACCCTCGGTAACGACCCGATTATCACCCTGATGGGCGCCACGCCGCTGAAATACGATCAGTCAGAATATGAAATGGCCGGCGCGCTGCGCGAGAGCCCGTATCCCATCGCCACCGCGCCGCTGACCGGCTTTGACGTGCCCTGGGGTTCGGAAGTGATCCTCGAAGGGGTGATTGAAGGCCGCAAGCGTGAGATAGAGGGGCCGTTCGGTGAGTTTACCGGCCACTACTCCGGCGGTCGTAACATGACGGTAGTGCGCATCGACAAAGTCTCGTATCGCAGCAAACCGATTTTTGAATCGCTCTATCTCGGTATGCCATGGACCGAAATCGACTATCTGATGGGCCCGGCCACCTGCGTGCCGCTGTATCAGCAGCTGAAGGCAGAGTTTCCGGAAGTGCAGGCGGTCAACGCCATGTACACCCACGGTCTGCTGGCGATCATCTCCACCAAAAAACGCTACGGCGGCTTTGCCCGCGCGGTGGGACTGCGGGCGATGACCACTCCCCACGGCCTCGGCTATGTGAAGATGGTGATTATGGTTGATGAAGACGTCGACCCGTTCAATCTGCCGCAGGTGATGTGGGCGCTCTCCTCTAAGGTTAACCCGGCGGGAGACCTGGTGCAGTTGCCGAACATGTCGGTCCTTGAACTTGACCCAGGCTCCAGCCCAGCGGGCATCACCGACAAACTCATTATCGACGCCACCACCCCGGTTGCGCCGGACCTACGCGGCCACTACAGCCAGCCGGTGCAGGATCTGCCGGAAACCAAAGCCTGGGCTGAAAAACTGACCGCCATGCTGGCCAACCGTAAATAAGGAGAAGAAGATGATTTGTCCACGTTGCGCCGATGAAAAGATTGAAGTCATGGCAAAATCGCCGGTGAAAGGGGTCTGGACTGTGTATCAGTGCCAGCACTGCCTTTATACCTGGCGGGATACCGAGCCGCTGCGCCGCACCAGCCGCGAGCACTATCCGGAAGCGTTCCGGATGACGCAGAAAGATATTGATGAGGCGCCGCAGGTGCCGCACGTACCGCCGCTATTGCCGGAAGATAAGCGTTAATGAAAAGGGCCCGCTAAGGGCCTATTTCATTTGGGCTATTTTACCGGCCATATTAAAACTGGGCAGTGCGCAAACTGCCTGCGACAAATACGCCGACTGGGATAATCTCTCAGTCGGTTTTTTTATATTTCGCAGAATGATAAAAGTTATTTTATTCATTAAATCCAGAAATGGTGTAAAGGGATAATAGCGTGGGATGACTTTGCGAGCCTGCTTCCAGATTATTATAAAATCCGTCTGATTAATTCCTTGCAGATAAATTTCACGCCCTGACGAGTATAGAATAGCGGCGGGTGCTTGAGGCTGTCTGGCCTTGAGCATTACCAGGACCCCAGACAGACGAAAGCCCCGGGAGATATTTCTATCAACTGAGGCTAGCGAATGAACATCGACAATTCAGATGTTAGTCTCTTCTTTGCAGGGAGGCAAGATATGCTGACGGAATATGCCCTTGTGGCAATCATCGTACTCTGTATTACGGTACTGGGATTTACGCTGTTGGCGCACAGCTCACTATGCGAGCTGAGTATTAAAGAGCGTAATATTGAGTTTAAAGCTGTTCTCGCTTACGAATCGAAGAAGTAGCATCCGCGCGGGGGCAACCCCGCGTATCGGTTGTCAGGACGCATCCTCTTGCACCCATTTTTAGTTTGTTAAAACGGCAGCGCTGAGCGGCGCTGCCGTTTTTGACCTTAATAGGGCGATTGGGGTGCTAGACCAGACTTTTCAGACGATAAATCCACTCCAGCGCCTGACGCGGGGTCAGGGAGTCCGGATCAAGATTCTCCAGCGCCTCAACCGCAGGCGAGGTCTCTTCCGGGGCGGCGAGCAGCGACATCTGCGTGCCGTCGACCTGGGTCGCCGCCGCGTTGGGCGAAATACTCTCCAGCTCGCGCAGTTTCTGCCGCGCGCGCTTGATCACCTCTTTCGGCACCCCGGCCAGCGCGGCGACCGCCAGGCCGTAGCTCTTGCTGGCCGCGCCATCCTGCACGCTGTGCATAAAGGCGATGGTGTCGCCATGCTCCAGCGCGTCGAGATGGACGTTGGCGACGCCTTCCATTTTCTCCGGCAGCTGAGTGAGCTCGAAGTAGTGGGTGGCGAACAGCGTCAGCGCCTTGATTTTGTTGGCGAGATTTTCCGCACAGGCCCATGCCAGCGACAGACCGTCGTAGGTGGACGTGCCGCGGCCAATCTCATCCATCAGCACCAGGCTGTGTTCGGTGGCGTTGTGCAGGATATTGGCGGTTTCAGTCATCTCCACCATAAAGGTCGAGCGGCCGCTGGCCAGGTCATCCGCCGCGCCGACGCGGGTAAAGATGCGATCGATGGGGCCTATCTCCACCTTCTGCGCCGGGACGTAGCTGCCGATATAGGCCAGCAGCGCAATCAGCGCGGTCTGGCGCATATAGGTACTTTTACCGCCCATGTTCGGCCCGGTGATGATCAGCATCCGCCGCTGCGGCGCCAGCTGCAGCGGGTTGGCGATAAACGGCTCTTTCAGCACCTGCTCGACCACCGGATGGCGGCCTTCGCTGATGCGAATGCCCGGCTTATCGCTAAAGGTCGGGCAGCAGTAGTTCAGGGTTTCCGCGCGTTCCGCCAGGTTGACCAGCACGTCCAGCTCGGCCAGCGCGCTTGCGCTCGCCTGCAGGTCGGCAAGATGCGGCAGCAGCAGGTCGAACAGTTCGTCATAAAGCTGTTTTTCCAGCGCCAGCGCCTTGCCCTTGGAGGTCAGCACCTTATCTTCGTATTCCTTCAGCTCAGGAATAATGTAGCGTTCGGCGTTTTTCAGCGTCTGGCGACGCACGTAGTGGATCGGCGCCAGGTGGCTCTGGCCGCGGCTGATCTGGATATAGTAGCCGTGGACGGCGTTGTAGCCGACCTTCAGGGTATCGAGGCCCAGCCGCTCGCGCTCGCGGATCTCCAGCTTATCGAGATAATCAGTGGCGCCATCGGCCAGCGCCCGCCACTCGTCCAGCTCTTCGCTGTAGCCCGGGGCGATAACCCCGCCGTCGCGGACCAGCACCGGCGGCGCGTCGATCACCGCGCGCTCCAGCAGTTCGCGCAGTTCGCTAAACTCGCCCATTTTCTCGCGCAATTTTTGCACCGGCTGGCTGTCAACGTCGGCCAGCTGCTCGCGCAGCAGAGGCAACTGCTGCAGGGCATGACGCATGCGGGCTAAATCGCGTGGACGGGCGGTACGCAGCGCCAGACGCGCCAGAATACGTTCCAGATCGCCGACCTGGCGCAGCACCGGCTGCAGCTCGGTATAGCGCTCCTGCAGCGCGCCGATGGTCTGCTGGCGCTCCACCAGCACGGCGGTATCGCGGACCGGCATATGCAGCCAGCGCTTGAGCATCCGGCTGCCCATCGGCGTCACCGTGCAGTCGAGCACCGAGGCCAGGGTGTTATCGGTGCCGCCGGCGAGATTCTGGGTGATCTCCAGATTACGGCGGGTGGCGGCATCCATAATGATGCTGTCCTGCTGGCGTTCCATGGTGATGGAGCGAATATGCGGCAGCGAGGTGCGCTGGGTGTCTTTGACATACTGCAGCAGGCAGCCGGCGGCGCACAGGCCGCGGGGGGCGTTTTCCACGCCGAAGCCAACCAGATCGCGGGTGCCGAACTGCAGGTTAAGCTGCTGGCGCGCGGTGTCGATTTCAAATTCCCACAGCGGGCGACGGCGCAGACCGCGGCGGCCTTCGATCAGCGACGATTCGGCAAAATCTTCCGCATACAGCAGCTCCGCCGGATTAGTGCGCTGCAGCTCTGCCGCCATGGTTTCGCGGTCGGCCGGTTCGCTCAAGCGGAAGCGGCCGGAGCTGATGTCCAGCGTCGCGTAGCCAAAGCCTTTGCTGTCCTGCCAGATGGCGGCCAGCAGGTTGTCCTGGCGCTCCTGCAGCAGCGCTTCATCGCTGATAGTGCCCGGCGTGACGATACGCACCACTTTACGCTCGACCGGCCCTTTGGTAGTGGCCGGATCGCCTATCTGCTCGCAAATGGCTACCGACTCGCCCTGATTAACCAGTTTCGCAAGATAGTTTTCCACCGCGTGGTGGGGGATGCCGGCCATGGGAATGGGTTCGCCCGCGGAGGCGCCGCGTTTGGTCAGCGAGATATCGAGCAGCTGCGACGCGCGTTTCGCATCGTCATAAAACAGCTCGTAAAAATCCCCCATCCGGTAAAACAGCAGAATGTCAGGATGTTGCGCCTTCAGCTTGAGATACTGCTGCATCATCGGCGTGTGGGCGTCGAGATTGTCAATTGTGCTCATGGGGTGTTATCCAGATCCCTGATTTGAAATGGCTGCGATTTTGTTGTTTTCGTCGTTATCACATGGATGAGACATGATAACGGAGATGGGCAGGCGAGGGAAACTGATGAAGGCGCGCGGCGCGATCCGGATTCCGGTTGCGCCGCGCGGGGGTTACGGCGCCAGATAGACCTGGGGGGCCGCGTTGTCCGGATGCTGGCCGAGGCGGACATCCGCCCCGTACCAGCGATGGATAACCGGCTGCTGGATCACCTCCTGCGGCGTGCCCTGGGCGACCAGATGGCCCTGGTGAAGCAGCAGGATGCGGTCGGCCCAAAGGGCGGCGAGGTTAAGGTCATGCAGCACCACGCACACGTGCAGTTGCCCGCCGGCGGTGAGCCGTTTGAGCAAGCGCAGCAGATACTGTTGATAGTAAAGGTCCAGCGCCGAGGTGGGTTCATCAAGAAACAGCCAGCCCTGCGGCGTACCGTCGCGCCACAGCTGCGCCAGACAGCGGGCGAGCTGTACCCGCTGCTGCTCGCCGCCGGAGAGGCCGGGATAGCGGCGGCCGACAAGGTCATCGCAGCCGGTGACGGCCATTACCGCCGCCAGCACCGCCGGGTCCGCGGTCGGACCCCACGGCGAGCGCCCCATGGCGATGACCGTTTCCACCGTCCAGTCAGCCTGCAGGGCCGTGCGCTGCAGCATGACCGCCCGCCGGCGCGCCAGCGCCTCGGGTGACCATTCCTCCAGCGGCGTGCCCGCCAGATGGCGAGTGCCGCTATCCGGAGTCAGGTACCCGGTAAGCACCCGCAGCAGCGTGGATTTGCCTGCGCCGTTCGGCCCGATAAGCGCCGTCATCTCGCCGCCGCGCAGCGCGACGGAGACGTTGTCGATAATCTGTCGTTTACCAAGGCGAAGTGACAGACCCTGGGCGCAGTATGCATTAGCCATGTCTGGAGTTCTCCCGACGAAAGACCAGCCACAGAAACCAGGGGGCGCCCAGCAGGCTGGTGAGCAGACCGACCGGCATCTCCGCTGGCGCCGCTACGGTGCGGGCCAGGGTATCGGCCAGCAGAAGCAGGATGGCGCCGGCCAGCAGCGAGCCTGGGATCAGCCCGCGATGATCCGGCCCCAGCCACAGGCGCATCAGATGCGGCACCACCAGGCCAATAAAGCCGATGACTCCGCTGATGGCCACCGCCGCGGCCACCAGCACCGCGCTGCACAGCAGCAGCCAGCGCTGCAGCGCCCGCACGTTGACCCCGAGATAGTGCGCCTCTTCATCGCCGAGCTGCAGCAGATTCAGGCGGGAGGCCATCCACCACACCGCCAGCGCCGCCGGGATGATCAGGGTCGCAGCCACCAGCAGGGTCGGCCACTCGGCCTGGCCCAGGCTGCCCATGCCCCACAGCGACAGCTGGCGCAGCTGGGCGTCGTTGCTCAGCCAGGCCAGCACGCCGACCAGCGCCCCGCACAGCGCGTTGATGGCGATCCCTACCAGCAGCAGGCGCGACAGCGAACCCTCCTCCGCCCGGCTGAGGATAAAAATCACCACCATCACTGCCAGGCTACCAATAAACGCCGCCAGCATCGGCATATACAGGGCGATCAGCCCCGATGCGGAAAGCGGGAGCACCAGCCAGCAGGCCACCGCCAGCGCGGCGCCGCTGCTGATGCCCAGCAGGCCCGGGTCGGCTAGCGGGTTGCGAAACAGCCCCTGCATCACGCAGCCGGAGAGGGCCAGCGCCGCGCCTACCAGCAGGGCCAGCAGCACCCGTGGCAGACGGATGGTCAGCCAGATATGGCGCAGCATCTCATCCCCGGCGGGCAGCAGGCTGGCCAGCGGCAAACGCATCGCGCCAAGGGTGGTGGCGAACAGCGTCAGCGAAACCAGCAGTAGCGTCATCATCAGCAAACGGCGGGCGAGGGCAGGGCGCATCAGGGCAGTTGCTCCGCTTTTTCACGCAGCGCGATAATTGCCTGCGGGGTGCGCGGCCCAAAGCCGAGCAGGGCCATGTCGTCGATCGTCAGCAGCTGTTTATGACGCCCCGCCGGGGTCTGCGCCAGGCCGGGCAGGCTCCACAGCCCGGCTTCGCCGCCCATCCCTTTGAGACCATCGGCGGAGATCACCACCAGATCCGCCTGGCTGGCGGCCACTCCCTCCTGCGACATCGCCCGATAGTGGTCGAAGCCCTGCATCGCGTTCTGCAGACCGGCGGTGCGAATGGCGCCATCGGCCGCGGTGTGTTGCCCGGCCACCAGGGTATTCATTCCGCCGTGGCTGAGAATAAACAGCACCCGCCTGGCAATCGGCTGCGTTGGAATGGCGGCGATCTGCTGCTGAAGCTGCTGGCGCAGCGCGTCGCCTGCCGGGGTTTTGCCTAATGCTTCGGCAATGACGGCCACTTTTTTATCGATCGCGGCCAGGTTTTCGCCGCCAGGCACGTTAACCACCTTCACGCCGCTCGCCTGCACCTTGTGTAAGACCAGCGAGGGCTGCGCCTGGGCGCTCGCTAACACCAGCTGCGGACGTAATGCGAGGATCCCCTCAGCGTTCAGCTGCCGCAGGTAGCCGACATCCGGCAGTTTTTGCGCCGCCGGGGGCCAGCTGCTGGTGCTGTCCCGGGCGACCAGGCTCTGTTGCGCGCCAAGGGCATAGACGATCTCAGTGACATCTCCGCCGAGGGTGACGAGCCGCTCCACAGCGGCGTGGCTCAGCAGCGGGAAGGCGATGAGAAGCAGTAACCAGCGCATCATGCGGGCAGTCCTTCGCGGGTCAGACGATCCACCTGCTGGCGCCATTGCGCCTGCTCGGGGTGGCCCTCGCTGCGCTGGCCATAGAGCTGGGCAATCTGGGTGCCGTCTTTGGCGAACAGCTCGACGCTGGTGACGTGTCCGTCTGAGGTCGGCTTACGGGTCACCCACACTTCATCGATGCTCTCTTCGCGCAGATGGAGGGTAAAGGTGGGATTGAAGATATTCAGCCAGCCGCGCATCGGCGCCAGCTTTTCCAGGGCGCCGGTGAAAATCTGCACGCAGCCGCGATTGCCGACGAAGATCATGATTTCATTGCCCTCCTGGCGCACCGTCTCCAGTAACGCTGGCAGCGCATGGCGATCAACGCGGCAGGCGAGGTCGTCGCTCACCAGACGGAAGGCCTGCTGGCGGGAAAGCTGATATTTACGCAGCAGACCGAAGAACTGGTGTACGTCGGTCATCGCGCGCCAGTCGTTCTCCAGCGCGGCTCCATCGGCGCTCTCGGCATATTTCACCGGCTCCAGTGGGCGCAGGGTCAGCGGTGCCGGGGCCGCCACCCGATACTCCGCGATCAGGGTGTCCCAGGCCGCCATGTCGGTCTGCGTGGTCGCATAGACTTTCAGCAGGGCGTCACCGTGGTGGTCGAAAAACTGAATGCTCTGGCGACCGTTATCGTTCAGATGGAAGGCGCTGGCCCACTGGCTGAGGAACAGACGCAGGTCGAGCGCGCGCGGGTTGAGCACCAGCCCGGCGTGGCCGCTGAGGTGCTGGTGCGTGAACTGGCCGACCTGCTCATGCACGGCATACTCGTTGCGGCAGATGCATTTGGTTTCACCGACGCGCTCCAGGGCGGCAATCAGCGCCCGGGCGTCATCGCTCAGGCGTACGGTATCGTGGCCGAGGCGGGCGGCGGTCAGTTCGGCTTCGCTGATCCCCATTTCCGCGGCGATATCGCGGGCATATTTCGCGGCGCTGGCCGCTTTGGTGGCCTGGTAGCGCTGCCACAAATCGGGGTGGGCATTGGGCATAATTATATCCTTCTCGATGATCAATATCCCCGGCCGGTGGGCCGGGGCAGGTGAGTGGTTATTCGGGCAATCAGAAGTCGACGTTGACTCCGAGCTGCCAGGTGCGGCCCGGCATCACCGCCAGCGCTTTATCGTTGGCGTCCTGGTTGGTGCCGGTCTCGATATTGCGGCTGCTCAGGTAATCCCAGTATTTACGATCGGTGAGGTTGTAGACCCCGCCATTGAGGCGCACGTTTTTCGCTACCTGCCAGTACGCGGTCCAGTCCAGCATGCCGTAGCCCGGCACGCGCATATAGTCGCTGCTGGCATCGGTGATGGCGGATCCGCTGTTGCTGTAGCTTTCGCGATTGGTGGCGGTCGCCTGTTTCCCTTTGACGAAGGTCGCCGTCAGGGCGGTGCCGTAGCGTTTCGCCGGATCGTCCCACGCCACGCCGACGATGGCTTTCATCGGCGCTACGCTGTCGAGGTCGACGTATTTATCGCCGCTGTAGCTGGATTTCGATTTCCCTTCGCTATAGCCGAGGGCGAGGGTGGCGCTCAGGCCGTCCACCTGCTCATACCAGGTGCCAAAGTTAAATTTAGTGCTGATTTCGCCGCCGTAGATATAGGCTTTATCGCGGTTTTCCGCCTGATAAATGGTGTAGATATTCGACGGCACGTTGGTGAACTGGCCCGGATTATTCGCCCGGGTATAGCGGGTATAGGCGATAAAGTTCTTATAGCTGTTGTAGAACAGCGCCGTGCGCAGAGTGATGCCTTCGGTAACTTCCCCCTTCAGTCCCCACTCAAGATTATCGCTGGTTTCCGTCTTCAGTTCGGTATTGCCGATCAGGGCATACTGCTGGCTGCCGGCGTAGCTGGAGCCAAGGTTCCAGGAGCCATACAGCTGGCTGGCGTTGGGGAACTGCGCCCCGCGCTGGTACTGCAGGTAGGTCATCAGACGCGGGGTGAGGTCGTACTGGAAGGTCAACGACGGCAGAACCTGGGTATCGCTGTTTTTACCATACAGCCTGGCCACTGACGATTCGGTCAGCGCGCTGCTGTTGGCGGCGAGGTCGGACAGATTTTCCGGCTTCGTCGATTGATGTACCACACGCACGCCGGGAATAATGGCGAAATTGTGGCTATCGAGATCGAAGTTGATCTTATCCTGAACAAAACCGCCGAGGGTGTAGCTGCGGCTATCCGCCTCCGGCTGCATGATCTCGCTGTAAACGCTGGGGATTGGCGACTGGCTGAACGGCCGCTGGGTTTTGCTGGTGCTGGCGTTAAAGCCGGCGCTCAGATCGTGGCGGCCCAGGGTTTTCGCCAGTGCGGTCTGCAGGCCCCAGGTGTCGGTGTCGTAGTTGGAGTTCACCGTCTGCATTCTGCGGGTGACGCTGTCCGGCATATACGTCCAGTCATGGGCTTCGGTATGCTGGTAATAGATTTTACTGGAGACGCTGTCGAGGTAGTCATTCATCGGCGTCCAGTCATCCTTCAGGCTCAGGCCCCAGCGCCGGGTCTGGCTGGTCTGGCTGGCGGTGCCGATGGTGCTGTTGCCGCTGGAGTCCCAGGTATCGTAGTGGGTGTGGTTGGTTTTATGGTAATAGTCGAAGGTGCTGGTTAGCTTGTGCTCGTCGTTGGGCTGCCAGATCCCGGAGGCCAGAAAGGCATCGGAGTGCCAGTTCGCCGGGTAGGCATCGACGGTGCCGCTGTTATTTTCGGTTTCCTGACCATCGCGGCGGCTGTAGACCAAAATGCCGCGCAGGAACTCATCGCCGCCGGCGACGGTCACCCCGTTGTGCCAGCTGCGATCCGCGGAGTCGTAGCCGCTGCGATAGCCGAAGGCGCTGGTTTTGCCCGGGCGCAGGTAATCATCCGCCGATTTCGGGCGGAAGGAGACATTCCCCCCGATGGCGCTGTTGGCCGTTTCCGTCGAGGTGGCGCCGGACTGGATATCCACGCTGCCGTACATATAGGGGTCGATATAATCGCGGCCGATGCCGAAGGTGTTGAGCCCGGCGCGACCGACGTAGCCACGGCCGGTGGCGTTGGGCTGGGCGATACCGTCCACGTCGATGCCGACGCGGTTGCTCTCCATACCGCGAATGTTGTAGCCGGTGTAGCCCCCGCGGTCGAAGCCGCTTTTGCCGTTGCCGGAGCCGCCGCTGGCCCCGGTGGCGCTGATGAGCGGCTCATAGCGCATGATCGAGCCGAAATCGTTAGCGCCTTTATCCTCCAGCTCCCGGGCGCTGATGCTGTGCTCGTTACCGGCTTTTTGCGCCGGCGCTGGAGCGGTGACGGTCATTTGTTCCGAGGTGTCATCCACCGCCTCGCCGCCGATGGCGGAAGTGCCTGCTGCGACGGCAGAAGTTTGATAAATTGCTGCAAGCAAAGAGGTCACCAGCAGGCGTTTTTTACACCCTGCTGCTGACGGAGTCGATTTGTACATAGTCGCCACGCCTTGATCGTTATTAGTATCGGCTCACGCGTTACTTCCAGAGTTGCAGGTTGCTCCGTCTTTTCCGTTGCGGATAGGGTCTAACTCCATTTGTTGATTGCGAATGGTAATGATAGGTATTATCGTTTGCAACAAAATATTGATGTATTCCTCATTTAAACTGCACTTTGTTTACACTGTGCCCTTTCAGCCTGAGCGAGATGACGATGAATTCAAAAGCGGCTATCACCATCACCTATTGTTCCCAGTGCAACTGGATGCTGCGCGCCAGCTGGATGGCGCAGGAGCTGTTACACACCTTCAGCACCGATATCGCCTCGGTGACGCTGGTGCCGGGCACCGGCGGGATCTTCACTATCGATATCGACGGCCAGCAGATCTGGGAGCGCAAGCAGGATGGCGGCTTTCCGGATGCGGCAGAGCTGAAACGCCGGGTGCGCGATCTCTGCTTCCCGGAAAAAGCATTGGGGCATGTTGATAAACCCGCTAACCCGACCTGATCGTTAGGAAAGCGGCTGCGTGGCCGGCTTAAAAGGTGTATTATTGATGCATCTTTTTGTGGGGAGGGAAATTGACGGTGGGCAAACGCATCGAACGTGAAAAGCAGACGATCTGTCGGATGATTGGGCTTTATCAGCGCCGCTGTCCGGAGGCCCGCGACGACGCCGAACACTATCAGGCGCTGAACGCCTACGCCGATAAGCGCCTTGATAAGTGCGTGTTTGGCAACAATAAACCGGCCTGCAAGCAGTGTCCGGTGCATTGCTACCAGCCGGCGAAGCGCGAAGAGATGAAGCAGATTATGCGCTGGGCCGGGCCGCGAATGCTCTGGCGTCACCCGATCCTGACCCTTCGCCATCTGCTGGATGACAGGCGGCCGGTGCCGCCGCTGCCGGAAAAATACCGACCGAAAAAATAGCGGCCTTCCCCGGCCTGCGCGGCGCGCAGCCGGCGGACAACTCGCGTTTTTTGTAGCCCCGGTAAGGCGTTAGCCGCCGCCGGGGATGGTTGCTGAAGTTTTCTGTTTCCGGCTATCCCGGATCGTGCTTGCCACAAAGGCGACCACAAACAGCGCGGTGAACAGCACCACGATAGTCGGCGCCGGCGCGCTATCGAGATAAAACGCCAGCCACACCCCTCCCGCCGAGCAGCAGACCGCCACTGCCACCGCCAGCAGCAGGGCGTGGATAAAGCGCCGTACCAGCAGGAGCGCGATCGCCCCGGGGGCAATCAGCAGCGAAATCGACAGAATAATCCCTACCGACTGCAGCGTCGCGACGATGGTCAGGGCGATCATGCACAGCAGGCCGTAGTGCAGCAGCCCCCCGCGCAGGCCGCTGGCTTTGGCCTGCGTCGGATCGAAGGCGTGCAGCAAAAAATCCCGCCATTTCAGCCCGATAATCAGCGCAATCACCAGCGCGATAGCCGCCGTTTGTCCAATATCGCTGAGGGAGATCCCCAGCATGTCGCCGAACAGAATATGGTCGAGATGGACGTCGGACTGGATCGCTACATACAGCACCAGCCCGGCGCCAAACATGCCGGAGAAGACAATTCCCATAATGGTATCGCGTTTGAGGCGGCTGTTATCGTCAAGAAAACCGGTCGTTACGGCACACAGCAGCCCGGCGATAAACGCGCCGATGGCGAAGGGGATGCCGATAATGTAGGCCAGCACCACGCCGGGAAATACCGCGTGGCTCATGGCGTCGCCCATCAGCGCCCAGCCTTTAAGCACCAGAAAGACCGACAGCAGCGCGCAGGGCACGGCGACGACCATCGATACCGTTATCGCGTTGACCATAAATGGAAACTGAAACGGAGCCAGGAACAGATTCAGCATGCAGCCTCCCTGGCGCGGCGGCGGTTGGCCAGCAGGCCATGCTTCGGCGCAAAGATAAAGGTGATGAGGAACAGCAGCGTTTGCGCCACCACGATAATACCTCCGGTGGCGCCGTCGAGATAGTAGCTGAGCCAGGCGCCGAAGAAGCTGGTCAGGCTGCCGATGACGACGGCGATGGCCAGCAGGCGCGGGAAGCGGTCGGTTAACAGCCAGGCGGTGGCCCCGGGAGTGACCACCAGGCAGATGACCAGAAAGGCGCCGACGGTCTGCAGCGCCGCTACGGTGCAGGCCGCCAGCAGGGTAAAGAACAGCAGCTTCAGGCCGCGGGTGTTCAGACCAATCGAGCGAGCGTGGTTTTCATCGAAGAAGGTCACCATCAGATCTTTCCACTTCAGCAGCAGGATCGCCATCGAGATAAAGCCGATCGCCGCCAGCTGGATAATATCCTCCGGGGCGATGGCCAGAATATTGCCGAGGATAATGGTCTGGATATTCACCGACGTCGGGTTCAGCGACACCATAAACAGCCCGATACCGAAGAAGGAGGAGAAGATCAGGCCGATAATCGCATCCTCTTTTAGCCGCGATCGCTGCTGCAAAAACAGCATACTGCCCGCCGCCAGGCCGCCGGAGAGAAACGCGCCGAGGGCAAACGGCAGGCCGAGCATATAGGCCCCGGCGACGCCGGGCACAATCGAGTGGGAAAGGGCGTCGCCAATCAGCGACCAGCCTTTGAGCATCAGGTAGCAGGAGAGAAAGGCGCAGACGCCGCCCACCAGCGCCGATACCCACATCGCATTGAGCATATAGTGATAGCCAAACGGCTCCAGCAGCCAGCTCATCGTGGTCCTCCCGCCGCGCGCCGGCTGATAAACGGCCGCTCGTCATCGGTGATAATCTGCGCTTCCGCGCCGGTGAGGGCGACGTGGCGCAGCACGCCGCTGAAAGCCCGCTCCAGATTCTCGGCGGTGAAGGTGGTTTCTGTCGGGCCGCTGGCCAGCACGGTGCCTTTTACCATCACCGTATAATCGCAAAACTCACTTACGGACCCGAGGTTATGGGTGGAGACCAGCATGGTGCAGCCCTCATCGCGTAGCTCGCGCAGCAGGCTGATGATCCGCGCTTCGGTCTGCACATCGACGCCGGTAAAAGGCTCATCCAGCAGGATCACCTGACCCTGCTGAGCGATGGCGCGGGCAAGGAAGACGCGCTTTTTCTGCCCACCGGAGAGCTCGCCAATTTGCCGATGGCGGTACTCGCTCATGCCCACGCGGGCCAGCGCGGCATCGACGATTTCGCGATCGCGCGGCTTTGCCCGCCGCAGCCAGCCCATATGGCCGTAGCGGCCCATCATCACCACATCCTCCACCAGCACCGGGAAGGACCAGTCCACCTCTTCCGACTGCGGGACATAGGCGACCAGATTCTGGCGCAGCGCGCGATTGACCGGCTGGCCGAGTATGGCGATCTCGCCGTGACCGATGCGCACAAAGCCCATCAGCGCTTTAAACAGCGTGGATTTCCCCGAGCCGTTAACCCCCACCAGCGCGGCAATGGCGCCGCGTGGTACGCTGAACGAGGCGTCGCGCAGGGCGGTGTGGCCGTTGCGCCAGGTAACGGTGAGCTGGTCGACATACAGACCCGCTTGCGCTGTATTCATGGCTGTTTCCTCATCCCGTCCTGGATACCGTTGACGATGGTTTCGGTGGTGACGCGCAGCAGGTCGAGCCAGGTCGGCACCGGGCCGTCGGCGGCGCTCAGGGAATCGACATACAGCACGCCGCCGTAGTGGGCGCCGGCTTCGCGCGCCACCTGACGCGCCGGTTTATCGGAGATGGTGCTTTCGCTGAAGATGGTCGGGATCTGTTCTCTCTTCATGGTGTCGATAACCTTGCGCACCTGTTGCGGGGTACCCTGCTGGTCGGCGTTAATCGGCCACAGATACAGTTCGCGCAGGCCATAGTCGCGGGCCAGATAGGAGAAGGCTCCCTCGCTGGTGACCAGCCAGCGCTTATCCTCCGGCAGCTGCGCCAGTCTGGCCTGCAGTGGCGCCATCGTCTGGCGGATCTTCTCTTTGTAGGCCTCGGCGTTGCGGCGATAGGTGTCGGCGTGAGGCGGATCGTATTTCACCAGCGCGTCGCGAATATTATCGACATAGATCAGGGCGTTATCTGCCGACATCCAGGCATGGGGATTGGGCTTCCCGCTATAGGGGCCCGCGCTGATGCCCATCGGCTGGATCCCCTCGCTGACCACCACCTCCGGGACGCCCTGCAAGTGCTGATAAAAGCGGGCAAACCACCGTTCGAGATTGAGACCATTGCTGAGGATCAGCTGCGCCCCCTGCGCGCGTTTGATATCGCCGGGGGTGGGCTGGTAGTCGTGGATCTCCGCGCCCGGTTTGGTGATGGAGCTGACGACGGCGGCATCGCCGGCCACGTTCTGCGCCATATCGGCGATAACCGTGAAGGTGGTGATAACCCTGAATTTCTCCTGCGCCGAGGCCGGCGCCGCGGCCAGCAGGGCCAGCGCGCTGGCCAGCAGCAATGATTTCAGCGGTGTCAGATGCAGCATAGGATCCTCGCAATGGTGTGGTTAATTTCTCAGCGTTTATAGCAATTGCTATGTTATATAGCACAAGCTATTTATAAATGAAAATAATTCTTATTTGCGTGCGGGGGTAATAATGAGCCGGGAAACGAAAGCGCGAGAAAGGGGAGGCAAGGTTGGCCCGGCGCGAACCGGGCGGAGATCAAGAGATATCGGCGACCGACTGGCGCGGGATCAGGCGGCCGGCCAGCGAGCGGCCCTCGGCGGTGAACGTTGGCCGGTCGTCTATCAGGCTGCGAATACGCTGAATACAGTTATCCAGCAGCGCCTCCAGTGGCCATGAGATGCAGGTCAGCGGCGGATAGAGCAGCGAGGCGAGGGGGGAATCCTCAAGGCTCAGCAGGGAGACCTCCTGCGGGACGGCGATGGTGAATTCGCGCAGCAGGCGCATTGCTTCAGCCGCGTAGCGGTCGCGTTTAACGATAATGACTGAGTATTTACTGAAGCTGTTAATTAAGGTCAGCAGCGCCTGCTCGACATCATCGTTGGCCGTCAGCACCAGCTGGCGGTTAAAAGGAATGGAGTAGTTCTGCAGGACGTTGCGGTAGCCTTCCAGCATCTGGCGGCTGGCATCGTCGCTATCGCTGTCCACCAGCAGGGCGATGTTGCGGTGTCCCTTGCCAATCACATAGCGGCAGGCGCTTTCGGTGGCGAAGGCGAAGTCATAGCCCTGGCTGTTGCTTCCAGCGACGCCGAAGCGGTCAAAGGCGATAACGTTGCGCGGCGCGTCGGCGGCAACGGCGCCCAGCACCACCACCGCCACGCACTGGCGCTGCAGATCATCGATCGCCGCCGCCTGCTCTACCGGGTCGCTGACGTACTGGACCAGCAGGCTTTTATTCAGCCCTTTCAGCGCCTGCGAGAGGAGCGGCAACAGACGCGCGCCGAGGCTCTCGTCCTGCGCGGAAATCACCAGGCCAACGTGGCTGGATGTCTGACTGGCGAGGTTTTGTGCGGCAAAGCTCGGGCGATAGTTGAGTTCTTCAACGGCCCGCAGCACAGCTTCCCGGCTCTCTTCGCGCACGCCCCGGGTGCCGGTCAGCACGCGGGAAACCGTCGCTCTTGAGACATTCGCTAATCTTGAAACATCATCAATCGTTGGCATGGCTTTTTCTGTCTGGACATTTTCGCCTAGCTTAACATACCTGCTGAAAAAAGTGTCTACCGAGGCCCGTCCGCGGCGCCGGGCAACCGGGGCAGCCAGGCCGCGCCGCGCACGCCGCTGGCGTCGCCGAAGCGGGCCGGTTTGATCTGCGTGCGGCAGCTGTCGGAGAAGATCCACGGCACGATGGCGGCAGGTAGATCGCGATAGATCTGGCTGACGTTGGACAAACCGCCGCCCAGCACAATCACCTGCGGGTCGAGAATGTTGATCACTGACGCCAGGCTGCGGGCAAAGGCGTCGATAAAATGACGCCAGTGGGCCAGCGCGCGCGGATCGCCGTTTTGCGCTGCGGCGACAATGGCTTCCGCACGCGCTTGTTCCCCGTAGCGGCGGGCGAAGCCGGTGCCGGAAACAAAGCTTTCGATGCAGTTCGTTTTGCCGCAGTAGCAGGGCTGCGGCGGGCCATCGCGCTCAGGAGTATAGCCCGGCAGCGGATTATGTCCCCACTCTCCGGCGATAGCGTTGGGGCCGCTGAGCAGCTGTTGATGAACGGCGATCCCGCCGCCGCAGCCGGTACCGATAATCACCCCGAAGACGGTGGTGGCGCCGGCGCCGGCGCCATCGACCGCCTCGGAAAGGGTGAAGCAGTCGGCATCGTTTGCCATCCACACCGGTTGGCCAAGCTGCTGCATGATATCCCGGCGCAGATCGTGGCCGTTGAGCACCAGGCAGTTGCAGTTTTTAATGCGTCCGCTTTGCGGATCGATAGCCCCGGGCAGGCCGATCCCCAGAGTGAACGGCTGCGGGCTGACCGCGCGCATATCGGCAATCAGGGTCAGCAGTTGACGCATAAAGGCGTCATAGCTCTCTTTGTGGGTTGGCCAACGCAGGCGCTGGACGCATTCGCCTGCGGGATCCAGCAGTACGGCCTCCATTTTGGTGCCGCCAATATCTATTCCAAGATGTAACATAGTGACCTCGGGGAATCAGACCCGGCCAGCACGTCTGGCCGGGCAAGGCGCTAGGCGTGAAGCGGTTGCGCGCGGTAAATCGCAATCAGTTCGGCAATCAGCTCTTTCGCCAGAATGGAGGTCATCAGGTGATCCTGAGCATGGACCATCACCAGCGTCATTTTGGTTTTTCCCTCGCCTTCGTCAGCTTCGATAAGCTGGGTCTGCACAAGGTGAGCTTCGCGGGAATAGTGCGCCGCTTCCTGCATTTTGGCGTCGGCGGTGGCGAAATCACCCGCTTTAGCGGCGTGCAGCGCTTCGTAGCACAGGCTACGGGACTGGCCGGCGTTGATGATGATCCCCATCACCTGTTCTTCTAATTCCATGATTATCCTCTGAATCGTTAGCGTTAAGCGGTTTGCGCCGCGTTGTCAGCCTGGTCGACGGCGTTTTCACGCTCCTGGGCCAGCAGCTGTTTTTCGTAAGCTTTGAGAAATGGCAGGTACATCACCATGGCGGTGGCCATACAAATAAGGCACAGGATCACCGGGCTAAAGCTCCAGTTCGCCGCCCACGAGGCGCCGATAGGGGCCGGCGTCGTCCACGGCGTCATCGACACTACGCGGCTGACCAGGTCCAGCTTCAGCGCAAAGTACGCCAGGGTCGCGTTGACCATCGGCACCAGCACGAACGGCAGGAAGAACAGCGGGTTCATGATGATCGGCGCGCCGAACAGAATCGGTTCGTTGATGTTAAATACGCCCGGCACCACGCCCATCCGGCCAATCGTCCGCAGATGCACGGCCTTGCTGCGCAGCAGCATCAGCGCCAGCGGCAGGGTTGAGCCGACGCCGCCGATCAGCAGATAGTGATCCCAGAAGCCCTGGACATAGATGTGCGGGATAGCGGTGCCAGCGGCCATCGCCGCCTGATTGACCGACAGGTTGGCCATCCAGAACGGGTTCATGATCCCGGTGACGATCAGCGCGCCGTGGATCCCGGCGAACCACAGTACCTGACAGACCAGCACTGACAGCAGGATCGCCGGCAGCGTATCGGAAGCTGCGACCAGCGGTTTCACCAGCGACATGATCGCTTCCGGAATGATCATCCCCAGCTGGGCCTCGATAAACAGGTTCAACGGATGTAGCGTCAGGATGATCGCCAGCACCGGGATCAGGATCTCGAACGAGCGCGCTACCCCGGCAGGCACTTCCGGCGGCAGGCGAATGGTGATGTTATGCCGCTTGAGGAAGGCGTACAGCTCGGTGGAATAGATAGCCACCAGAATGGCGGTAAAGATCCCCTGGCCGGAGAAGTAGGCGGTAGAGATCTGGCCATCTTTCAGCGGCGCGGCGACCAGCAGAAACGACATCAGCGACAGCATCCCGGCGGTCAATGAGTCCAGGTGATGGTGCTTGGCGAGGCTGGCGGCGATCCCGACGGCGATAAACAGGGTCATCACCCCCATGCTGAAGTTGAACGGCAGCATCAGCGCCTCGCGATGATCGAGCGAAAATTGCAGCCAGGCGCGGGCAAAGCCCCACGTCGTATCCGGAGAAAACGGCGGGAAGATAAACACCAGCAAAAACGAGCCGACGATCATAAAGGGCAGGGCGGTAATAAAACCGTCGCGGATGGAGGTAACGTATTTTTGCTGGCCGATCGCTCCCGCCATAGGCGTGATCTGCCGTTCGATCACATCGATCAATTTAGCGTACAGAGAGCTCATGATCTTTCCTTAGTTCTTGTTTTCGATGAGGGAAAGGGCGAAATCAAGGACTGCGGCGCCTTTTTGCATGCCGTAGTCCATCATATTGATGGGTTCGACGCGGATACCGTATTTATCCGCCTGCTTTTGCAAATCCTGCTGCATGTATTTCACCTGCGGCCCCAGCAGCACCACCTGATAATGGCCAACCTGTTCGGCGAACTCCGCTACGCCATAGGCGTTGATCTCTACCGGTAGGCCCCGCTGTTCGGCTTCCGCAATCATTTTTTTCATCAGCAGGCTGGTGGACATGCCTGCCGAACAACACAACATAATTTTTTTCATAAGTACCGCTCCTGATGAGGTTGGATGTGCGGACTATAGTCAAAATGGATGCATTACGGAAAGCGCTTTCCGTTTATGGATTTATTTATTGTGACCATGATCACCTATGGCAGGCTTTCACTTTCCGGTGTTGTGGGCGATCATCCCGGCGAGACAATCATTTGCAAAGGTAGGAGTATGAACATTCAGTTAATGAATGTGGCCGTGGACATCATCGAGCAGCGGCTGGCGCCGCTGGCGAATGTTCTGACGCGCAACAACCACATTACGGCGATGCGCGATAGCTTTGCGCTGGCGATGCCATTTGTGATTGTTGGCAGCCTGTTGGTTCCCATTTTGTTTCCGCCCGTTTCCATCGACGGCGCCTCGCGTTTCGGCCAGGTCTATTTGCTGCTGCGGCCTATCCTGCTGCCGACCTTTCAGCTAACCATTGGCCTGGTGGCGCTGATTGTCGCTTTCGGCGCCAGCGCCAGTCTCGCCAAGCAGTACCGTCTGCCGGAACGGCTCTGTGGTTTAACCGGGTGTCTGGCTTTTCTGCTGTTTATTGGCTTTCGCGAGACTGCGGTGAGCAACGTTTATCTCGGCGGCATGGGGATATTTACCGCCCTGATATCCAGTACCTATTCCATTGAGATAATTCGTTTTTTCTACAAAAAAGGCTGGTGTATCCGCCTGCCTGATGAAGTGCCGCTGATGACTCGCAATGGCTTTCAACTGCTGATCCCGCTGCTGGTGGTGATGCTGTCGATAAGCGTGATGAATGCCATATTGCTGCAGACCACCGGGCGCATCGTACCGGAGCTAATCAGCGAAGCGGTGCGGCCGCTGGTGCTGGCGTCCGACACGTTGATGGCGGTACTTATCTCTTTGTTAATCTGTAACTTACTCTGGTTTATCGGTATCCACGGCGCGCTGATTATCACCGGGATTATGAACCCCTTCTGGATGACCTATCTGTTTGAAAATCAGCAGGCTTTGGCAGCGGGTTCGGCAACGTTGCCGCATATTTATCTGCAGGGATTCTGGGATTTTTACCTGCTGATCGGCGGTATCGGCTCCACTCTGCCGCTGGTATTGATGGCGATGCGCAGCCGCTCACGGCAGCTGAAAAGCGTGGCCAAAATTGGCCTGCTGCCGTCGCTGTTTAATATCAACGAGCCGATACTGTTTGGTTTTCCGGTGATCATGAACCCGGTTTTTTTACTGCCGTTTCTCTTTGTTCCGCTGATAAATGCCTGTATTGCATGGTATTTGACTCAGCTGGGCATCCTCGATCGCGCGGTGGCGATGCTACCCTGGTCGATGCCTTCTCCGCTGGGGGCGGCATGGTCGGCGAACGGCAGCTGGAAAAATTTGTGCATGAGCCTGTTCGCGATGTTTAACGCCTGGATGCTTTATCGCCCCTTCTTCAAAGTTTACGAACGCCAGCTCGCGGAAACCGAGCGCTGATCCCCTCGCCGTCGGCGGCTTATCCCCCGACGGCACCTGTTCACTTTCTCTTTCTTCCGCTCTGCTGCCGGCTTCCGGCGGTATTTTTGTTATTTTATGTGATCAGTCTCACGAATATATTCGTCGCAGAGCGAATTTTGTGAACCAGATAGGCAATTATGGAAAGCGCTTTCCATTAGTGGATGTACATTTCCATTTTTGATCCGTAAATTTCCCCTCCGTTATCGGTTCGTGTTAACAAACATAACGTGGGAAAAAAATAATGATAAAGCTGAAACACTCAATACCTCTGGCTCTCCTCTCGCTGGCCGGGACCAGCAGCCTGGCCTGCGCCGATCCGAAGTATGATTTTGCGCTGCATGGCTATATTCGCTCCGGGATCCTTGCCAATTCTGATGGCAACCGCGCGGACTCCGTCGGCCTGATGCCGGACGGCAAGTGGCGACTGGGCAACGAAGAAGACACCAAGATTGAATTGATCCCCACCGTGACGCTGACGGCGGACAGCGGCGTGGTGGCGAAAGTGCAGGCCAACCTCACTCACCAGTCGAAATGCACCTCCGACTGGAACTGTCAGGATGACGATGGCCATGATGTGCAGTTTCGTGAAGGGTTCGCCGAGCTGAGCAATCTGGATTTTGCGCCGGAGATGACCTTCTGGGCCGGTAAGCGCTACAGCAGCTCCAACACTTCCAGCCATCAGTTTGACTGGGAGTACATTCAATACAATGGCACCGGCGGCGGCTTCGATAACATGGATCTGGGCTTCGCTCGCTTCGACGCCGGGGTCTACGCCTTTTCGCCCACCGATGAAACCAAAGCCTACCCGGTGGATAAGGGAGATCAGGGCTACCCGGATGATTACTCCCTCAACCTGTGGCTGAAAAAGATCGCCGGGACAGGCTTCGATCTGGAGCTGATCGGCCACCACATGAACCGTAACGAAAAGCATCCGACTTCCGCCGAGAAGGGCTATGGCGTGACCGGTATTTATAACTTTGACGGCTTCTATGGTCTGACCGGGGGGTACTCCCGCCTCGCATTGCAGTACGGCAAAGGGCTGGCGGCGGGCGACTCGCTGGGTAAAAACGGCTGGGGCTGGGCCAATCTGGAAAACACCCAGTCCTGGCGGGTGGTGCTGGATAGCGTGGCCTCGATGGGCGATCTGGAAATCTCCACCTTCGCCTTCTGGCAGAAGGATAAAAATTACCGCTGGTGGACGGAAGATGACAATGGCTGGGGACGCTCGATGTGGGTCGCTGGTATCCGCCCCTATCATCAGATCACCCGCAACTTTGCCATGCAGTACGAGCTGGGCTACGAATACCTGGATGACAAAAACTACAAAGGGGTTAACGGCAAAGGCAAAGGCGGCCTGACCAAAGTCACCGTTGCGCCAACGCTGACTTTTGACTCCGGCTTCTGGGCGCGCCCGCAGCTGCGTTTCTTCGTCACCTACGCGAAGTGGGACAAAGGTGTCTCCGATGCGCTGGACGGCAACTACAACTGGGATACCAATACCATCACCGCCGGCGGTTATTCCCGCAGTGGCTCAACCGACACCGTTAACTTCGGCGTACAGGCCGAAGTCTGGTTCTAAGGAGAGACAGCGATGAAGCCGATGAAAAACCTGCTGCTAATGGGGCTGCTGTCCGCGCTGGGGGCCGGCGGGGCGCTGGCCGCCGAGCGCTCGCATTTTGAACACTTTATCACTCGCGACGGCGCCGCTCTCAAGGATGGCGATAAGGTGTTTCGCTTCGCCGGGATCCACGCGCCGGAGCTGCACCGCATTGAAGACGACGCCCGCGGCCCCTGCAGGGCAGACCCGCGCGGCTGGGGGCAATACTTTAAATGGCCGACGGCCCAGGAGCAGCAAAACTGGATCCAGGCGATGGTGCAAACCGGGGCGAAAGCCCAGCGCGTCTACGTGCTGTCGGTGCAGCAGGAGTTTGACAAGGCCTGCGGCCGCGAGACCCATATTCTCGCGCCGGAAACGGCGGACGGCATGCCGCGGCTGAATGAGAAAGCCATGCGGGTGTATGACAACATGATTGCCGAAGCGGATAAACAGGGATTGCGACTGATCCTGCCCTTTATCGACCACTGGTGGTGGTGGGGCGGGCGCGAGCAGCTGGCGGCGTTCTACCACGAAAAAGCGGAAGACTTTTATCGTACCGATAGCAAGACCTTCAAAGCCTATCTGGATGTGATCCGTCAGGTCATCACCCGGACAAATACCGTCACCGGCCGCGCCTATTTTGATGAGAAGGCGATCATGGCCTGGGAGACCGGTAACGAGCTGGAGGATACCAATGCCGATTTTCTGCAGCAGACCGCGGCGTGGATTAAAAAGTGGGCTCCCAACCAGCTGGTGATGGATGGCACCTATAAGAAAATCAATTCTTTTGCGTTGACTGACCCCAATGTGGATATCGTCAGCAATCACTATTACACCAACGCCGATAATAACCATCCCGGGCAGGTGACGCAGGATCTACGCGCCGTCGGCGGGCAAAAAGTCTATCTCGTCGGCGAGTTTGGCTTGCTGCCGGCGGATCAGCTGAACGCCATTATGCAGTCGATTGTTCACAGCGAGGTCAACGGGGCGCAAGCCGCCGGGGGGCTTATCTGGGGCTTCCGCGGCCATCGTCACGACGGCGGCTTCTACTGGCATAAGGAGTCGACCGGACACTACAGCTACCACCTGCCGGGGTTTGCAAAAGAAGGCGAAGCGAACCAGGAGCAGGCGGTGGTCGATCTGGTGCGCACCGCCGCAGCGCAGATGGCCGGACAGCAGAGGATGGCGCCGCTGCCGAAGCCGGACGCGCCTCTGCTGCGCGAGACCACCTCGCCCTTCGCGATCAACTGGATGGGTGCCGCGGTAGGACGTAGCTACGATGTCGAACGCGCTGGCTCGCCGACCGGGCCGTGGACGGTGGTGGGCCGGGATATATCCGATGGCGTTAACGAATGGAACCCGGAAACCATGGTTCTGTTCCGCGACGATTATCGTCAGCTTCAGCTCGGGCGGACGTACTACTACCGGGTGACGGCGAAAAACGAGAGCGGTCGTTCTGCCCCTTCCAATGTGATTAGCGTGAAGCATAGTGAGGTGAATCAGCCGCCGGCTATCACGCTGGAACCCGCCTTAACTACCACTCAGGACCAGGGCGTCGAGCTTACGGCCAACTGGCAGGACGATGGCCTGCCGTCGCGAGAGGTGAAAGTGGGCTGGCAGCACGCCGGCGACGGACAGGTACATTTCTGCCATGCCGATCGGCCGCAAACCCGGGCCTGGTTCACGGCGCCAGGCACCTATGCGCTGACGTTCACTGCCGACGATGGGCTGCTGAAAAGCAGCAAAACCGTGACCGTGACGGTGGGCGAGGCGACGGGGAAGGCGCCGGCGGATTTCTGTCGTTATCACGGCAAAGTCTATGGCGTGGCTGAGGGGCGCCTGACGGTAATGAAGAGTGATAAAGACGCGCTGGCAGTTGGCGAGGACGGTTTTCTCGGCCCATTTGCCAGCGAGGGGGATAAGATCAGCTGGCAGGTGCAGGCGCCGTGGAGCGGTCAGTTCCAGCTCAACGTAACCTTCAACGGCAAATGGGGCGGCAAGCAGAACTCCTTTGTCGTCAACGGGGGCGCTCCGCAGGCCGTGGCCTTCCCGCAGACGGATGAGCAGGGCCAGCAGCTGCGGATACCCGTAACGCTGAAAGCGGGGAGCAATCAGGTTGACTTCGGCCGCTTCGCCGGCGACTGGGGCTATATGTTTATTAAATCGATCGAAGTGGTCGCGGAGTAGTACGCTCAGGCTGCGCCAGACGGGCGCAGCCTTTTTTCGAAAGGAGAGGTTATGCAGCAGTATCAGTTTCCGCAAGGGTTTCTGTGGGGGGCGGCGGCGTCCGGCCCGCAAACGGAAGGGGTCACCAATAAGCGCCATCGTTCCATCTGGGACAGCTGGTTTGCTGAACAGCCGGAGCGATTTTATCAACAGGTAGGGCCGCAAACCGTGTGTGATACTTATCATCAGTATCCGCAGGACGTGGCGCTGATGAAACAGACCGGCTTCAACTCGTTTCGAACCTCGATTCAGTGGTCACGACTGATCGCGGATTTTGAAACCGGCGCGCCGGACCCGGACGCGGTGCGTTTTTATCACGCCTATCTTGATGAGATGATCGCCAACGGCATTGAGCCGATGATCAATCTCTACCATTTTGATATGCCGGAGGTGCTGCAGAAACAGTACGGTGGCTTTGAATCGGCGCACGTAGCAGAGCTGTTTGCCCGCTTTGCCCGCACCGCCTTTAACCTGTTTGGCCATAAGGTTAAATACTGGATAACCTTCAACGAGCCGATTGTACCGGTTGAGGGAGGCTACCTGTACGACTTCCACTATCCGTGTAAGAAAGATGGCCGTCTGGCGGCGCAGGTGGCGTTTAACATTATGCTGGCGCATGCCAAAGCGGTAACGGCTTATCGTGAACTGGCGCTGGCGGGCGAGATCGGCGTGGTGCTCAACCTGACTCCGAGCTATACGCTCACCGACAGCGACGCGGATAAAAAGGCCGCCTGGTATGCCGACCTGTTTTTTAACCGCAGCTTCCTTGACCCGCTGGTAAAACATGAATTCCCTAAAGCGCTGTGCGAGATCCTCGCCGCCCACGACTGCCTGCCGACGACCAGCAAAGACGACGTGGCGTTGATCCTCAGCGCGGAGATCGATTTTCTTGGGGTGAACTATTACGTGCCGCGGCGGGTAAAAGCGCGTGAGAGCGAATATAACCTCGATTATTTCACCCCGGAATACTATTTCGAAAACGCGGTGAACCCGCAGGGCCGCTTTAACCCCTATCGTGATAACAACGAGATCCTGCCGCAGGCTATTTACGACATTGCCGCCAATATTCGTGAAAACTACGGCAATATTAAGTGGTATCTCGCGGAAATCGGTATCGCGATGGATCGACAATCAGAGGGCGAGCCCGGGGCGGACGGGGTCATAGACGATACTTTCCGCATTCAACTGATGGAAGAGCATCTGGTGCAGCTGCACCGCGCTATTGCCGACGGCGCGAACTGCTTTGGCGTGCACCAGTGGACGTTTATCGACAACTGGTCGTGGATCAATGCCTTCAAACGGCGCTACGGCTTCTGGCGACTGGATCTGGAGACTGGCGAGCGACAGATAAAACGCAATGCGCTGTGGTTTGCCGAACTGGCGACCAGCAACGGTTTTACCCGCGACAAATAGCGCGCTGCGCCAGCGCTCCCTCCTGGCGGCGCGCAAAGAGGGAGCGTGCGAGGCTACACCAGTTCGTCTTTATTAATGCCCAGCCGCTTCATGCGCGACAGGAGCGTGGTGCGCTTCAGCCCCAGCCGCTGGGCGGCGCCCTTCGGCCCGGCCACCACGCCGTTGCTCTCCTTCAGCACCCGGACGATCAGCTGATATTCATCTTCACCTTCTTCAGGCAGGACCTCTGGCGACCGCGGAGGCTCGACGATATCCCGCTCCGGCAGGGAGAGCTGCAGCACGTTTCCGCGGGTCAGCAGGACCGCCCGTTCGATGACGTTTTCCAGCTCGCGCACGTTGCCCGGCCACTCCATGCGCGTCAGGGTGCGCAGGGTTTCCGCCGGGATGCTGTCGATATTGCGTCCCATGCGGCGGGCGATTTTGAAGGTAAACGCCTTCACCAGCAGCGGGATGTCGTCGGGACGCTCGCGCAGCGGCGGCAGGTGGATCGGGAACACGTTGAGCCGGTAGTAGAGATCGCTGCGGAATTCCCTGTCGATAACCATTTGCTTGAGATCGCGGTTGGTGGCGGCGATCAGTCGGACGTCGGTCTGGATCAGCTTGTTGCTCCCCAGGCGTTCGAACTCCTGCTCCTGGAGGACGCGCAGCAGCTTGGGCTGCAGCTCCAGCGGCATATCGCCCACTTCATCAAGGAACAGGGAGCTTTTGTCCGCCAGTTCGAAGCGGCCGATACGCTGGGCGCTGGCCCCGGTGAACGCGCCGCGTTCGTGGCCGAACAGATCGCTCTCCAGCAGCCCGGCGGGCATCGCGGCGCAGTTCATCTTCACCATCCGCCGACTGTTTCGTCCGCTGAGGTTATGAATGGCGCGGGCGATAAGCTCTTTACCGGTGCCGGTTTCGCCGAGGATCAGCACGGTGCTGTCGCTGTGGGCCACCATCTCGACCTGCTTGAGCACATTGTTCATCGCCTCGCTGCGACCGATGATCTCCCCGAATTCGCTCTCGACATTGTTGAGCTGCTCGGTGAGGGCGAGGTTCTCATCCACCAGTCGCTCTTTCAGGCGCTGAATTTCGCGGTAGGCGAGGGCGTTATCGATAGCGATCGACACCCGCTCGGCGATCTGCCGCAGCAGCTTGAGATTGGTGGTGGTAAACACCTGTTCGTCGCACTGCGCCAGCTTCAGCACGCCGAGCAGGGTGTTGCCGGACATCAGCGGCAGCAGGCACAGGGTCTGGATCTTGTTGCCCCACATCTCGAAGAGCATTTTCTCGTACGGCGCGAGAGTGTCATGCTCGTGCAGGTTAAGCAGCAGCATCTCTTTGCTTTTGAACACCCGCTCGGTGAGGGTGCCGGCTTCATCCACCTCGCTCTGGTCGTGAACCGGATGGCTGGCGTCAAGATAGTGGGTGGAATAGATGTTGAGCTTCCCTTTGCGGTTGCTGCGCAGCACTACGCTGATGGCATCGATCCGGAAGTAGCGATGGATCTCTTTCGCCACCTCGCTGACCAGCTCGTCGATATCCAGACGCGAGAGGACCGCGTTGGTGATCGCCACCAGGATGCGAAAGTTGTCGCGCTCGTGGCACAGCAGATCGTAATCGACGTTGTTGCTGACCCGGTTCTGAATCTGCTCGGTGACCACGGCGACGATCTGCGCAAAGGTATGCAGCCGCTGGAACTCTTTCTCGCTCCATGGCCGGTTGTCACGACGCAGAAATTCGCAACCGCCGAAGATCCGCCCGTCGGCCGCCAGCGGCAGCAGCGAGTAGTACCCGAACGGGCGATAGATCCCGCTGCGGATAAGCTGCGGCCAGGTGTCGGCAAAGGTCTCATGATCGCAATGCAGGGCATCCGGCCGGGAGAGTAAGCGGCGTACAGGGCCGTGGGCGAGCACGGTTTCATCTTCGTAGCTCACCGGCTGGCCTGCCTCATCGCAGGCGTATCTGGCCGCGCGGTGGTTGCCTGCGTTCCACAGGATAATGGCCGCTTCGTCGGCCAGCGCGGACTGTTGCACCAGGCGGGTCAGGGTTTCGCTCAGCGCAGCCAGATCGGGCTGCTGTAATAAAAGCCGGGTGATATCAAACAGACCCTGCTGGCCGAGATCGCTCATCGGTGTATACGACATGGCTTACATCCAAAACGCGCCGGCAACGCGGCGCATAAGAAAATGATGGTACAAATAATAGTATGTTAATAAGGCGGTTGTGACCGCCGTTAACCCATCCGTGGGCGCCCGCTGGTTTGGGCGGGATACTCATGCTGGCTTTTCCCGGCTTACGCTGCGCTTAGCCGGGCTACAAGTGCGCGGAGTTTTGTAGCCGGATAAGGCGCCAGCCGCTATCCGGGCCCCGACGCCGTCGTTAACAAATTCTCGGCAGCGGCTCGGCGTGGGGAAGATCGAGCGTCCGCTTCACGCCGTACAGCCCGACGGAACGCACGCCCGGTCGGGCGACCACCTCGCCGATTATCGCCGCCTCGCATCCCAGGGCGTGAGACCGTAGATGCGTCAGCACATTTTCCGCTTCTTCGCGGGCGACGGCGATCACCAGCTTGCCTTCATTGGCGAAGTTCAGGGCGTCCAGCCCGAGCAGCTCGCAGACCCCGCGCACGGTGTCGTTGACCGGTAGCTTCGCCTCGTGCAGTTCAATGCCGCAGCCGCTGGCGACGGCGAACTCATGGGCGACGGCGTTGACGCCGCCGCGGGTGGCGTCGCGCAGGGCTTTTACGCCGCGCAGCGGCCGCAGGGTTTGGATCAGCGGCGTCAGCACCGCGCAGTCGCTGGACAGCGCGCCGTCGAGCCCCATCTGCTCACGCAGATTAAGGATGGTGGCGCCATGATCCCCCAGCGTGCCGCTGACCAGCAGCACATCGCCGGCGCTGATCTGCTGCGTCCCCCAGCGAACGTCCGCCGGGATGGCGCCGATGCCGGCGGTGTTGATAAACAGCTTATCCGCCGCGCCGCGCGGCACCACTTTGGTATCGCCGGTGACGATGGCGATCCCTGCCGCCCGAGCGGTATCGGCCATGCTGGCGACCACCGCTTCCAGGGTAGTCATCTCCAGCCCCTCTTCGAGAATAAACCCGCAGGAGAGATAGCGCGGGATGGCGCCGCTGACCGCCACGTCGTTGGCGGTACCGCAGACGGCCAGCTTGCCGATATTGCCGCCGGGAAAGAACAGTGGGTCAATTACATAGCTGTCGGTGGAGAAGGCGAGGCGATCCCCCTGAGCGGCAAGCGCCGCCAGATCGAGGCGCGCCTGATCCTCCTGCTCCGCCAGCCAGGGGTTGGCGAAAGCCTGCATAAACAGGTCGCCGATCAGCTGCTGCATTGCCTGACCGCCGCTACCGTGGGCTAACTGGACGCTTTTCATGCTTCATATTCCTGACTGCGATATTGATACCAGGCGGCGCAGGCCCCTTCCGAGGAGACCATCAGCGCGCCAAAGGCGCTTTGCGGATTGCAGGTGCTGGCGAAGAGCGGGCACTGGTGCGGTTTACAGCGACCGGTCAACACCTCGCCGCAGCGGGCGCGCGGGTCGTCGCACACGCGCTGCGGCGCCGGGCGGAAATGGGCCTCGGCATCGAAGCGCTGATAGGCCAGCGTGAGGCGCACGCCGGAGTCGCTGATGACCCCCAGACCGCGCCATTCGCTGTCGCCATCAAGGCAAAACACGTCGGCCATCGCCGCCTGCGCCAGCGGGTTGCCGGCATCCGGCACCACGCGACGGTACTGATTTTCCACTTCGCTACGCTGCGCTATTGTCTGCTCAACCAGCATCACCGCGCCTTGCAGTAGATCAAGCGGTTCGAAACCGGCGACCACTAACGGGCGATGATAGTCGCTGGCGATAAAGCCGTAGGCTTCGGTGCCGATCACCATACTGACGTGGCCGGGGGCGAGAAAGGCGTCGATACCGTTGTCCGGCTGATCCAGCAGACTGCGCAGGGTCGGCAGCAGGGTGATGTGCTGACAGAAAAAGAAGAAGTTTTCGACGTTGCGCTCCCGCGCCTGACGCAGGGTGAGGGCGGTGGCGGGCATGGTGGTTTCGAAACCGAGACCGAAAAAGACCACCTCACGCTGCGGGTTTTGCTGCGCCAGCCGCAGGGCGTCCATCGGCGAGTAAACGATGCGAACATCGGCGCCGCTGGCTTTCGCCTGCAGCAGTGAGCCGTTTTTGCCCGGCACGCGCATGGCGTCGCCGAAGGTACAGAAGATCACCCCCGGGCGGCTGGCAATCTCAATGCAGGCGTCGATGCGCCCCATCGGCAGGACGCATACCGGGCAGCCGGGCCCATGAATAAATTCAATATTCTCCGGCAACAGCTGGTCGAGACCGAACTTAAATATGGCATGGGTATGGCCGCCGCAGACCTCCATAATGCGCAGCGGACGCTGCGCGGTGTGCGGCAGCAGATGGGCACGCTGCTGAAGATGGGCCACCAGCTGCATGACCTGCTCGGGGGCGCGGTATTCGTCAACGTAACGCATTATCGCTCCTCGCCGTACAGCAGGGCGCCGACGTCCGGCTCCACGTCAAACATATTTTGCAGCGCCTCGAGCGTATCGCGCGCTTCGGCTTCATTGATCACGCTCATGGCGAACCCGACGTGCACCAGCACCCACTGGCCGAGACGCGGCTGACCCTGCTCGTCAACGGCGCCCACCAGCGTCAGGTCAACGTCGCGCTGAATGCCACAGACTTCCACCTTCGCCAGCACGCCGTCGATGGCGCAAATTTGTCCCGGAATGCCTATGCACATCGTTGCGTCTCCAGCCAGGTGAGCCACTGGTCCATGCCTTCGCCGCTGGTGGCGGAGAGGAGGATAATTTCAATATGCGGATTGACCTCGCGGGCGCAGGCCAGGCATTTACCGACGTCGAAATTGAGATACGGCAGCAGGTCGACCTTGTTGAGCAGCATCAGGCTGGCGGCGGCGAACATATGCGGATACTTCAGCGGCTTGTCTTCGCCTTCGGTGACCGACAGCACCGCCACCTTATGGCGTTCGCCGAGGTCGAAGCTCGCCGGGCAGACCAGGTTGCCGACGTTTTCAATAAACAGAATGCCGTGGTCAGCCAGCGGCAGGAGCGGGGCGGCGTCGGCGATCATCTGGGCGTCGAGATGGCAGCCTTTCCCGGTGTTGACCTGGATCGCCGGAGTGCCGGTGGCGCGAATGCGGGCGGCGTCATTGACCGTTTGCTGGTCGCCTTCGATCACCGCGCAGTCGGCACGCCCTTTCAGCCGGGTGAGGGTTTCGGTGAGCAGGGTGGTTTTGCCGGAGCCGGGGCTGGAAACCAGATTCAGCACCAGCTGCTGCTTTGCCGCAAAGCGCGCGCGGTTGCGCGCCGCCAGGCGGTTGTTTTTATCCAGCACGTCGATTTCCACTTCCAGCATCCGCCGCTGGCTCTGGCCCGGGGCGTGAGTCCCCGCTTCGCCATGGCCGTAATGCAGATCGCCCTCTGTCGTGCGGGTGGGGGCGAAGTGGTCAGTTTTGACGCCGGTGATGGTCATCGTCTGGCGTGGGGCGGGCGCGAAGGGGGCGCTGCGGAACGCGGAATGCGGGTTTCGTTCGTCTCCTTCAATATAGAGGTTGCCTTCGCCACAGCCGCATGTCGTACACATAATTTACTCCAATTCTAAACGCTGAATCTGTAAGCCGTCATCCGCCACGATCTGTAGCTGGTCGTTATTGCAGTGCGGGCAGCGGCGGACGTGCTGCGAGACAAGATGGACGTACTGCTGACAGCGTTCGCACCAGCATTCAGCCTGTTGTTCGGCGATATGCAGTTCACACCCCTCCGCCAGCGTGCCGCGGCAGACCAGCTCAAAGCAGAAGGTCAGGGCGCTGGCTTCGACGCAGGAAAATGCCCCGACCTTAAGCCACACGCCGGTCACCCGTCGCGCGCCGGCCTGCTGCGCCTGTTGTTCAATAATTTCCAGCGCCCGCTGGCTGAGGGTAATTTCGTGCATAGTCGCCTCCGTATCGCGATGCGCCTTTTATGCAATAACGATGCCAGAACAGACTCATGGCGGTGGGAAATGTCGATGACGACGCGCCGGGGCTGTCATCGACATGTCGCGTCGGCAGGAGGTAAATATAAAAACATAATTAAATCAAATAAATAAAATGTGGCACGGAAAATGCTTAAACGGTGCATCTCATGCTACGGAGAAACCGATATGACTATTTGGGAAATAAGTGAAAAGGCGGATTACATCGCCGACCGTCACCGGCAGCAGCAGGAGCAGTGGCATATCTACTGTAACTCGCTGGTTCAGGGGATCACCCTGTCGAAAGCCCGCCTGCATCACGCGATGAGCTGCGCGCCGGACAAAGAGCTGTGCTTCGTGCTGTTCGGCCATTTTCAGGTGTTCGTCGCCCTGGCGGAAGGCTTCAACAGCCACACCATCGAATACTACGTCGAAAACAAAGGCGGCGGTGATAAGTATCTGATTGCTCAGGCCACGCTCGCCGCGGATGGCACGGTGGACGGGCGGATCAGCAACCGCTCCCGCGACCAGGTGCTGGAGCACTATCTGGCGATTATCGCCACCGTCTATGACCGTCTGTACGACGCCATGGAGCAAGACCAACCGGTGGACTTAAGCCATCTGGCTCTGACCCACTGATCGCAAGGTGTCGACATGTGTCGAAAATGACACCTGCGCAACCTGATTTCGTCAAAAGTGACTTTCACCCGAGGATGACCCGGTGAACCGTTTTGTAATTGCTGACTCCACTGTCTGTATCGGCTGCCGCACCTGCGAAGCCGCCTGCTCTGAGACGCATCGCCAGCATGGCCTGCAGGCGATGCCGCGGCTGAAGGTGATGCGTAATGAAAAAGAATCGGCACCGCAGATGTGCCACCACTGCGAAGACGCCCCCTGCGCCGCTGTCTGTCCGGTTAACGCCATCCAGCGCGTCGATGGCGCTGTCCAGCTCAACGAGAGCCTGTGCGTAAGCTGCAAACTGTGCGGCATCGCCTGCCCGTTTGGCGCGATCGAATTTTCCGGCAGCCGTCCGCTGGATATTCCGGCCAATGCCAATACCCGACTGGCGCCCCCCGCGCCGCCGGCGCCGGCCCGCGTTAGCTCGCTGCTCGACTGGGTGCCTGGGGTGCGCGCCATTGCCGTGAAATGCGACCTCTGCCACTTCGATGACCAGGGCCCGGCCTGCGTGCGGACCTGTCCGACCAAAGCGCTGATGCTGGTGGATAGCCGTGATATCGCCCTGGCCAGCAAGCGTAAACGCCAGCTGACCTTTAATACCGACCTTGGCGACTTGTCGCTGTTCCAGGCGCAACAGGGGGAGAGGGAATGAGTGTAATTGGATTAGTCAATCAGGCGGTGACCTGGTACGCCGCCAGCGCCGTGCTGGCCTTCGTGTTTGCCATGCGTAAACCGCTCAGCGGCGCCATTGCCGGGATCGGCGGCGCGGTGGCCAGCGCCATGCTGGTGGTTGCCGGCGGCGCCGCGCTGTTGATGCCGGATCGGATCCACGGCGGCATGCTGCAGTTTCTCCATCTGACGATGCGGGTGGGCGGCGTGAACGCCCTGTGGCTGCTGGCCATTGGCCTGTCGGCGCTGCCGGTGTCGCTGTTTAACATTAGCTGGCATCGCCATCCGCAGGTGAAGGCCAACGGCCTGCTGGTCAACCTGCTGCTGGCCGCCGCGACCTGCGCGGTGGTGGTGACCAATATCGGTTCGCTGGTGGTGATGGCGGAGATCATGGCGCTCTGCGCGGCGTTTCTCACCGGCTGCGCCGCCTCCGGTAAGCTGTGGTTTGCCCTGGGTCGTCTCGGCACGTTGCTGATGGCCTGGACCTGCTGGCTAGTGTGGTCGACCTACGGCACCCTCGAGCTGGCGCAGATCAATCTTCAGGCGGTGGATATGATGCAGAGCCCGCTGCTGTGGCTGCCGGGGCTGGCGGGGTTCGCCCTGCTGGCGGGGGCTATCCCGCTGCACGGCTGGGCGCCGCAGGCGCACGCCGGGGCCAGCGCGCCGGCCGCCGCGCTGTTTTCCACTGTGGTCATGAAGGTCGGTCTGTACGGCATGTTAACCGTTTCGCTGGCCGGCGGCGTGCCGCCGCTGTGGTGGGGCGTGATGCTGCTGGTGCTGGGGATGATCACCGCCTTTATCGGCGGGCTGTATGCGTTGATGGAACATAACATTCAGCGCCTGCTGGCCTATCACACCCTGGAGAACATCGGCATTATCCTGCTGGGGCTGGGCGCCTTCGTCACCGGCGTGGCCACCCGCAACAGCACGCTGATGGTGCTGGGTTTCATCGGTGGCATGTATCACCTGATTAACCACAGCCTGTTCAAAACTACGCTGTTCCTCGGCGCCGGGGCGGTGTGGTTCCGCACCGGCCATCGCGATATCGAGAAGCTGGGCGGCATCGGTAAAAAAATGCCGCTGATCTCCCTCGCCATGCTGGTGGGGCTGATGGCGATGGCGGCCCTGCCACCGCTGAACGGCTTCGCCGGCGAGTGGGTTATCTACCAGTCCTTCTTCAAAATGAGCACCAGCGACCTGTTTATTGGCCGTCTGCTGGGGCCGCTGCTGGCGGTCGGTCTGGCGATCACCGGCGCGCTGGCGGTGATGTGTATGGCCAAAGTCTATGGCGTCACCTTCCTCGGCGCGCCGCGGAGCAAAGAGGCGGAAAACGCCACCTGCGCCCCCTGGCTGATGACCCTGAGCGTGGTCATGGCGGCGGCCTTCTGCCTCGTTGGCGGCATCGCCGCGCCGTGGCTGCTGCCGCTGGTGAGCGGTGCCTTCCCGCTGCAGGCCCAGGTGTCGAGCGTGGTGTCGCAGCCGATGATCGCGCTGCTGCTTATCGCCTGCCCGCTGCTGCCGTTCTTGTTGATGATCTTCTTTAAAGGCGATCGCCTGGCGGCGCGCTCGCGCGGCGCGGCCTGGGTCTGCGGCTACGATCACGAACAGTCGATGGTGGTCACTGCCCACGGTTTCGCCATGCCGGTGAAAGAGGCCTTTGCGCCGCTGCTGAAGCTGCGTCACTGGCTGAATCCGGTGCGTCTGGTGCCGGGCTGGCAATCGGCCTCGGCGCCAGCGCTGCTGCGCGGAATGGCGCTGGTTGAGCTGGCGGTGCTGGTGGTGATTGTCATTTCGCGAGGAGCCTGAGAATGAGTTTGTTAATTGCATTGCTACAGGCGCTGGCGCTGTTTGCCGTCGCGCCGCTGTTATCCGGGATCGTTCGCGTCGCCCGCGCGCGGCTGCATAACCGCCGCGGTCCGGGCGTGCTGCAGGAGTATCGGGATATCCTGAAACTGCTGGGCCGCCAGAGCGTCGGTCCCGACGCCTCGGGCTGGGTGTTCCGCCTGACGCCGTACGTCATGGTGGGCGTGATGCTGACCATCGCCACCGCCTTGCCGGTGGTGACGGTGGACTCTCCGCTGCCGGTGCTTGGGGATCTCATCACCCTGATCTACCTGTTCGCCATCGCCCGTTTCTTCTTCGCGATTTCCGGTCTGGACACCGGCAGCCCATTTACCGCGCTGGGCAGCAGCCGCGAAGCGATGCTCGGCGTGCTGGTGGAGCCGATCCTGCTGCTGGGCCTGTGGGTCGCCGCACAGGTCGCCGGCTCGACGCACATCAGCACCATTACCGATACCCTTTATCACTGGCCGGCAGCGCGCAGCATTCCATTGATTCTGGCGCTGTGCGCCTGCGCCTTCGCCACCTTTATCGAGATGGGCAAACTGCCGTTCGATCTGGCGGAAGCGGAGCAGGAGCTGCAGGAGGGGCCGCTTTCCGAGTACAGCGGTAGCGGCTTTGGCATCCTGAAGTGGGGCATCAGCCTCAAACAGCTGGTGGTGCTGCAGATGTTTGTCGGGGTCTTTTTCCCGTGGGGCCAGATGACCAGCTTCAGCGTCGGCGGCCTGCTGCTGGCGCTGGTGGTGGCCGTCGTCAAGCTGGTGGTGGGCGTGCTGATCATCGCGCTGTTCGAGAACAGCATGGCGCGTCTGCGTTTTTGTGCCACCTCCCGCGTCACCTGGGCCGGGTTTGGTTTTGCCTTTTTAGCCTTCGTCTCCTTGCTGGTGGCGTGATTTAAGAGAGTTTGAGCATGTCTGAAGAAAAAATCGGTCAACACTATCTTGCGGCGCTGCACCAGGCCTTTCCGGGCGTGGTGCTGGACGAAGCCTGGCAGACCAAAGACCAGTTAACCATCACCGTGAAGGTCAATTACCTGCCGGAAGTGGTGGAGTTTCTCTACTACCAGCAGGGCGGCTGGCTGTCGGTGCTGTTCGGCAACGATGAACGTAAGCTGAACGGCCACTACGCGGTCTATTACGTGCTGTCGATGGAGCAGGGCACCAAATGCTGGATCACCGTACGCGTGGAAGTGGACGCCAACAAACCGGAATACCCGTCGGTGACGCCGCGCGTGCCGGCGGCGGTGTGGGGCGAGCGCGAAGTGCGCGACATGTACGGCCTGGTGCCGGTCGGCCTGCCGGACGAACGCCGGCTGGTGCTGCCGGACGACTGGCCGGACGAACTCTATCCGCTGCGTAAAGACAGCATGGACTACCGCCAGCGTCCGGCGCCGACCACCGACGCCGAAACCTACGAGTTCATCAACGAGCTCGGCAGCAAGAAAAACAACGTGGTGCCGATCGGCCCGCTGCACGTCACTTCCGATGAGCCCGGCCATTTCCGCCTGTTCGTTGACGGTGAGAACATTATCGATGCCGATTACCGTCTGTTCTATGTCCACCGCGGCATGGAGAAACTGGCGGAAACCCGCATGGGTTATAACGAAGTGACTTTCCTGTCTGACCGCGTGTGCGGCATCTGCGGCTTCGCCCACAGTACCGCTTATACCACCTCGGTGGAGAATGCGATGGGCATCGTGGTGCCGGAGCGGGCGCAGATGATCCGCGCCATTCTGCTGGAGGTGGAACGCCTGCATTCGCACCTCCTGAACCTTGGTCTGGCCTGCCACTTCACCGGCTTCGACTCAGGCTTTATGCAGTTCTTCCGCGTGCGCGAAACCTCGATGAAGATGGCGGAGATCCTCACCGGCGCGCGTAAAACCTACGGTCTGAACCTGATCGGCGGGATCCGCCGCGACCTGCTGAAAGAGGACATGATCCAGACCCGTCAGCTGGCGCAGCAGATGCGTCGCGATGTGCAGGAGCTGGTGGATATGCTGCTCAGCACCCCGAACATGGAGCAGCGCACCGTCGGCATTGGCCGGCTGGACCCGGAAATCGCCCGCGACTTCAGTAACGTCGGCCCGATGGTGCGCGCCAGCGGCCACGCCCGCGACACCCGCGCCGACCATCCGTTCGTCGGTTACGGCCTGCTGCCGATGGAGGTTCACAGCGAGCAGGGCTGCGACGTGATATCCCGCCTCAAGGTGCGGATCAACGAGGTTTATACCGCGCTGAACATGATTGATTACGGTCTCGATAACCTGCCCGGCGGTCCGCTGATGGTGGAAGGGTTCACCTATATCCCGCACCGCTTCGCGCTGGGCTTCTCCGAGGCGCCGCGCGGCGACGATATCCACTGGAGCATGACCGGCGACAACCAAAAACTGTACCGCTGGCGCTGCCGGGCGGCGACCTACGCCAACTGGCCGACCCTGCGCTACATGCTGCGCGGCAACACCGTTTCCGATGCGCCGCTGATCATCGGCAGCCTCGACCCGTGCTACTCCTGTACCGACCGCATGACCGTGGTCGATGTACGCAAGAAGAAGAGCAAAGTGGTGCCGTACAAAGAGCTGGAGCGCTATAGCATCGAGCGTAAAAACTCGCCGCTGAAATAAGGAATCGCCATGTTTACCTTTATTAAAAAAGTCATTAAGACCGGCACCGCGACGCACGCCTACCCGCTGGATCCGATGCCGGTAGATAAAAACTTCCGCGGCAAGCCGGAGCATAACCCGCAGCAGTGTATCGGCTGCGCGGCCTGCGTGAATGCCTGCCCATCGAACGCCCTGATGGTCGAGACCGATCTGGCCACTAACCAGCTGGCGTGGCAGTTCAACCTCGGGCGCTGCATCTTCTGCGGCCGCTGCGAAGAGGTCTGCCCGACGGCGGCGATTAAGCTGTCGCCGGAGTATGAGCTGGCGGTGTGGAAGAAAGAGGATTTCCTTCAGCAGTCGCGCTTCGCTATCTGCCACTGCCGGGAGTGCCAGCGGCCGTTCGCGGTGCAGAAGGAGATCGACTACGCCATCGCGCTGCTCAAGCATAACGGCGATACCCGCGCCGAGCTGCACCGCGAAAGCTTCGAAACCTGCCCGGAATGCAAGCGCCAGAAATGTCTGGTGCCGTCCGATCGTATTGAACTGACCCGCCACATAAGGGAGGCCAGCTGATGAGCACTTTACTTGGCCCGCGCGATGAAAACGGCATTCCGGTGCCAATGACGGTGGATGAATCCATCGCCAGCATGAAGGCCTCGCTGCTGAAGAAAATTAAACGTTCGGCCTACGTCTACCGCGTCGACTGCGGTGGTTGTAACGGTTGCGAAATCGAAATCTTCGCCACCCTTTCGCCGCTGTTCGACGCTGAACGCTTCGGGATTAAGGTTGTGCCTTCGCCGCGCCATGCCGATATCCTGTTGTTTACCGGGGCGGTGACCCGCGCGATGCGCTCCCCGGCGCTGCGCGCCTGGCAGTCGGCGCCGGATCCGAAGATCTGTATCTCCTACGGCGCCTGCGGCAACAGCGGCGGCATCTTCCACGACCTGTACTGCGTCTGGGGCGGTACCGATAAAATCGTACCGGTCGATGTCTATGTTCCGGGCTGCCCGCCGACGCCCGCCGCCACCCTGTACGGCTTCGCCATGGCCCTCGGCCTGCTGGAGCAGAAAATTCACGCCCGCCTGCCGGGCGAGCTTGACGAACAGCCGACCGAGCTGCTGCACGCCGATATGGTACAACCCCTGCGGGTGCGTATCGATCGCGAAGCGCGGCGTCTGGCGGGCTATCGCTATGGCCGGCAGATTGCTGACGACTATATGCGTCTGCTCGGCCAGGGCGACAGCCAGGTGCTGCGCTGGCTGGAGGCGGAAAAAGATCCGCGTCTGACCGAGATCGTCACCCATCTCAACCAGGTGGTCGAGGGGGCGCGTATCCGATGAGCGAGACGGTGGTGTTCAGTCAGCTGAGCCGTAAATTTATTGATGAGAACGACGCCACGCCGGATCAGGCGCAGCAGGTGGTCTATTACAGCCTGGCGATTGGCCACCACCTCGGCGTTATCGACTGTCTTGAGGCGGCGCTGAGCTGCCCGTGGGAGGCGTATCTGGCGTGGATCGCCACCCTTGAGGCCGGCAGCGCCGCGCGGCGCAAAATGGAGGGCGTGCCGAAGTATGGCGAGATCGTCATCGACAGCAGCCACGTGGCAATGCTGGCCAACGCCTTTGATAAAGCGCAGTCCACGCAGACCCCGCAGCAGCAGGCGTGGAGCAAAGCGATGCTCAGCATGCTGCATGATATTCACCAGGAGAGCGCCATCTATCTGATGGTGAGGAGATTACGTGACTAACGTTTTACTCTGTGTTGGCAACAGTATGATGGGCGACGACGGCGCCGGACCGTTGCTGGCGGAGATGTGCGCGGCGAACCCGGCCGGCCAGTGGGTGGTCATCGACGGCGGCAGCGCGCCGGAAAACGACATCGTGGCGATCCGTGAATTACGCCCCGAACGCCTGCTGATTGTTGATGCCACCGACATGGGCCTTAACCCCGGCGACATTCGCGTCATCGACCCCGACGACATCGCCGAGATGTTTATGATGACCACCCATAACATGCCGCTCAACTATCTGGTCGATCAGCTGAAAGAGGACGTCGGCGAGGTGATCTTCCTCGGCATTCAGCCGGATATCGTCGGTTTTTATTATCCGATGACCCAGCCGGTAAAAGAGGCCGTTGCCCGGGTGTACCAGCAGCTGGCAGACTGGCAGGGTCAGGGCGGCTTTGCCCGGCTGGAGGCCGCAGACGATTAACCCTGCGGCGATCAGGGCTCCCCGACGGCTGCCGGGAGCCCCGTTACCGGCGGCGCCAGCTCAAGATTCTCTATCACTAATTTACCGGGCGACACCGAAACTCTGACCTGCGTGCCGACCGGAAATCCCGCCTGCTCCAGCCAGTCGCCGTTCAGGCTCAGGGCCGCGTGGCGGGTGTAGCGCCGCGTCTCCCGCGTTTTGCGGTTCTCATGGCGTTTTCTGACATAACCCACGGTTAACTGGCGAATGGCCCTGACGATCCCTCTGGCTGCGGGGGGCTGCTGTGCGTTCATGATTTGCTCATTGCTGAAGATACCCCTGAAAATATACTGGATAAAATACCAGTTGTTGTGAACGGGAGGCAAACCAGAAACTGGAATCAGGCTCGAGAAAAAAACATGTAATGGATGCAACAGAAAGTAGACGCCCGTCCCCCGGTCAGCGCAGGGAGACGGGCGAGCGCCGGAGACGCGCTTAGTCGAGGTCGGCGCCGTTGCTGGCTATCACCTTCTGGTACCAGAAGAACGACTTTTTACGCTTGCGCGCCAGCGTGCCGTTGCCGGCGTCGTCGCGATCGACATAGACAAAGCCGTAGCGTTTGCTCATCTCGCCGGTGGACGCCGAGACCAGATCGATACAGCCCCAGCTGGTGTAACCCAGCACCGGAATACCGTCGCCGATGGCGTCGCGCATCGCCTTGATGTGCTCGCGCAGGTAACTGATGCGATAGTCGTCATTGATCTCGCCCCTGGCGTCGATCTCGTCCCGGGCGCCGAGCCCGTTTTCCACCAGGAACAGCGGCTTCTGATAGCGGTCGTACATCATGTTCATGGTGATACGCAGACCCAGCGGGTCGATGCCCCAGCCCCATTCGCTGGCCGGAATGTGCGGGTTCTTCAGCGACTTGACGATATTGGCGGCATTGGTGTTGCTGGCGTTCATCTCCGCCGAGGCGCAGCGTGAGGCGTAGTAGCTAAAGGAGACGAAATCGACGGTGTTTTTGAGGATCTCGTCATCGCCCGGCTGCTTCGCAATGGTGACCCCCTTTTCCCGGAACACCCGCGCGGCCCACACCGGGTAGGCGCCGCGCGCCTGGACGTCAATAAAGAACAGATTTTCGCGGTCCTTCTCCAGCGCCATCCAGACATCTTCCGGCTTGCAGGAGTAAGGGTAGAAATTACCGCCCGCCAGCATGCAGCCGACCTGATTTTGCGGGTTTATCTCGTGGGCGATTTTTGTCGCCAGCGCGCTGGCCACCAGCTCGTGATGCGCGGCCTGATACTTCACCTGCTCCTGGTTTTCTCCCTCTTCAAACACCAGACCGGCGCCGGAGTAGGGGCTGTGCAGCATGATGTTGATTTCATTGAAGGTGAGCCAGTATTTCACCAGACCGTCAAAAGCTTCAAAGCAGGTGCGGGCGTAGTGGCTAAAGAAATCCACCATTTTGCGGTTGCGCCAGGAGCCGTACTCCATCACCAGGTGCATCGGCACGTCAAAATGGCACAGCGTGACCAGCGGCTCGATACCGTGCTTTTTGCACTCTTCGAACAGCGAGCGATAGAAGGCGATGCCCTGCGGATTCGGCTGCTGCTCGTCGCCGCGCGGGAACAGGCGGCTCCAGGCGATGGAGGTGCGAAAGACGCTGAACCCCATCTCCGCCATCAGGGCGATATCTTCCTTGTAGCGGTGGTAGAAATCGATCGCCTCGTGGCTGGGGTAGAATTCGTCTTCGCGAAGCGTGAAGCGCTTCTCCAGGCCTAATTTTACCGGCAGACGGTGGGCGCCGTGGGGGAGGGTATCCACGGTGGCCATCCCTTTCCCCCCTTCGCGCCATGCGCCTTCAGACTGGTTGGCGGCCAGTGCGCCGCCCCATAAAAATCCCTGTGGGAAACTCGCCATGCGTTACCTCGTTATCAGTGATGTGTTCAGGCGTGGGTTGCCTGGGCCTGGGCCTGGCGCGCTCGGGCGTCGGCGGCGGCCTGTTCAACGGGAATATCTTCAAAGCCGAGGATCAGCGTCAGGGCAAACGACAGCACTACCGACAGCGCCATCACGCCAAACACCCAGACGATGGTCATTGGATTGGCTGGATCGAAAAACTGCACGCTGGTGAACAGCCCCGGCGCCGCCATCGAGTGGCTGGCCAGTCCGGCGATACCCGCCACCGCGCCGCAGATAAAGCCGCTGATCAAGCTGGCGATCAGCGGGCGTTTCAGGCGCACCGCCACGCCGTACAGCGCCGGTTCGGAAATCCCGGCCAGAATCGCCGATGCCGCGGCGGCCAGCGCCGTCTGGCGCAGTTCCGGGTTTTTGGTTTTCCACGCCACCGCCAGCGAAGAGCCGCCGAGCGACAGGTTGGCGCCGATCTCCGACGGCATTACCATGCCCTCTTTGCCGGTTTCGGCGATGGTCTGAATGATGGTCGGCGTAAAGACCCGGTGCATGCCGGTCATCACCAGCAGCGGCCACAGCCCGCCCATGATCGCCACCGACAGCCAGCCGAGATAGCTGTGGATCGTATAGACCAGCGCGGAAATGGCGCTACCGATCCAGATGCCGAGCGGGCCAATCAGCAGGATCGCCAGCGGGGCGGCGATCAGCACGATCAGCATTGGCTTAAGGAAGTTTTTCGTCACCGCCGGGGTAATGCGATCCACCCAGCGTTCGATATACGACAGGCACCAGGTCATCACCAGCGCCGGGATCACCGTGTAGGTGTATTTCACCGCGGTCACCGGGATAAAGGCAAATTCAACGTGTTCGCCCTGAGCGGCTTTGGCCATTAATTCGATAAACCCGGGATGCACCAGCACCCCGGCGATAGCGATGGCAAGCGACATATTGGTTTTGAATTTCACCGCCGCGGAGGCGGCCACCATCAGCGGCAGGAAGAAAAATGCGCCGTCGCCGATAAGCGTCAGGAGGGTCAGCGTCGGCGAGCCTTTCGGCAACGCGCCGCTCATCTCAAGGATCATCGCCAGCAACTTGACCATCGATCCGCCGATAATCGCCGGGATCAGCGGCGACATGGTGCCGATCAGCGCGTCAAGGATCCCGGCGCCGATGCGTTTCAGGGTGACCGGCGCTTTGCCCTGCGGCTCGACCGGGCGCAGGTCGCCGGGCAGCAGATTCACCACCTCGCGATAGGCCTGTGAGACCGTGTTGCCGATGATCACCTGGCACTGGTTATCGCTGCGCACGACGCCGAGCACCCCGGTCAGGCCTTTCAGTGTAGGGCTATCGACCTGTTCGTTGTCTTTGACCACGAAACGCAGACGAGTCATGCAGTGGGTCACGGCGACGACGTTATCGACTCCGCCTAATGCCGCGACTATCTGTTGCGCCAGGGCTGCATAATTTTTCGACATCGGATTTTATCCTGTTTATCAATAGGGTACTGATCTGTTACCGCGCCGCATCGCCGGGCGATACCATGCTTTATAGGAAACCGGTTCCACAAAATCATGGTGAGTTTCATTTGATTGCACAAGAAATAAAAAAAATATGATCTCAGTTTTGTGATTTTGATCGCTAATCGTCGCGGTGAGCAGGGGAGTGCTGTAAAAGCGGGAAACGTGCAGTACACTGCCTGCAACTTTTGCAACAGGAAGAATCACATGGCAACGATGCTGGAGGTCGCTAAGCGCGCGGGGGTATCGAAGGCGACCGTGTCGCGGGTGCTGTCGGGCAACGGCTATGTCAGCCAGGAGACCAAAGACCGGGTGTTTAAGGCGGTGGCGGAGAGCGGCTACCGACCGAATCTGCTGGCGCGCAACCTGGCGACCAAAACCACGCAAACCCTCGGCCTGGTGGTGACCAATACCCTGTACCACGGCGTCTATTTCAGCGAGCTGCTGTATCAGGTGGCGCGGATGACCGAGGACAAGGGGCGGCAGCTGATCCTCGCGGATGGCAAGCACAGCGCGCAAGAGGAGCGGGAGGCGATCCAGTACCTGCTGGATCTGCGCTGCGATGCGATCATCATCTACCCGCGTTTTCTCACTGTCGACGAGATGGATGAGATCGTTGAGAACCACTCGCAGCCGATCATGGTGCTTAACCGCCGCCTGCGCCGCCACGCCAGCCACTGCGTCTGGTCCGATCAAAAAGCGTCGGCGATGCGGGTGGTGGAGCGGCTGATTGCCCTGGGCCACCGCGATATCGCTTTTATTACCGGCTCCCTTGACTCGCCCACCGGCGTTGAGCGTCTTGCCGGCTACAAAGACGCGTTGGCTGGCCACGGCATTACCCTGAACGAGGCGCTCATTACCGAAGGGCGCTGGACGCCGGAAACCGGCGCGGCGGCAGTGGAGAGCCTGCGTCAGCGCGGGGTGACCTACAGCGCGCTGGTGGCAAGCAATGACGATATGGCCATCGGGGCGATGAAGCAGCTTCACCAGCTGGGCATTAAGGTGCCGGAGCAGGTCTCGGTGGTGGGGTTTGACGATATTGTGCTGGCGCCGTACATGGTGCCGTCGCTTGCCAGCGTCCGGGTGCCGGTGACGGAGATGATTAAAGAGAGCATTAATCGCCTGATATTTATGCTCGATGGCGGGGAATTCAATGTTCAGCAGAGTTTCCCAGGGGCGCTGATCGAGCGTGAGTCGCTGGTGGCGGGTCCCTGCGCCTGACGTCGTCAGCTGTCATCGTCACTACTGACGATGACAGCGCATCACCGATTAAAATCTATTTATTATCAATAATATAAAAATTGGAACGTATTATGCATACTCCGGCGCCTAACCCTCTTACTGCTGGAGAAATGGATGAACCGTTTCATTATCGCCGATGCGAGCAAATGCATCGGCTGTCGCACTTGCGAAGTGGCCTGCGTGGTGTCCCATCAGGAACATCAGGACTGCGCCTCCCTGACGCCGCACACCTTTCAGCCGCGTATTCATGTGATAAAAGGGGTCAATGTCTCCACGGCCACCGCCTGCCGTCAGTGTGAGGACGCTCCCTGCGCCAACGTCTGCCCGAACGGCGCTATCAGTCGCGATAAAGGCTTTGTTCACGTGATGCAGGAGCGCTGCATCGGTTGCAAAACCTGCGTCGTCGCCTGCCCGTACGGGGCGATGGAGGTAGTGGTGCGGCCGGTGATCCGCCATAGCGGCGCCGGACTGAACGTCGTGGCGGAAAAAGCCGAAGCCAACAAGTGCGATCTCTGCTTCCACCGCGACAGCGGCCCGGCCTGCATGGAGGTCTGCCCGACGCACGCCCTGGTCTGCGTAGACCGCAACAAGCTGGAGCAGATGAACCAAGAGAAACGTCGCCGCACGGCGCTGGCCTGGTAACCTCTGGCATGAACGGGGTGCAAATCCGCATTCGCGGTAAGGTGCAGGGGGTGGGGTTCCGCCCCTTTGTCTGGCAGCTGGCTCAGAGGCAGGCTCGCTGCGGCGATGTCTGTAACGACGGCGAGGGCGTTCTGGTGCGGCTGGCCGGGGGCGATGACGGTTTTACTGCCGCCCTCGCTGCCCACTGCCCGCCGCTGGCGCGGGTCGACAGCGCCGACTGCGCCCCTTATCGCTGGGCGGCTCCGCCGCAGGGCTTCACCATCCGTGAGAGCGGGGCGGGGCGGATGCGCACCCAGATCGTGCCCGATGCCGCGACCTGCCCGGCGTGCCTCGCGGAGATGAATGATCCCCGGGCGCGCCGCTATCGCTACCCCTTTATCAACTGCACCCACTGCGGGCCGCGGTTGACCATCATTCGTGCCATGCCTTACGACCGGCCTCTTACCGCGATGGCGCCGTTTCCGCTCTGTCCGCCCTGCGAGGCGGAATACCGCGATCCCGCCGATCGCCGCTTTCACGCCCAGCCGGTGGCCTGCCCCGACTGCGGGCCGCGGCTGGAGTGGCGGGCCCAAGGTGAAGTGCGGCGCGGTGAGGCGGCGCTGCAGGCGGCTATCGCCCGGCTGGCGGCGGGCGACATCGTGGCGATAAAAGGCGTCGGCGGCTTTCATCTGGCCTGCGACGCCGGCAACCCCGCTGCTGTTGCCACGCTGCGGGCGAGGAAACACCGTCCGGCGAAACCGCTGGCGGTGATGCTGCCCTCTGCGGCGGGGTTACCTGCCGACGCCGTGGCGCTAATGGACTCCCCGGCGGCGCCCATCGTACTGATTAGCAAAGCGCAGGTCTCCGGCCTGTGCGACGAGATTGCGCCAGGGCTTGCGGAAGTTGGGGTGATGCTGCCGTCTAATCCGCTGCAGCATTTGCTTCTGCAGGCGCTGGCGCGCCCTATCGTGATGACCTCCGGCAACCTTAGCGGCCGCCCGCCGGCGTTAAGTAATACTGAAGCACTCAACGACTTAGCCGACATCGCCGACGGCTTTTTGCTCCATAACCGCGACATCGTGCAGCGGCTGGATGATTCTCTGGTGCGCTCGAGCGGAGAAATGCTGCGCCGCGCCCGGGGCTATGTCCCGGATGCGCTGCCGCTGCCGCCGGGTCTGGACAAGGTGCCGCCGCTGCTGGCGCTGGGCGCGGACATGAAAAACACCTTCTGCCTGGCGCGCGGGGGCGAAGCGGTTCTCAGCCAGCACTTCGGCGATCTTGGCGAGGAGGGCGTCGAGCAGCAGTGGCGCAGCGCGCTGCAGCTGATGCAGAACATCTTCGCCTTTGCGCCGCAGCGGGTGGTGGTTGACGCCCATCCTGGCTATCGATCGACGCAGTGGGGAGCGGCTCTGCCGCTGCCGGTGGAGACCGTGCTGCATCACCATGCTCACGCTGCGGCGTGCCTGGCAGAGCACCGCTGGCCGCTCGACGGCGGAGACGTTATCGCCCTGATCCTCGACGGAATCGGCATGGGGGAGAACGGCGCGCTATGGGGAGGGGAGTGCCTGCGGGTTAACTATCGCCAGTGCGAACATCTCGGCGGGCTGCCGGCTGTCGCCCTGCCGGGCGGCGACCTGGCGGCGCGTCAGCCGTGGCGTAATCTGCTGGCTCAGTGCCTGGCTTTTGTCCCTGACTGGCAGGATTACCCGCAGACCGGCACGCTGCGCCAGCGCAACTGGCCGCTGCTGGCGCAGGCCATCGACCGCGGTATTAACGCGCCGCGCGCCTCGTCCTGCGGACGGCTGTTTGATGCCGTCGCCTGCGCGCTGGACTGCGCCCCGGAGAGCCTGAGCTATGAGGGGGAGGCGGCCTGTCGGCTGGAGGCGCTGGCCGCCAGCTGCCCCGGCGTCAGCCATCCGGTCACGCTGCCGTGGCGCGGCAATGCGCTGGACCTGGCCACCTTCTGGCGACAATGGCTGCGCTGGCAGGCGAGCCCGGCGCAAAAAGCCTGGGCATTTCATGACGCCCTGGCCAGCGGACTGGCGGCGATGGCCCGCGACTGTGCGACTGCCCGCGGCATCGACACGATTGTCTGCAGCGGTGGGGTGCTGCATAACCGTCTGCTGGCGGCGCGATTGACCTTTTATCTGGCGGATTTTACTCTGCTGTTTGCGCAGCAGTTGCCGGCCGGCGACGGCGCAATCGCCTATGGTCAGGCGGTGATCGCCGCCGCTCGCGTTCAGGCTCAAGGAACACAACAATGATAATGACAGTTTTACGCCAGCAGCCGCGCGCCGCGGGCCTGGTGTTGGGGTTGATCGCGGCGAACTTACTGGCCTGGTGCTGGGCGCTGCAGGCCTTTGGCGACAGCGGCGCGCTAATGGCCGCCAGCCTGCTGGCCTGGGGCTACGGCCTGCGCCACGCAGTGGACGCCGATCATATCGCGGCGATTGATAACGTCACCCGCAAGATGATGCAGCAGGGGCGGCGGCCCTTCGCCGTCGGGGCCTGGTTCTCGCTGGGCCACTCGTCGATTGTGGTGCTGGCCTCGGCAGCGATTGCCGCTACCGCCACGGCCTTCAGCGCGCAGATGAACTGGCTGCACGACACCGGTAGCGTCATCGGCACCGCTGTGTCGGCGCTGTTTCTGCTGGCGATGGCCTTTATCAACCTGGTGATATTGCGCAGCGTCTGGCGTAGCTTTCGGGCGTGGAAGCGGGGTGAGCCGTTGAGCGACGAGATCGTCAGCGGCGGCGGGGTGATGAGCTGGCTGTTTGGCAAAACCTTTCGTCTGGTCAGCCGTAGCTGGCAGATGTACCTGGTCGGTTTCCTGTTCGGCCTCGGGTTTGATACCGCCACCGAAATCGGCGTGCTGGGCATCTCCGCCGCCGGCGCGTCGAGCGGGATTTCCGTCTGGTCGATTATGGTCTTCCCGGCGCTGTTCGCCAGCGGCATGGCGCTGGTGGACACCCTCGATAACGTGCTGATGGTCGGCGCCTACGGCTGGGCGTTCAGCAAGCCGCAGCGCAAGCTTTACTACAACATGACCATCACCGGCACTTCGGTGGTGGTGGCGCTGTTTATCGGCGGCCTGGAAGCGCTGGGTCTGCTGATGGATAAGTTTGCGCTCAGCGGCGGAATATGGCGCTGGGTAGGGGCGTTAAACGACAACCTCGGCGACGCCGGGTTTGTGGTGGTCGGGCTGTTTGTCGCCTGTTGGGCGCTGTCGGTGCTCAATTATCGCTGGCGCGGCTACGATAATCTGGCGCGTTAGGTTCAGCATTTTCCCGGCTTGCGCTGCGCTAAGCCGGGCGATCATCACTCTCTGGCGGCGCTTCTCTGCGCAGGTTCCCACCGGTCGTCACGAACCATCGCTCTACGTTAATCAGCTCACTTATTTAACTCATTGAAAAATTATACTTTTTAATTAAATCTCAACGCTCCCCCCGTTTAAACGACCTGAAACATCTGTGATTTACCTCTTATTTACATAATTTAAACCAGTTGTTAACTGGATAAAAACACGGCAGCCTCGTTATAGTAGTTTTGTGAAATAAAACTTGGTTGTACATTGTACAACAATGAGTGAGGTGTTCATGGCGATCGTTAGCGCACCGTACCTTGCGGTCAGAACGTGTGGCTGGCGTTACAGCGTGAAGCGCCATGGCAACCCGAGCCGCCCATCCTGATCTTCGGGCGCGGCAAAACGGACGCATCAGGCTGAAGTCACTTATTGCATCTCTACATCGTTTTCCTGATAAACATAATGAAACCCTGCGAGGAAACCATGACCGATCAATTACCGAACCGCGCGACCGATAACGACGCGCTGGAAAAAGAGACCATGCGGCGGGTTATCTGGCGCATCCTTCCGTTCCTGGTGGTGAGCTACCTGGTGTCGATTATTGACCGGGGCAATATAGGTATGGCTGCGCTGCAGATGAATGAGGATCTGGGGCTAAGTAAGGCGGCTTTTGGTTTCGCCAGCAGTTTGTATTTTGTCGCCTACTTTATTTTTGAAGTACCCAGCAATCTGGCGATGCAGAAGGTGGGGGCACGCTTGTGGCTGCCGCGCATTATGATTAGCTGGGGCGTGGTATCGATGTGTATGGCGCTGGTGCAAAATACCACCTCACTGTATATCGTCCGTTTTTTACTGGGTGCCGCCGAAGCGGGTTTCTTCCCGGGCGTGGTGCTCTATCTTACCTGGTGGATCCCGTCGCGCTACCGTGCGCGCATCATTGCCTCTTTTATGGTGGCCATTCCGCTGGCTAACTTTTTCGGTTCACCGCTTTCAGGGTTGATCCTGACCCTGGATGGCTGGTTAGGGCTGCGTGGCTGGCATCTGTTATTCATTATTGAAGGGCTGCCGGCGGTACTGCTGGGAATAGCCGCGTTTTTTATTCTGCGCGACCGCCCTCACCAGGCTGGCTGGTTAACCGAGCGGCAAAAAACGTGGCTGGAAAACACCCTTCAGGCAGAGCGGCAACAGCAGACACAGATCGGCCACACCACGACATGGCAACTGTTGAAGCATCGCCAGATCTGGCTTATGGCGCTGATTTACGCTGGCGCTTCTTCTGCCGGCACCACGCTAAGCGTCTGGTCTCCACAGCTGCTGAAGTCGTTCCATCTTGATAACCTGACCACCGGGCTGCTGAATGCCATCCCCTATGGCCTGGCCTCGGTGCTGATGATTGTATGGGGACGCAGTTCGGACCGGAATAATGAACGCCGCTGGCACACGGCCCTTGCCCTCTTTATGATTGCGGCTGGCGTGTTCGCGGCATTTATCAATCTATCGCTGCCGGCCACCATTATGATCCTCAGTACCATACTGATTGGCGCATATGCGGCGAAGGGCCCCTTCTGGGCGCTGGCATCGGGCTGGATGAGCAGCACGTCAGCTGCCGCCGGGCTGGCGGCCATCGGCGCGATCGCCAACCTGATTGGCGGCGCGGTGATGGTGAATGCCTATGGCATTATTAGCGAACGGACAGGAAGCTATACGCTGGCGATGCTGCCGCTGGCCGTCTTGTGTCTGGCAGGCGGCATTGCAGTGCTGGCGATGGGGCGCCGTTACTCGCAGTCTGCCAGGCAGGAAAAACAGGTGACCCATTAATAAGCAAAGGCGGGATTTTTCCCGCCTTCTCAGCAAAGCTTACTCTTTCACACCGTAAAACGTTTCGCAGAAAGGCTTGCTGGCCCCTAGCTTGAGCGACAGGCGGTTGGCCGTCTCCTGCATGAGCTGGCTGATGCCGCTCGTTTTACGATCTTCCGTCAGACGCGATGCCGGCCCGGTCAGGGCCAGCGCCGCGATCAGTTTATCGTGGACGCCAAAAACAGGCATTGCGAAGGCCGCAGTGTGCGGGTCGCGCGCGCCGGAGGTATAGAACGGCAGCGTCGGTTCGTTTTCCGGCAACGATTCACCCAATCCCCAGTGGCGTAAAACCTTGCTGATAGCGGAACCATCCAGCGGGAACTGGCTGCCAGGCAGGTTGCTGTGGCGTAATCCCTGGGAGGCTTCGGCGCGGAACAGGCACAGGCGTTGCCCACCCTCAATCACATACCAGCTTGCGCTTTCGCTGGAGGCCTGCGACAGCGCCTGCAATTCCGGCTGTACGACTCTGGCAAGTTCAAATGATTGCTCATAGAGCTTGCCGAGATAGAGCAAACGGTGGCCGAGCGTATAGGTGCCATCGTCGTGCCGGATGATGTAGTTCATTCGCTCAAGCGAATTCATCAGGCGATAAACGGTTGTTTTGTGATATCCCGAAAGCTGGGCCAGCTCGGTTAACGTCAGACTGTCATTACCGGGACGGAAGCAGTCAAGTAAAGCCAGCGCCTTTTCAACGGCAATTACGCCTTCATTCCCCATCATGTTCTCCTTTTTGCCGACCAAAATTGTACCTGAATTTTGTGAGTAACTTCGTGTTTGCATCACAAACAACTTCGCAACACTGGCGAAAAGCGACGCAATGCTCGTATAGTTGTTTTATATAGTACACACAAGTTGTACCTAGTAAAACAAATGGAGAGTCACCATGTCTGCTTCACAACAGAAACTCATCAATCTTGATATTGCGCGTGTTGACGCGGAAGAGGTCCGTCAGGCTGCCGAATTTCAGGCCGCCATCCTGGCTGACGTAGCCGGACGCCGTGGCACATTACATGGCCGCATCAAGCCGCTGGCGCCGCATATGACGGTTGCCGGGCCGGCGATTACCGTAGAGGTACGCCCAGGGGATAATCTGGCTATTCACGCCGCAATGGCCGTCGCCAAACCTGGCGACGTGCTGGTCATCGACGGGAAGGGCGATCTCTCCTGCGCGCTGCTGGGAGAGATCATGGCAACGCAGGCGCAGGCCAGCGGTATCGCCGGGATCGTCATCGATGGCGCTGTTCGTGATGCGGAAACCTTAAGTAAACAACGCTTTCCGGTTTTCGCAGCCGGCCTGAATCCGTGCGGCCCCACCAAGTTCATTCCTGGCCGGGTCAATCATGCCATTTCGGTCGGTGGCGCCGCGGTGCAGGCAGGTGACTTAGTGGTAGGGGATATTGACGGCGTGGTTGTTATCCCGCGCGATGAAGTCCGCACTATCATCGAGCTGGCGAAAGGTAAACTGGAAATGGAATCAAAACGTCTGGTTGCTATCCGCGACGGCGACCTTCGTCCGCACTGGCTGGAGAGCGCTCTGCGTCAGGCGGGGATGCTGAGCGAAGGGGAGACACTGCCATGAGCGCTAAAAATGTCATACTGATTACCGGCAGCGATTTGGCTGACGCGGCGCTGGGGATGCTGGAAGATTACGAACTTGTCTTTGCCGGCCGCCAGCCTACAGAGGCCCAGCTGATCGCGCTGTGCCAGCAGCACAATCCCGTCGCCATCCTGGTGCGCTATGGCCACATCACTGCCGCCGTTATGGATGCCGCCCCTGCATTGAAGGTGATTGCCAAACATGGCAGTGGCATCGATGTCATTGACGTTGAGGCGGCTGCCGCGCGCGGCATTCTGGTTCGCGCGGCGACCGGGGCGAATGCCGCCGCGGTTTCCGAACACACCTGGGCGTTAATTCTGGCCTGTGCTAAGTCGGTCATTCCGCTTGATCGCCGCCTGCGCGAAGGGCACTGGGATAAATCAACGCATAAATCGCTTGAGCTTGAGGGCAGAACGCTGGGACTCATCGGCCTCGGCGCCATTGGCAGCCGGGTGGCGAAGATTGCCTGTGCCTTTGGCATGAAGGTTCTGGCTTACGATCCGTATGCGAAAGCGGTTCCGCCGGAATGTGAACGTGTTGCTGAACTTAGCGAGCTGCTCATGCAGGCCGATGTGCTGTCGCTTCATTGCCCTTTGACGCAACAAAACAGGGGAATGATCAATGCCGCCACGCTGGCGCAGTGTAAGCCGGGCGCCATCCTGGTGAATACCGCGCGCGGCGGGTTGATTGACGATGCGGCGCTGGCCGCGGCATTAAAAGCGGGGACCTTGCGCTGGGCGGCGCTTGACAGCTTTAATAGTGAACCATTAACCACGCCGCATATCTGGCAGGCGATCGATAATGTCATTCTCTCTCCGCATGTGGGCGGCGTTAGCGATGCCTCTTACGTGAAAATGGGGACCGCCGCCGCGGCCAACATTCTGCAGGTGCTGCAGGAGTTGGCTCAGACAGAAACAACGTATTAAGTGTTAACCGAACCTGCGCTCCCGGTTAATTATTCTGCCCTTATGCACTTACGGGCGGCGTCCGCAGGCCGGGTAAGCGTAGCGCCAGCCGGCGAAATTAACGCGCAACAGGCTGCGTGGGAGGTAATCAACGCTTGCCCGGCGGCGCTGCGCTTGCGCGGGCCTACAATGTTTGAGCTTACGGGTTACATCCGTAGGCCGGGTAAGCGTAGCGCCACCCGGCAAAATAACCGCGCAACAGGGCTGCGTGGGAGGTAATCAATGCTTGCCCGGCGGCGCTGCGTGTATTGCAGATACGGTTATCGGAATGCCACTTTGTCACTCCGGCAACAGCGTCTGTCGCCTGTAACTTCAGCGTACATTGCGCTCCCGGTTAATCTTCTGCGTTATGTCTTTCATGGCGCAGGGAGCGCACAGGGGGCGGCCAGTCGCCGCCGCCCCCTGTACCCCCGGGCTCCGGCCAGCAAAATCGCCGCTGCGCGGTCCCTTCGACTTATCCCTGCAGGCTTCGGGTCGGGCCGAGGCAGCGTCCGTGCAAAACACGGCCCTCAGCCCGCATCCATGCGGGCTGCCCCGGCCTTCCGGGAACGTCTCAGCGATTTTGAGGCCGTCAGCACCGGCAGTTTCAGCGACCCCAGCGCCAGCGGTGATTTGGGGCTGTAGGCCGGGTAAGGTGCAGCCGCCACCCGGCGAAATCAAGGATACCGTGCCTGATATCTTGCCCGGCGGCGCTGCGCTTGCACGGGCCTACGGGGTGTGAGCCTGTGAGTGGATCCTGTAGGCCGGGTAAGCGTAGCGCCACCCGGCAAACTAACGGCGCAACAGGGCTGCCTGGAAGGTCATCAACTCACCAGCTGTTTGAGCAGGGCAAAGGCGTCTTTCATCTTGTCTTCGCTGACCACAAAGGCGCGCAGCTGCTTCTCACCATCCAGCCCTTTCGCCACCAGCCCCTCTTTGGCGGCCACGATGTTCCACGTCAGATCCTCGCGACGGGTATCGCCGGCCAGATGCAGCGGCAGATCCGGGGTCTTCACCTTCACCAGCATCGGCGGCAGTTTCAGTTCTCCCGTCTGCGCCAGCAGGTTTTTACTCAGGCACATGGCGCTGAGTAAAATCGGCTGCAGGAACGGCATTACCGTACCGTTGATTTCCGCACAGTCGCCGAGGGCGTAAATCGCCGGGTCGCTGGTTTGCAGCTGGCTATTGACCACCACGCCGCGGTTAATCTGCAATCCGGCGTGGCGCGCCAGCGAGGTTTCCGGGCGCAGGCCGGCGGCGGCCACCACTGCATCGACGGTTATCACGCGCTGGCGATCGAGGCTAACGCGGATGCCGTCGGCGGTATGCTCAAGCCCTTCCAGCTGCGTTTTTAACATCAGATGGACGCCCATCCCGGTGAGGCGATGCTGCAGACGGCTGCTGACCTCCGGCGGCATCAGCGCCGCCAGTACGCTGGCGGCGTTATCAACCACCGTCACCGCTTTACCGGCGCGACAGAAATCCATCGCCAGCTCGCAGCCAATCAGGCCGCCGCCGACGATCAGCACCCGCCTGGCGTCGCGGAGCTGGCTCTGCGCGGCGCCATATTCGCGCTGGCTGTTCAGCGTCAGCATCAGCTCGCGGCCCGGCACCGGGGGGATAAACGGCGTGGCGCCGGTGGCCAGCACCAGTTTGTCGTAGCGCCACTGCTTATCCAGGCTTTTCACCCGATGGTTTTCAGCGTCGATATCGTTCACCCAGGTATGGGGAAACAGGCGCAGATTGTACTGCTCGGCGAACTCGCCGGCGCTTTGCAGGGTGAGATCGTCGGCGTGCTGTCCGCGGCTGATGACGTGGCTGAGATCGGGCTTGTTGTACTCATCCATGCTATCTGCGGCGATGAGGGTCAGCGGGATTTCGGCATCCTGCTTACGAATATTTTTCACCAGCTGGCGGGCCGCGAAGCCCGAGCCGATGATGACGATACCATCACTCATTTTGCCTCCGTCGCCAGGACGTCAAAGACATCTTTGCCAAGAGAACACTCAGGACAAAGGAAATTGTCCGGCACTTCACTCCAGGGCGTACCCGGCTGGACATCCTGGTTAGGTTCGCCTTTCGCCGGGTCATACACCCACTGGCAGACGCTGCACTGCATCATGGGACCGAGATCGGCGGCCGTGGCGGCGGCACAGGCGCAGTCCTGTTGTTCCGGCGTGACTGTCGCTTCAGCAACCGGCAGCGGGGAGAGGGCCCACTGGCGGGCGATGTCGCGACCGTGTTGGCGGCACAGTTCGAGCGCGTCGATATCCGGGCGCCATTTGGCTTTCAGGCTCAGGGACATCTCAAACCCGGCATCCTGCAGGCGGGTGGACAGGCGGTCTACCGCGCCGCCGCTCCAGCCGTGGGAGCCAAAGGCGCTGGCGCGTTTGTTGCGAAAACGCAGCCCGGTCATCTCTTCCACCAGCCCGGCGATTTTCGGCATCATCACGTTGTTCATGGTAGAGGTGCCCACCAGCACGCCCTTCGAGCGGAAAACATTGGTGAGGATGTCGTTTTTGTCGCTGCGGGCGACGTTAAAGATTTTCACCGCCACCCGTGGATCGACCTCAGTGATCCCCTGGGCAATGGCGTCCGCCATCATGCGGGTGTTGTTGGACATGGTGTCGTAGAAAATCGTGATGCGATCTTCCTGATAATCCGCCGCCCATTCGAGGTATTTCTCGACGATTTGCGTCGGGTTATCGCGCCAGACCACGCCGTGGGAGGTGGCAATCATCGCTACCGGCAGATTGAAGCCGAGGATTTCGTTAATTTTCGGCGTCACCAGGCGGCTGAAGGGCGTCAGGATGTTGGCGTAGTAGCGCTGGCACTGTTCGTACAGTTCACTCTGGTCCACTTCATCGTTGAACAGATGTTCGTCGCAGTAGTGCTGCCCGAAGGCGTCATTGCTGAACAGCACCGCGTCGCCGGTCAGGTAGGTCATCATGCTGTCCGGCCAGTGCAGCATTGGCGTTTCGACGAAGATCAGCTGCTTACCGTTGCCGATATCGAGAGTGTCGCCAGTTTTCACCACGTGGAAGTTCCACTCCGGATGGTGGTGATGACCGTTGATGGAGTCGATGGCATTGGCGGTGCAGTAGATCGGCGTATCCGGGATCTGCATCATCAGCTCAGTCAACGCGCCGGCGTGGTCCTCTTCGGCGTGGTTAATAACGATGTAGTCGAGGTCGGCGAGGTCGATTTCGCGGCGCAGGTTCTGCACGAACTCGCGGCTGAATTTGTGATCGACGGTATCGATCAGCACGTTTTTCTCTTCGCGGATGAGATAGCTGTTATAGCTGCTGCCGCGCAGCGTTTTATATTCGGTGCCGTGGAAATCACGCACTTCCCAGTCACGTTGGCCAACCCAAAGAATGTTATTTTTCACCACAATAGACATAGCAACCTCAATCAATACAGTGTGTTTAAACTCAGTTGCCTGGCGTATTACAAGTTGCGTGCCAGTTTTTTAAAGTATTGAATAAAAAGAATTTTTAAATTTTCATGATTTTCGTTGCTGTCAAAATGACAATGATTAAAATAGTCGATATGACTATTAAGGTTGTCAAAATGACAATGGAGCGATGATGAGTTTTTCCGTTGAGGCGCTGGCGAGAATCGCCATTGATTTACAAAGCGATATCGGTCACGTCGACCGCTTTTCGCGCCTGATCGCCACCCTGCGGCAGATCCTGGGCTGCGACGCCTCGGCGCTGCTGCGCTATGAGGCCCATCAGTTTGTGCCGCTGGCGATCGATGGCCTGGCGCAGGATGTGCTTGGCCGGCGCTTTGCGCTGGATGGGCATCCGCGGCTGGAGGCGATCGCCCGCGCCGGCGATGTGGTGCGCTTCCCGGCGGACAGCGACCTGCCGGACCCCTATGACGGCCTGATCCCCGGCCAGGAGAGCCTCAAGGTTCACGCCTGCGTGGGGCTGCCGCTGTTTGCCGGGCAAACGCTGATCGGCGCACTGACCCTTGACGGTATGGATGCCGACCGCTTCGACAGCTTCAGCGATGAAGAGCTGCGGCTGATCGCCGCCCTGGTGGCCGGGGCGCTGAATAACGCGCTGCTTATCGCCCGCCTTGAAGCGCAAAACGTCCTGCCGCCGCAGGTGGTGAATTACCCGCAGCCGGAGCGCCAGGAGCTCATCGGCCTGTCGGCGCCGATGCTGCAGCTGAAAAAAGAGATCGAGATTGTCGCTGCCTCGGATTTAAACGTGCTGATCAGCGGCGAAACGGGGACCGGCAAAGAGCTGGTGGCGAAGGCGGTGCATCAGGGTTCGCCGCGGGCGGCTAACCCGCTGGTGTACCTCAACTGCGCGGCGCTGCCGGAGAGCGTGGCGGAGAGCGAGCTGTTCGGTCACGTGAAAGGGGCATTTACCGGGGCTATCAGCAACCGCAGCGGCAAATTTGAGATGGCCGATAACGGCACGCTGTTCCTCGACGAAATCGGCGAACTGTCGCTGGCGCTGCAGGCGAAGCTGCTGCGCGTCCTGCAGTATGGCGATATTCAGCGTGTCGGCGATGACCGCAGCCTGCGGGTCGATGTGCGGGTGCTGGCGGCGACCAACCGCGATCTGCGCCAGGAGGTGGTGGAAGGGCGCTTTCGCGCCGATCTCTATCACCGGCTGAGCGTTTTCCCGCTGTCGGTTCCGGCGCTGCGCGAGCGGGAAAATGACGTGGTGCTGCTGGCAGGCTATTTTTGCGAGCAGTGCCGCCTGCGGATGGGGCTGGCGCGGGTAATTTTAAGTGAGGCAACGCGTAACAGGCTGCAGCAGTGGTCGTGGCCGGGCAACGTGCGCGAACTGGAGCATGCCATTCACCGGGCGGTGGTGCTGGCGCGGGCTACCCAGGCTGGCGATGACGTAGTACTGGAGCCGCAGCATTTCCAGTTTACAGCGGCTGCGCCGACGTTGCCGACCGAGGAGATGGCAGCGGCGCCGGCGATGGGCAACGTGAATCTGCGCGAAGCCACGGATAACTTCCAGCGCGAGGCGATTTCCCGCACGCTGGCGGCGCATCAGGGCAACTGGGCGGCGACCGCCCGCGCGCTGGAACTGGACGTCGCCAACCTGCACCGGCTGGCGAAACGTCTGGGGCTTAAAGGATCCCGGCCTGGTAAAAGTTCTGCAGGTTGATGGCGCCGACCAGCAGGCCGTTTTCATCCACTACCGGCGCGGCGCTGATTTTATGTTTCATCAGCCGCTCTTTGGCTTCCACCGCGCGGCTCTCCGCCTGCAGCGTCACGCCGTTGCGGGTCATCGCCTGCGTGACGCCGTCGTTTAAGGTGCCGCCGCCCACCAGCCAGCGGCGCAGGTCGCCGTCGGTGAAGACGCCCTGCACGCGGTTGGCCTCATCGCAGACCGCCACCAGGCCGAGCCCGGTGCGGCTCAGCTCGAGCATCGCGTCCATGACGTTGGCGTCTGTACCGACGCGCGGCATTTCGTCGTCGCGGCGCATCAGATGATGCACTTTGTTCAGCAGACGCGCGCCGAGCGCCCCCGCCGGATGGGAGCGAGCGAAATCCTCTTCACTGAAGCCGCGGGCCTGCATCACCGCCATCGCCAGCGCGTCGCCGAGCATCAGGGTGTTGACGGTGCTGGAGGTCGGCGCCAGATGCATCGGACAGGCTTCGCGCTCCACGGCGATATCCAGCACTGCTTTCGCCGCCAGCGCCAGCGGCGAGGTGGATTTGCCGGTCATCGCCAGCAGGGGTATCCCTTTTTCCTCCAGCCGCGGCACGATCAGATCCAGCTCTTTCGCGCTGCCGGAGTAGGAGATAAACAGCATCACATCGCGACCGTCGAGCATGCCGAGATCGCCGTGCAGGGCTTCCGCCGGGTGGACGAAAAAGGCCGGAGTGCCGGTGCTGGCGAAGGTCGCCGCCAGCTTTTTGCCGATATGACCGGATTTCCCGATACCGGAGACAATCAGTTTGCCCTCGCAGTGGATGATGGTCTCCGCCGCGCGGATGAAGTCATCGCCCAGGCGTTCCGGCAGGCGGCTCGCCTCCTGTAGCTCCAGCATCAGGGTCTGGCGTCCGGCCTCTAACAAAAAGTTACTCATGATGTTCTCCAGTAATGATGACTTCTATGCCTTTGGCTTCCAGCGCCCGCTGGAATGCAGGGTCAATATCGGCATCGGTAATCAGTTTATCCACGCGCTCCAGGCCGCAGACAATATTGGGGCTTTTACGGCCAAACTTTGACGAGTCGGCCATCAGGATCACTTCGCGGGCGGCGTTGCACATCGCCTTGCTGACGGTATACACCTCATTGAAGGTGGTGACGCCGGCGTTCAGATCGATGCCGTCGGTGCCCATAAACAGCTTGTCGAAACTGAACTGTTCGAAAGCGTTTTCCGCCAGCTGGCCGTGAAAGGAGGCCGATTTTTTGCGGAAGGTGCCGCCGGGCATCAGGATAGTCTGTTCATTATCCAGTTCGGCAAGGGCATTGACGATATGCAGGCTGTTGGTCATCACCGTGATGTTATTGAAGCGGCTGAGCAGCGGGACCATCTGCAGCACCGTGCTGCCGGCATCGAGGATGAGGGAGTCGCCATCATGAATAAAGCGCACCGCCGCTTCGGCGATGCGCGCTTTCTTATGGGTGTTGATCAACGTCTTATGATCGATCGGCGGATCGGCTTCATCCTTGTTGAGTACCACGCCACCGTAGGTGCGAATGACGGTGCCGGCGTTTTCCAGCGTGACCAGATCCTTACGGATGGTGGTGCCGGTCGTATCGAAATGTTGCGCCAGGTCTTCGACCGAGCATTTTCCCTGCGACTGCAGGAACTCGAGAATGGCTGCCTGGCGCTGACGTGGTTTCATAGGCGTCTATCCTGCGTTTAAGTTTCGAAGTGATAATTTCGCAAGATATTTACTTTTACAACGAAATTATCCATGTTTCGGATTAAGCGCTAATGATAGTGCATTCTGACAGCGCGGATCATGGGGAAAGATCACATCAGGCTGCAATTCCGCGATATGTTTGCCGTCCAGCGCGGGGATTTTTTGCGGACGGGCGAAAATGGTGAAGCCTTTCATCAGCAGCGTGTCGCAAATGCGGTTGTCATCATCAACGGCGATAGCGACGATGGCGCGCGGTTGAAAGCGTCCGGCGGAGCGGCCGACCCCCACCCGACCCTGCTGGCACAGGCTGTCGAAAGCGCGATTGAAACGGCGGATCTGCCAGCCGCCAAAGGCCATTTGGGTAAGCCAGGCGATGGCGGCGACGGTGATTAATGCGGTAACCATAGGTATCTCCTTAAGGGGGGCGGGAACAACCCGGGTCGTGGCGCGAGCGCCTAACCCGAGCGATCCGCGGTGCCTTTTCGTCGGGTAGCGGCTAACGCCTTACCCGACCTACAGTTTTGTAGCCCGGATAAGCGCGGCGCCATCCGGGATCCCTTTAAAACATCACCTGACCGCCGGTCACGTTGATCGACTGACCGGTGCAGTACGACGCCTGCGGGCTGGCGTAAAACATTAATACGTTCAGCACATCCTGATATTCGCAACCGCGCTTCAGGGGCACCTTGTCGATGTAATACTGCTCGACCTCGCTCTCATCGATACCGAGCTTGGTGGCGTACTGCGGCAGCAGCGACTGGAACATCGGCGACTTCAGCAGATTGCCGAGCATCAGTGAGTGTACGGTAATGCCGTATTCCGCCAGATCCAGCGCCAGCGACTGGGTCAGTCCGACGCCGCCGAACTTCGCCGCGCTGTAGCCGGAGTTGTGCTTGCTGCCGACTTTGCCGGATTTCGAGTTGATCTGAATGATGCGTCCCTTAATGCCGTCGCGGATCATCAGCCGGGAGAATTCGCGGGCGCAGAGGAAGTAGCCCACCAGATTGACCTGTAGCGAGCGGTCGAAATCCCCCAGCGCAAAGTCGCTAATAAACGCCGCTTTGGCGATGCCGGCGCTGTACACCAGCAAGTCGACGCGCGAGAAAATCTCATCCACCCCATGGGCCAGCGCGGTGACGCTGGCCTCGCTGGTGGCGTCGGCGCCGAAGCCATACGCCATGCCTTCGCCATATTCAGCGTTAATCTCCTGGGCGACGCGGCTGGCTTTTTCGCTCTGAATATCGACCACCGCCACGCGGTAGCCCTCGGCGGCCAGCCCGCGGCACAGAAACTCTCCTAAGGTTTGTCCACCGCCAATGACAACAGCAACCTGATTCATCTTTCTCTCCTGTTAAGCAACAAATTTCAGTACGCAGCCGGGCGCAATGGCGTCCGGCACCGGGCCCGCCACGTGGACGGTCCCCGGAAACTCCGCGTCGCGATGGCCGTCAAAGCGCAGGGTGATATGGCCCAGCTCGCGCAGATTTTGCTCGGCAACGTCGCCGACGGCGGTCACCGGGTAGCGCAGCTCGCCAAGCTGCAGCTCTGCCCCCGGCTGCAGCGAACCGGCAAGCTCGCCGTGGTTGTGAATAAAGCAATACGCTTCGATATCCGCCGGGGCGCCCTCGCGGAAGGTGATCAGCATTTGCTCTTCCAGCGCCATCGCCGCGCAGGCGCCGATGTGCGTAATGGTGGTCTGGTAAATCACGGTCATGTTCTGGCCCCTCTTACTGGTAAATAAATCCGGAAACGAACCACGCGATCAGCACCGTTGGCGCGCCGGTCAAAAAGCGGCTGACCAGCACCGACGGCACGCCGACGCGCACGGTATCCTGGCGAGCTTCGGCCAGCGACAGGCCAACCGGGATAAAATCGCAGGCGGCCTGGGCGTTAATGGCGAACAGCGCCGGCAGGGCGAGGTGCGGCGGAATATTGCCGAGGCCGATCTGCACGCCGATCAGTACGCCAATCACCTGGGCGATAACCGCGCCGGGGCCGAGAAACGGCGACAGCAGCGGGAAGGAGCAGATCAGCGCCAGGGTCACCAGACCCAGCGGATGGCTGGCGAGCGGCGCCAGGCCATGGGCGATCCAATCGCCGATGCCGGAGGCCATGATGATGCCGATCAGCGCCGAGACGAAGGCCATAAACGGCAGGATCGTCTTCAGCACCGTATCGATGGTGTCGCGTCCGGCCTGGAACAGCACCGCCACCACCGAGCCCATCCCCATCCCGACCTTCGCCAGTAGGCCATCGCTCTGTTCAGTGATCTTTTTGCTGGCGTCGTAGTCGCGACCCGCGCGGTTGTTCTCCGCCGGTGGCTCGGGAGCTATCGTGCCGCCGGTCGCGATGCGCTGAATGTTCTCCTCCTTGACGCCGGAGACGTAGATATCTTCTGTGATGTACTGGGCCAGCGGCCCCGATTTGCCGGTGGCATGGATATTCACCGTCGGGATGCGGCGCTTGGGATAGAGCCCGCAGCGCAGGGTGCCTCCGCAGTCGATAATCGCCACGCCGATGTCGCTTTCCGCCGGTTCGCCCTCTTTAAAACCGTCCACCGCCTGCCAGCCGGTCAGGCTGGCGATACGGTCAACGATCGCCGGGCGGGTGCCGGCGGTGATATAGACGATCTTTTTGCCCTCGACGACGTCGAGCTCAAGGGGGCCGCCCCAGCCGCCGGTGCCTTTCTCAATACGAATCCGGGTCATGATGTCGCTCCTGACAGATGCACTTTCTGAGCCAGCTGAATCGCCATTTTTCGCTCGAAAATCGAGGTGGTCAGGTCGGTAACCCAGCCGCGGAAGAAGTTGGTCACCAGCCCGACCAGCAGATAGCTCACCGCCAGCGGACCGAGCGGCAGGCCGAGGGTGGTGAGGCCGTTGGCGATGCCGAGATAGACGAACAGTTCGCCGGGGTTGATATGCGGAAACAGACCGTTCATTGAGTGGCAGCTATAGGACGCCGCCGCGTAATAGCTGGGCTTGTACTTCTCTGGCATAAAGCGGCCCAGGCTCAGGGTCATCGGGTTACAAAACACAAAGGTACCGATGCAGGGCAACAGCAGGTAGCGGGAGATCGGGTTCCCGGCGCAGCGCTGCGCCAGTTTTTCGATCCGCTGCTGGCCAATAAAGTTGATCAGCGCGTTCATGATCACCAGCAGACTGATCAGCAAGGGGAGGATCCCGGTCACCATGCCGGTAAACACCTCGCCGCCTTTCTGAAACAGGCCGATAAACCACTCCGCGCCGTGGGTCACGACGTCAATCATTGTTCTCTCCTTCAGCATGTTATTTTTCTTGCTAACTGCAGGCTGATTTTAATCATTTTGAAAGGTTTTAAAGTGTTAAATGGATCGCAAAATGAAAGATAAATATTTTATTTTGAAAGGTTGGCGCTGAGAGGATGAAATAACGAGGGGCATGACAGCATGCAGGGAAGGGGTCGGTGAAGGACTATTTTGTCTACAAACGGATTGTCGCTTTCTTGTTGGTCGTCGCATGCTTTACCATAATTATCCCTTGCTGAATTTGTTAAACGGAATTCCCATGTTGAAGCGTCGCTCTCTGGCTTTACTTCCCCTTTGTGTGCTCCTCGCTGCCTGCAGCAGCAAACCCAAGACTCCCGCGGAAACGGAGATGGCGAGTGGAACCGGCGGCTTTTTGCTGGAACCGCAGCATAACGTGATGCAGATGGGCGGCGACTTCGCCAACAACCCGGCGGCGGCGCAGTTCATCGATAAGATGGTGGCGAAGCACGGCTTCGACAGGCAGCAGCTGCAGGAGATCCTGTCGCAGGCGAAGCGTCTGGACTACGTTCTGCGGCTGATGGATCGTCAGGCGCCGACCGGCTTGCCGCCGACCGGGCCTACCGGCGCCTGGCTGCGCTACAAGAAACAGTTTATTACCCCGGATAACGTGCAGAACGGCGTGGTGTTCTGGAATCAATATCAGGACGCGCTCAACCGCGCTTATCAGGTCTACGGCGTGCCGCCGGAAATCATTGTCGGTATTATCGGCGTGGAGACCCGTTGGGGACGGGTGATGGGCAAAACCCGCATCCTCGACGCGCTGGCGACCCTGTCGTTTAGCTATCCGCGCCGCGCCGAATACTTCTCCTCCGAGCTGGAAACCTTCCTGCTGATGGCGCGCAGCGAAAGCGACGACCCGCTGGATCTGAAAGGCTCTTTCGCCGGGGCGATGGGGTACGGCCAGTTTATGCCGTCGTCCTATAAGCAATACGCGGTGGACTTTAACGGCGACGGCCATATCAACCTGTGGGACCCGGTGGATGCTATCGGCAGCGTGGCCAACTACTTCAAACAGCACGGCTGGGTGAGCGGCGATCTGGTGGCGGTGCAGGCGCTGGGCCAGGCACCGGGGCTGGAGAATGGTTTCAAAACCAAATACAGCGTGTCGCAGCTGGCGGCGGCGGGGCTAACCCCAACCCAGCCGCTGGGTAACCATCAGCAGGCCAGTCTGCTGCGCCTGGACGTCGGGACCGGCTATGAGTACTGGTACGGGCTGCCGAACTTCTACACCATCACCCGCTATAACCACAGCACCCACTACGCGATGGCCGTCTGGCAGCTTGGCCTGGCGGTTTCGCAGGCCCGCGGCGGTTATTAATACTGTCATCCGGCTGACAGTATCCGAGCCTCCCCGGATAACGGCGCGTAGCGCCTTATCCGGGCGACGGTCTGTTATCTGGTTGGTGGCCCCGTAAGCGCAGCGCGACCGGGGGATTTCCCGGAAAGGCCGCGCTTATCCTGCTGTTTCTTCCCGTCGGCATGCTTCCTGTCTACCTTTGTTACATTTACGCTCACCGGCTCTGATTTACAATCTAATTTCGCCTCTGTATTGTTATGTTATAACATTTAATAAAAGGGGTAAGGATATGTTCGCATCGGTTTTTATGGCATCCGGCGCGGCGCGCCTGGCCATCGCTGGAACGCTGCTGGCGGCGCTATGGCTGGCGACCTGGTGGGCGGTGACGCTGCCATGATTGAACTGGAACAACTGGTAACCGGCTATGGCGGGGCGGCGATCACCCCTCCGCTGAGCGGGATGATATGTCCCGGCAGCCTGACGGCAATCGTCGGTCTCAATGGCTGCGGAAAATCGACCCTGCTGAAAACCCTCGCCGGGTTTCTTCCGCCGGTCAGCGGCCGCCTGCGCTGGCAGGGAAAGCGGCCGGTGATGGGCTGGCTGGCACAGCGCCATGCCCTCGAGTCACAGTTTCCTCTCAACGTGCAGGATGTGGTGAGTCAGGGCGCATGGCCCGGCGTGTCGCTGCTGCGCGGTCTGAGCGGCGATACCCGGCGACGCATCGGCGCGGTGCTGGAGCGGGTCGGGCTGGCGAGCCTGGCGAAAACCCCGATCGAAGCGCTCTCCGGCGGCCAGTTTCAGCGCATGCTGTTTGCCCGGGTGATGGTGCAGCGGGCGCCGCTGGTGATGCTCGACGAGCCCTTCACGGGTATCGATGAAGCAACCAGTCGCGAACTGATGGAGCTGATCCTCGACATGCACCGGCAGGGGCAAACCATCCTGGCGGTGCTGCATGATAACCAGCGGGTAGCCGACTTTTTTCCGGAGACGCTGCTTTTAACCCGCCAGCGCGCTTACTGGGGTGCCACCCGGGCGGTTCTCCCGGCCTTCAGCCAGGCGAGGTCAGCATGATCTGGCACACCTTCTTTCAACCTTTTATTGAATTCGGCTTTATGCGCCGGGCGCTGGTGGTCTGCCTGGCGCTGTCGCTAAGCACCACCATGCTGGGCGTCTTCCTGTTGCTGCGGCGCATGAGCTTGATGGGCGACGCGCTGTCGCACGCCATTCTCCCCGGCGTGGCGGTGGGCTATCTGCTGAGCGGCATGTCGCTGCTGGCCATGACCGTGGGCGGCTTTGTCGCCGGCATCGCGGTCGCGCTGGTGGCGGGATGGGTGAGCCGGCGGACGCCGTTAAAAGAGGACGCCAGCTTTGCTGGATTTTATCTGGGATCGCTGGCGCTGGGCGTCACTCTGGTGTCGCTGCGCGGCTCCAGCGTCGACCTGCTGCATCTGCTGTTTGGCTCCATTCTGGCGGTGGATCGTGACGCGGCGCTGTTTGTCAGCGGCGTCGCCAGCCTGACGCTGTTGTGCATCGCGCTGTGCTACCGCGGTCTGGTCAGCGAGGCGTTCGACAGTGCCTGGCTGCAGGTGAATAACCGCCGGCTGCCCGCGGTGCTGCATGGGCTTTTTCTGGCGCTGCTGGTGCTTAACCTGGTGGCGGGATTTCAGGTGCTCGGCACGCTGATGGCGGTAGGGGTGATGATGCTTCCGGCGGTCGCCGCGCGCTGCTGGGCGCGAACGCTGCCGGGCATCCTGCTGCTGGCGGCGCTCTCCGGCGCGCTCTGCGCCTGGCTGGGTTTGAGTCTCTCCTGGGCGGCCAGTCTTCCCGCCGGGCCCGCCATCGTGCTGACCGCCAGCGCGCTGTTTTTTATTTCGCTGTTTTTTGGCACGCGCAGCCGACTGCTGGTCGGCTGGCGCAAATTGATGGGGTAAGGAAATGATGAAACGTAGTGCAATAGTGGTCGCGCTGGCCTTTGGCCTGATGGCGCAGGGGGCGATGGCGAAAACGCTGAATGTGGTAAGCAGTTTTTCAGTGCTGGGTGATATGGTGCAGCAGGTTGGCGGGGAGCATGTCCATGTGGATACCCTGGTCGGCCCGGATGGCGATCCGCACACCTTCGAGCCGTCGCCGAAGGATAGCGCGCTGCTCAGCAAGGCCGACGTGGTGGTGGTTAACGGCCTGGGACTGGAAGGCTGGCTGGATCGCCTGATTAAGGCCTCTGGTTTTAAGGGCGAGCTGGTGGTGGCGTCGAAGGGCGTCAAGACCCATACCCTCGATGAAGACGGCAAAACGGTGACCGATCCCCACGCCTGGAACAGCGCAGCGAACGGCGCATTGTATGCGCAGAATATCCTCGATGGTCTGGTGAAAGCCGACCCGGAAGATAAAGCGGCGTTGACCAGCAGCGGCAAGCGCTATATCGACCAGCTGACGGCCCTCGACGGCTGGGCTAAAGGGCAGTTCAGCGCCATTCCGCTGGCCAAGCGCAAGGTCCTGACCAGCCATGACGCTTTCGGCTATTTTGGCCGCGCTTATCACGTAACCTTCCTCGCGCCGCAGGGGCTCTCTTCAGAGAGCGAGGCCAGCGCGGCGCAGGTGGCGGCGCTGATTAAGCAAATCAACGCGGACGGCGTCCATACCTGGTTTATGGAGAACCAGCTTGACCCGCGGCTGGTGAAGCAGATTGCCAGCGCCACCGGCGCGCAGCCCGGCGGAGAACTCTATCCTGAGGCGCTCTCCGCCCCGGGGGGCGTCGCGGATAGCTATGTCAAAATGATGCGTCATAACGTGGCGCTGATCGCCGCCAGCATGAAGTAAGCGTGCGATTTCTCATCCCGGCGCCGCCGGGATGATTCATTTTGGATGTCCCCTCGTAAATTCCACACCTCGTCCCCATATCTCTGTGGAAAGTGCTATCTTTGATGGCCTCTTTATCCGGAGCAAAGCGGGGCGATAATGACCGATTCAGAATTAATGCAGCTAAGCGAGAAGGTCGGCCGGGCGCTGCAGGCGCAGGGCGCGACGGTGACCACGGCGGAATCCTGCACCGGTGGCTGGATAGCGAAAGCCATCACCGATATTGCCGGCAGCTCAGCGTGGTTTGAACGCGGTTTTGTGACTTACAGCAACGAGGCCAAATCGCAAATGATCGGCGTCAGCGAAGCGACGCTGCGGGACAACGGCGCGGTGAGCGAACCGGTGGTGGTGGAGATGGCGATCGGCGCGTTGCGCGCCGCGCGCGCGGACTATGCCATCTCGGTTAGCGGCGTCGCCGGGCCGGATGGCGGCAGCGACGAAAAGCCGGTCGGGACGGTGTGGTTTGGCGTCGCCAGCGTTAGCGGGCAAGGGGTGACGCGGCGGGAATGCTTTGCCGGAGACCGCGAAGCGGTACGTCGTCAGGCGACGGCCTACGCGCTCAATCTGCTCTGGCAACAATTTCTACAAAAGACTTGATACTGTATGACCATACAGTATAATTGCCTCAACTGAACAAATATTAACGGCGAAGCGAACACGCTTCACCCTGCATGATTAGGAGTAACAATGGCGATCGACGAAAACAAACAGAAAGCGTTGGCGGCTGCACTGGGCCAGATCGAAAAGCAATTCGGTAAAGGCTCCATCATGCGCCTGGGTGAAGACCGTTCTATGGACGTAGAAACCATCTCCACCGGCTCGCTTTCTCTGGATATCGCGCTGGGCGCCGGCGGTCTGCCAATGGGCCGTATCGTCGAGATCTACGGGCCGGAATCCTCCGGTAAAACCACCCTGACGCTGCAGGTTATCGCCGCAGCGCAGCGCGAAGGTAAAACCTGTGCGTTCATCGATGCGGAACACGCGCTGGATCCGGTCTATGCGCGCAAGCTGGGCGTGGATATCGACAACCTGCTGTGTTCTCAGCCGGATACCGGCGAGCAGGCGCTGGAAATCTGTGACGCGCTGGCGCGCTCCGGCGCGGTTGACGTTATCGTCGTCGACTCCGTCGCGGCGCTGACGCCGAAAGCGGAAATCGAAGGCGAAATCGGCGACTCTCACATGGGCCTCGCGGCGCGTATGATGAGCCAGGCGATGCGTAAACTGGCGGGTAACCTGAAGCAGTCCAACACGCTGCTGATCTTTATCAACCAGATCCGTATGAAAATCGGCGTGATGTTCGGTAACCCGGAAACCACCACCGGCGGTAATGCGCTGAAGTTCTACGCCTCCGTGCGTCTGGATATCCGTCGCATCGGCGCGGTGAAAGAGGGCGACAACGTCGTCGGTAGCGAAACCCGCGTCAAAGTGGTGAAGAACAAGATTGCGGCGCCGTTCAAACAGGCTGAATTCCAGATCCTCTACGGCGAAGGCATCAACTTCTTCGGCGAGCTGGTTGACCTCGGCGTGAAAGAGAAGCTGATTGAGAAAGCGGGCGCCTGGTACAGCTACAACGGCGACAAAATTGGTCAGGGCAAAGCGAACGCTATCACCTGGCTGAAAGAGAACCCGGCGGCGGCGAAAGAGATTGAGAAGAAAGTGCGCGAACTGCTGCTCAACAACCAGGACTCTACGCCGGACTTCGCCGTTGACGGCAACGATGCAGAAGAAACGGAACAAGATTTCTGATATCGTCTAACAGAGTGATAAAGGGCTGCTTATGCGGCCCTTTTGCTTTTCTTAGATTATTGAGGTGCCTGTGACTGAACCTTCATCACGCCGCTCCGGCTACGCCCGCCTGCTGGACCGCGCTATCCGCATTCTGGCGATGCGCGACCACAGCGAACAGGAGCTGCGGCGCAAACTGGCTGCTCCGGTAATGAGCAAAAACGGCCCCGAGGCGCTGGACGTCACCCCTGAAGAGCTGGAGCAGGTGGTTGCCTGGTGTATCGAAAACCGTTATCTCGACGATAATCGTTTTGTCGGCCAGTTCATCGCCAGCCGGAGCCGCAAAGGCTATGGCCCCGCGCGCATTCGTCAGGAGCTCAGCCAGAAAGGCATTGCGCGCCAGGCCGTGGAGCAGGCGATGCGCGAATGCGATATCGACTGGGTGAGCCTTGCCAGGGCGCAGGCGCAGCGTAAATACGGTGAACCGTTACCCTCCGCCTTTGCTGAAAAAGTGAAAATCCAGAGATTCCTGCTGTACCGTGGCTACCTGATGGAAGATATCCAGGAAATCTGGCGAAATTTTGCAGATTGACCCATCCGGGATTTTACTTCGCCGTAAAGAAAACTTATCTTATTCCCACTTTATTCCGTCGGGCCGCTGGTTGTGACAGTGCAGGCAGCGTCCTGGGCGATTATTCCTTTACACAAAATCATTCAAGCTGCATCAGGGCGGCAAGAGAGACTATCTTCCGCAACGCACGTCAGTTCGGTGCCGGAAGAGCAAGCGCAGCCAGGACAGAGGCGACTTGAAGGATGACGTGTAGCTTGATTTCAGGATAATTATGAGCAAGAGCACCGCTGAGATCCGTCAGGCGTTTCTCGACTTTTTCCATAGCAAGGGACATCAGGTAGTTGCCAGCAGCTCCCTGGTGCCGCACAACGATCCGACCCTGCTGTTTACCAACGCAGGGATGAACCAGTTCAAGGATGTCTTCCTTGGTCTCGACAAACGTAATTATTCGCGTGCGACCACCGCGCAGCGTTGCGTGCGTGCGGGTGGTAAACACAACGATCTGGAAAACGTCGGTTACACCGCGCGTCACCACACCTTCTTTGAAATGCTGGGCAACTTTAGCTTCGGCGACTACTTCAAGCAGGATGCCATCAAATACGCGTGGGAGCTGCTGACCGGTGAGAACTGGTTCGCGCTGCCGAAAGAGAAGCTGTGGGTCACCGTTTACGAGACCGATGACGAAGCATACGACATCTGGGCCAATGAAGTAGGCGTCCCGCGCGAGCGAATCATCCGCATCGGCGACAACAAAGGCGCGCCGTTTGCTTCAGACAACTTCTGGCAGATGGGCGACACCGGTCCGTGCGGTCCGTGCACCGAGATTTTCTTCGACCATGGCGATCACATCTGGGGCGGCCCTCCGGGAAGTCCGGAAGAAGACGGCGACCGCTACATTGAGATCTGGAACATCGTCTTCATGCAGTTCAACCGTCAGGCTGACGGTACCATGGAGCCGCTGCCGAAGCCGTCCGTCGACACCGGTATGGGCCTGGAGCGTATTGCCGCGGTGCTGCAGCACGTTAACTCAAACTATGACATCGACCTGTTCCGCGATCTGATCGCCAGCGTGGCGAAAGTCACCGGCGCCACCGATCTGACGAACAAGTCGCTGCGCGTTATTGCCGACCACATTCGCTCCTGCGCCTTCCTGATCGCTGACGGCGTAATCCCGTCGAATGAAAACCGCGGCTATGTGCTGCGCCGCATCATTCGCCGCGCGATCCGTCACGGCAACATGCTGGGCGCGAAGGATACCTTCTTCTGGAAACTGGTTGCCCCGCTGATCGCCGTGATGGGCTCCGCCGGCGAAGAACTGAAGCAGCAGCAGGCTCAGGTTGAGCAGGTGCTGAAAACCGAAGAAGAGCAGTTCGCCCGTACTCTGGAGCGCGGACTGGCGCTGCTGGATGAAGAGCTGTCGAAGCTGAAAGGCGACACCCTGGATGGCGAAACCGCCTTCCGTCTGTACGACACCTACGGCTTCCCGGTCGACCTGACCGCGGACGTCTGCCGCGAGCGCAACATCAAGGTTGACGAAGCCGGCTTTGAGGCCGCCATGGAAGAGCAGCGCCGTCGCGCGCGCGAGTCCAGCGGTTTCGGCGCTGACTATAACGCGATGATCCGCGTTGACGGCGCCTCTGAATTTAAAGGTTACGATCATCTGGAGCTGAACGGCAAAGTGACTGCGCTGTTCATCGATGGCAAAGCGGTGGATAGCGTCAGCGCGGGTCAGGAAGCGGTAGTGATCCTCGACCAGACCCCGTTCTATGCGGAGTCCGGCGGCCAGGTGGGCGATAAAGGCGAACTGAAAGGCGCGGGCTTCTCCTTCGCGGTCAGCGACACGCAGAAGTACGGCCAGGCCATTGGTCATATCGGTAAAGTCGCCAGCGGCTCCCTGAAAGTGGGCGACGCGGTGCAGGCCGATGTGGACGAGGCTCGCCGTCAGCGTATCCGCCTGAACCACTCCGCGACGCACCTGATGCACGCGGCGCTGCGCCAGGTGCTCGGCACCCATGTGGCGCAGAAAGGCTCGCTGGTCAACGATAAAGCGCTGCGCTTTGACTTCTCGCATTTCGAAGCGATGAAGCCGGAAGAGATTCGTGCAGTGGAAGATCTGGTCAACGCGCAGATCCGTCGTAACCTGGCTATCGAAACCAACATTATGGATATCGATGCCGCGCGCGCATCCGGCGCGATGGCGCTGTTCGGCGAGAAATACGATGACCGCGTCCGCGTGCTGCGGATGGGCGACTTCTCCACCGAACTGTGCGGCGGGACTCACGCGGCGCGTACCGGTGATATCGGCCTGTTCCGTATCACGTCTGAGTCCGGTACCGCCGCTGGCGTGCGCCGTATCGAAGCGGTGACCGGTGAGGGCGCGATGGCCATGCTGCACGCGCAGAGCGATCAGCTCAGCGATATCGCACAGCTGCTGAAGGGCGACAGCCACAATCTCGGCGAGAAAGTTCGCGCCGCGCTGGAGCGTACCCGTCAGCTGGAAAAAGAGCTGCAGCAGCTGAAAGAGCAGGCTGCGGCGCAGGAGAGCGCAAACCTCTCCAGCAAAGCGGAAGAGATTAACGGCGTTAAGCTGCTGGTCAGCGAGCTGGCCGGCGTGGAGCCGAAGATGCTGCGCACCATGGTTGACGATCTGAAGAACCAGCTGGGTTCGACGGTTGTGGTGTTGGCTACGGTCGCAGACGGTAAAGTTTCCCTGATTGCCGGTGTGTCTAAGGATGTGACAGATCGCGTCAAGGCTGGGGAGCTGGTTGGTATGGTCGCTCAGCAGGTGGGCGGTAAAGGGGGCGGTCGTCCGGATATGGCGCAGGCCGGTGGTACCGATGCGTCTGCTCTCCCTGCAGCGTTAGCCAGTGTGAAAGGCTGGGTCAGCGCAAAACTGTAATAACTATAAACGCATATACCCTAAATAATTCGAGTTGCAGGAAGGCGGCGACACAGCGAATCCCCAGGAGCTTACTCAAGTAAGTGACTGGGGTGAGCGAGGAAAACCAACACACATGCAACTTGAAGTATGGCGGGTTTAGGTGCCGTAACCTCAGGGAAATGGCACCTTGCGCGAGAAACACCGATAACGATAAAGTCGGGTTGAAATTGTGTATATCGGCTAAACTTAGGTTTAACAGAATGTGATGCCATGACTGCTTATACCGTAAGGTATTTGTCATTGCTTACTTTTTGGCGTTATATGATGGATAATGCCGGGATACGAGAGACCCGACTCTTTTAATCTTTCAAGGAGCAAAGAATGCTGATTCTGACTCGTCGAGTTGGTGAGACCCTCATGATTGGAGATGAGGTCACTGTGACAGTTTTAGGGGTGAAGGGTAACCAGGTTCGTATTGGCGTAAACGCCCCTAAAGAAGTATCTGTACACCGTGAAGAGATCTACCAGCGTATTCAGGCTGAAAAATCCCAGCAGTCCAGTTACTAAGGTTTCCGCGCCTCGCTGTTCAGTGAGGCGCATCACTTATCGCCGCTTTTTCCCTTTTTCTGTTTCTTCCCCCTGCACCATACCGCTTTTCATTACCCTTTGCCGCTTTGGTTGTTTGACATTATGCCAGCGTCAGGGCTGATTTCCTGTTGATAAATTGCCCTTTTTGCCGTTTTTGCACGCGAATTGCGTGCGAAGTGTGCAAACGAAAAAAGGTCTCGAAAAAGTGTTTGACTTATAAGTACCAGAAAGTAATATGTGCGCCATCGCAGCGACGAAGAGCAGAAACAAGTTCTTCGAAGCACTCGAAAGAGGCGTGTGTGGTGAGGTGGCCGAGAGGCTGAAGGCGCTCCCCTGCTAAGGGAGTATGCGGTCAAAAGCTGCATCCGGGGTTCGAATCCCCGCCTCACCGCCATTTTGCATCCGTAGCTCAGCTGGATAGAGTACTCGGCTACGAACCGAGCGGTCGGAGGTTCGAATCCTCCCGGATGCACCATCTTCTTTCTGAATTAAGAGAGAAGCGCGCTGTGAAAGCAGCGGCCCGCAGTGCGAGGCATAATCGAGTCACTCTACCGATTAGACCGTCATACTCAGTGTGGCATGTGTTAGTTGTGACACTGACGCGTAGTAAAGCAAGTTTCCCGATGCATCCGTAGCTCAGCTGGATAGAGTACTCGGCTACGAACCGAGCGGTCGGAGGTTCGAATCCTCCCGGATGCACCATTCTTTAACAAGAATGGCAAATCGCGAAATTTGATATCAGAATTACTGCAGTAATCCCGATGCATCCGTAGCTCAGCTGGATAGAGTACTCGGCTACGAACCGAGCGGTCGGAGGTTCGAATCCTCCCGGATGCACCATATTCTCCTTAGTAACAGCAACATTGTTGTTATCTGGTTTGCGAAACCATCGTAAGTGCCAGGAGAGTAACCCCGCAGTAAAATAGCTTTCCCGATGCATCCGTAGCTCAGCTGGATAGAGTACTCGGCTACGAACCGAGCGGTCGGAGGTTCGAATCCTCCCGGATGCACCATATTCTCCTTAATAACAGCGACGATGTTGTTACATAGGCTGCGAAATTATCGCAGCACCCGTTCTGAATGCATCATCTTCACTCTTCTCTCACCATCCCGATAACCGCGTTTCCCATCGCCAGTTTCATCCTGACTTTTTTATTGGCAAGCCGCGCTTTCCACTATAATTTATCCTTGTATATCAGCGTTATCAGGCTGAGATAAATGCAAGGAGAGAAATCCATGAAATGGTTCAAAGCAATACCTGCTTTTTGCGCAACGCTGCTGGTGGCGACTGCCCTCGCTGGCTGTGCGGGATCGGCTACAAAGGAGAGTACGGGCGGCTATATTGACGATACCGTGGTGACCACCAAGGTGAAAACGGCGCTCTTTAACGATAAAGACATCAAGTCCTCTGAAATCAGCGTCCAGACCTTTAAAGGCCGCGTCCAACTGAGCGGATTTGTCTCCTCCGCGGAAAGCGCTAAACGGGCGGTGGAAGTCACCCGTCGGGTGCAGGGCGTGCGAATGGTCGAAAACGATCTGCGAATTAAATAAGGCCGCCTATCCGGTCTGATGCCTGAAGGCGCCTGTGGGCGCCTTTGTCGTCTGCGCCGCTGGCCGCGACAACGACCGGCTTTTGCGTTACAGTAACCATTCATTAACCGGTTGGTGAGAAGACGATGTACGAAGGTTACGCAGGACTGATCTTTGATATGGATGGCACTATCCTCGATACCGAGCCGACCCATCGTCAGGCATGGAATGAGGTGCTGGGCCGCTACGGTATGCGTTTCGACGAACAGGCGATGGTTGCCCTCAATGGCTCACCGACCTGGCGGATTGCCCAGGCGATTATTGAACTCAACCAGGCGGATCTCGATCCACATCGCCTGGCGCAGGAAAAAACCCTGGCCGTTAAGGCGATGCTGCTGGACAGCGTACGTCCATTGCCGCTGATCGAGGTGGTCAAGGCGTGGCACGGCCGTCGCCCGATGTCGGTCGGCACCGGTAGCGAAAGCGCCGTCGCCGAAGCGCTGCTGGCGCACCTGGGCCTGCGTCATTACTTCTCCGCGGTGGTGGCGGCCGATCATGTGGTCAACCATAAACCCGCGCCCGATACCTTCCTGCTGTGCGCCGAGCGCATGGGCGTCGCGCCGGAAAAATGCGTGGTCTTCGAAGATGCCGACTTTGGTCTGCAGGCGGCGAAGCGCGCGGGAATGGACGCTGTAGACGTGCGTTTGCTGTGAGCGATGCGCTGTCACTCCTCTCGCTGTTTGCCAGTAGCTTTTTAAGCGCCACGCTGCTTCCCGGCAATTCGGAGGTTGTGCTGGTGGCTATGCTACTTGCGGGGGTCAGTCATCCGTGGTGGTTAGTATTAATAGCAACAATCGGCAATAGCCTTGGAGGGGTAACTAACGTTATTCTGGGGCGCCTGTTTCCGCTGCGCAAAACCTCGCGCTGGCAGGAGCGGGCGGCCGGCTGGCTTAAGCGCTACGGCGCGGTCACGCTGTTACTGAGCTGGGCGCCGGTTGTCGGCGATTTACTGTGTTTGCTGGCGGGATGGATGCGCATTTCCTGGGGACCGGTACTCTTTTTCTTATGCCTTGGTAAGGCGCTGCGCTATATCGTCATTGCAGCAGCGACGCTTCAGGGCATGACGTGGTGGCACTAATTGGACTGATAGTTCATCCATTACAATTATGCTTATTCAAACGATTTCGACAGGCGGGAGGTCAAATTGATCCCGGACGTATCACAGGCGCTGGCCTGGCTGGAAAAACATCCGCAGGCTCTGCAGGGTATTCAACGTGGTCTGGAGCGGGAAACGCTGCGCGTGAACGCAGACGGCACCCTTGCAACGACCGGTCACCCTCCGGCGTTAGGCTCAGCGCTGACGCATAAATGGATTACCACCGATTTTGCCGAAGCTTTACTTGAGTTCATTACGCCAGTAGATGGCGATATTGAGCATATGCTGACCTTTATGCGCGATGTCCATCGCTATACCGCGCGTCAGATCGGTGATGAGCGGATGTGGCCGCTGAGTATGCCATGCTATATCGCCCCCGGTCAGGATATTGAGCTGGCGCAGTACGGCACCTCTAACGTGGGGCGCCTGAAAACGCTATATCGCGAGGGGCTGAAGAACCGCTATGGCGCGCTGATGCAGACTATCTCCGGCGTGCACTATAACTTCTCCCTACCGATGGCCTTCTGGCAGGCGAAGTGCGGTGTGGAAGACGCTGAGAGTGGTAAAGAGGCCATTTCGGCAGGCTATTTCCGCACGATTCGTAACTACTATCGCTTTGGCTGGGTGATCCCGTATCTGTTCGGCGCCTCGCCGGCGATTTGCGCTTCGTTCCTGCAAGGAAAGCCGACGACGCTGCCCTTTGAGGAGACGGGCAACGGCATGTATTACTTGCCGTACGCCACCTCGCTGCGCCTCAGCGACCTTGGTTATACCAATAAGTCGCAAAGCAATCTCGGAATTACGTTTAACGATCTGCACGAGTATGTGGCAGGATTGAAGCGCGCGATTAAAACGCCGTCGGAAGAGTACGCCAAAATCGGGCTGGAAAAAGACGGTAAGTATCTGCAGATCAACAGCAATATCCTGCAGATTGAAAACGAACTCTATGCGCCGATCCGCCCGAAACGCGTCACCCGTCGGGGCGAAACCCCGTCCGATGCGCTGTTGCGCGGTGGTATTGAGTATATCGAAGTGCGTTCGCTGGATATCAATCCGTTCTCGCCGATCGGCGTTGACGCCCAGCAGGTGCGTTTCCTCGACCTGTTTATGGTCTGGTGCGCGCTGGCCGACGCGCCGGAGATGAGCAGCGATGAGCTGCTGTGCACCCGCACCAACTGGAATCGGGTGATTCTGGAAGGGCGTAAGCCGGGCTTAACGTTGGGCATCGGCTGCGAAAGCGCGCAGTTCCCGCTGGCGCAGGTGGGTAAAGATCTGTTCCGCGATTTACGCCGTGTAGCGCAGACGCTGGACAGCATTCACGGCGGCGAGGCCTATCAACAGGTCTGCGATGAGCTGCTGGCCTGTTTTGACGATCCGGAATTAACCTTCTCAGCCCGCATTCTGCGTTCTATGATTGAAGAAGGGATTGGTGGAACCGGCCGTGCGCTGGCCGATCGTTACCGGACCCAGCTGCGTGAAGAGCCGCTGGAGATCCTGAGCGAAGAAGATTTCATCGCCGAGCGTGACGCGTCGGTGGCGCGACAGAAGAAAATAGAAGCGGAAGACAGCGAGCCGTTTGAGGCGCTGTTGGCGCGGCACGCGTAGCGGTCGAAGCGCTGGAAAAGAAAAAGGCCACATCACTGTGGCCAAACTTTCATCTCTGATTCAGGGATGATGATGATAATAAATGCGCGTCTTTCATATACTGAGACTCGCGGCTGAACAAAGAGTTCATTTTATTTTAAAAAAATTCACTCCCGGAGGTGACGAATGCCGTTGTTAGATAGTTTCACAGTCGACCATACCCGAATGGAAGCCCCAGCGGTGCGTGTCGCGAAGAAAATGAACACGCCGCATGGCGATGAAATCACCGTATTCGATCTGCGCTTCTGCGTGCCGAACCAGGAAGTGATGCCGGAGCGCGGTATCCACACCCTCGAGCACCTGTTCGCCGGCTTTATGCGCGATCACCTGAACGGGAATGGCGTGGAAATTATCGACATTTCGCCGATGGGCTGCCGCACCGGGTTCTATATGAGCCTGATTGGTACGCCGGACGAGCAGCGCGTCGCCGACGCCTGGAAAGCGGCGATGGCCGACGTGCTGAAGGTGAAAGATCAGAACCAGATCCCGGAGCTGAACGTCTACCAGTGCGGGACCTACACCATGCACTCGCTGGAAGAGGCGCAGGAGATCGCTCGTCATATCATCGAGCGCGATGTGCGCATCAACAGCAACGACGAACTGGCGTTGCCGAAAGAAAAACTGCAGGAACTGCACATCTAGTGCTTCCGCCGCGGCCCGACGCCTGTCGCCGGGCCGCTTTCCCGACGCCGCCATGACGACGACCACCACCTTCTCCTTTCAGCACCGCCCGCTGGTGCCCTTTGCCCATGATTATGCTCACGGTGACCAGGAAGACTGGCATCAGCATGACTGCGCCCAGCTGCTGCATATTTTAAGCGGCGTGGTGCGGGTGGCGACGCCGGCAGGCTACTGGGTGGTGCCGCCCGGACGCGGCGTCTGGCTGCCGGCGGGAACGCCGCACGCGCTGCGCATGACCGGCAACGTGGCGGCGCGAACGCTGTTTATCGATCCGCTGGCGCGCGCCGATCTTCCGGCGGGCTGCCAGATCGTACAGATCACGCCCCTGCTGCGGGAACTGATTGTCTCCTCCCTGGCGCTGGCCGAGCGTTATGCCCCCGCCAGCCGCGACGAACGGATTTATGAGCTGATCCTCGATGAGATCCGCGGGATGGCGATCCTGCCGTTTGGCCTGCCGGAGCCGCAAAGCGAAACGCTGCGCCGGCTGTGCCAGCAGGTGCGCGAGGCGCCGGGCGACGTCTGGAGCAGCAGCCAGGCGGCGAAGGCGTGCAGCATGAGCGAGCGAACCCTGAACCGCCATTTTCAGCAGCAGACTAGCCTGACGTGGCGCGAGTGGGTGCGCCGGGCGAAGCTAATGGAAGCGCTGATTCGCCTGGCGCAGGGCCACTCCGTGCTGCGGGTGGCGCTGGAGCTGGGCTACGGCAGCCACAGCGCCTTCAGCGCCATGTTTCGTCGGGTGATGGGCGTCGCCCCCAGCGACTATTTTCGTCCCCCGGCCTGATCGGCGGCGCTGAGCGCATTGCACAGCGCCTGCAGCGAGGCGCGCGCCACGTCATTATCGATACCCACGCCCCAGTAGCTTTCTCCTTGCGGAAAAACGCAGCGGATATAGGCCACCGACCGGCTGTCGCTGCGCGCGCCGAGGGTATGCTCATGATAGTCCTTGATCATAAACGGTTGCCGAAACAGCGCGCTGAGGCCGCTGGCTGCGGCGGAGAGCAGGCCGTTGCCCTGGCCCTGCAGGCGTCGGGTTTCGCCGTGGTGACGCAGCGTTGCCTGCAGGGAAAGCTGGCCATCCTGCTGGCTGGCGCTCTGATAATCGACCAGCGTCAGCGCAGACTGCGTCTGCAGCCCGTAGCGCGTGCGGAACAGCTGCCACAGCGCATGGTGGGTCATCTCTTTGCCGTCGCTATCGGTGACCTGCTGAACGTGCTGGCTGAAGTCCTGCTGCAGCCCGCGGGGCAGCTTCAGGCCATGATTTTGTTCGATAAGCCAGGCGCTGCCGCTTTTCCCCGACTGGCTGTTGACGCGGATCACCGCCTCATAGCTGCAGCCAATATCCTGCGGGTCAATCGGCAGATAGGGCATCCGCCACGGGTCGCCAGGCTGACGGGCATCAAATCCTTTTTTGATCGCATCCTGATGAGAGCCGGAGAAGGCGGTGTAAGCCAGACTTCCCGCCCACGGGTGGCGCGGGTGAACGGGGATCTGATTGCAGTTTTCCACCACTTCCACCACCCGGTTCATCTGCTCGAAGCGAAGCTCAGGGTCGATGCCCTGGCTGTAGAGATTCATCGCCAGCGTCACCAGACAGACATTGCCGGTGCGTTCGCCGTTGCCAAACAGGCAGCCTTCCACCCGGTCGGCACCGGCCATCACCGCCAGCTCGGCGCTGGCGACGCCGGTGCCGCGGTCATTGTGCGGATGCACGCTGATGCAGACTTCGCCGCGGCGGGAGAAGTGGCGGCAAAAATATTCGATCTGATCGGCATAGACATTCGGGGTGTTGACTTCCACCGTCGCCGGCAGATTGACGATCATCGGTCGCTCGGCGCAGGGCTGCCAGACATCCGCCACCGCTTCGCAAATCTCAAGCGCAAACTCGGGCTCGGTGAAGCAGAAGGTTTCAGGCGAATATTCATATTGCCAGCGGGTCTCTGGCTGCTGTTCGCACTGCTGACGGATAAGCCGGGTGGCGCGGGTCGCGAGGGCGATCACCTCGGCCTTGTCCATGCCGAAAACCAGCTCGCGGAACAGCGGCGCGGTGGCATTGTAGAGGTGGACGGTGGCCCGGCGGGCGCCGCGCAGCGCCTCAAAGGTGCGCAGGATCAGCGGGTCTCGCGCCTGGGTCAGCACCTGGATAGTGACATCTTCCGGGATGCGCTGTTCGTCAATCAGCTGGCGGACAAAGTTGAAGTCGGTTTGTGAAGCGGAAGGGAAGGCGACCTCAATCTCTTTAAAGCCGCACTCCAGCAGCAGATCCCAGAACTGCAGTTTGCGGGCGCTGTCCATGGGCTCGGCCAGCGCCTGGTTGCCGTCGCGCAGGTCAGTCGACAGCCAGCGTGGGGCGTGGCTGATTTGCCGGTCAGGCCAGCGGCGATCGGGAAGGGCGATCGGCGGATAGGGACGGTACTTTTCAGCAGGATGGCTCAGCATAGTGTTCTCCTTAATAGTCTGCCTTTATCCTGCCCGAGCGCCGGCGGGCGGGCTTTCGCAAACGAGACAGAAACTAGCGAGAACTGGACAACCTGAAGGCGTAAAAAAGGGACCCGCAGGTCCCTTAATGTGAGGCTTAGTGCGCGCCGCCGCCGCCGCCGCCGGCGCTGAACGGGGGTCTGGCGAACCATACCAGTCCCAACAGCAGGATGAAAATGGCCGCTGAGATCCAGAAGATTTCGTTGGCAGAGATAATCAGCCCCTGGTTGGTTATCTGCTGTGCTATCCAGCCGGACGCCTGTTGCTGCGTCATTCCCATCCCCTGCAGCTGATCGTAGATCTGCTGCGCGTTGGGGTTGAACGGCGTCACCGATTCGGTGAGCTGCGCATGGTGCAGCGCCTCGCGGTTGGTCCACAGGGTGGTGGTGATCGAGGTCCCGATGGAGCCAGCAAGGGTACGGGTGAAGTTCGACAAGCTCGACGCCGCCGCCAGCCGCTCCGGCGGCAGGCCGGAAAGGGTGATGGTGGTCAACGGCATGAAGAAGCAGGCCACCGCGAAGCCCTGGATAAACTGCGGCCACGCCGAGGCGCCAAAGTCCATCCCCGGTTCGAAGGTCCAGGCGCGCCAGTAGAAGCAGACGGCGTACATGATAAAGCTGAAGGTAACCAGCCGCCGCATATCGAGCTTATGCGCAAAGCGGCCGATAATCGGCGACAGAATGACCGGGATCACCCCCACCGGCGCTGACGCCAGGCCGGCCCAGGTCGCAGTGTAGCCGTAGACCTCCTGCAACAGCTGCGGCAGCAGCACGATGGCCCCGAAGTAGAGCATGTAGGCCAGGCTGATGCAGAGGCAGCCGATGGTGAAGTTGCGCGACTTAAACAGCGACAGATCGACAATCGGGTTATCGTCGGTCAGCTCCCAGACGATCAGGAAGCTTATCGCCACCACCGCCACGATGGTCAGAATGATAATTTCATTGGAGGAGAACCAGTCCAGCTCTTTGCCCCGGTCCAGCATCACCTGCAGACTACCGATACCGATGATCAGCAGCGCCAGGCCGACGCCGTCGATACGCCGCTGTTCGGTTTTGGTTTCCCGGTTGCGCAGGGTCTGCAGGGTCATCAGCACCACCGCCACGCCAATGGGCACGTTGATAAAGAAGATCCATCCCCAGTGGTAGTTATCGCTGATATAGCCGCCGAGGATCGGGCCGCAGATGGGAGCGACGATCACCGTCATCGACCACAGCGCCAGGGCGATAGAGCGTTTCGCCGGCGGATAGTTGCTGAGCAACAGACTTTGCGACAGCGGGATCAGCGGCCCGGCAACAATCCCCTGAATGACGCGGAAGAAGATCAGCATCGTCAGGCTGTTGGAGACGCCGCAGGCCCAGGAGGCGATGGCGAAAGCGGTGGTGGACCACAGGAACAGCTTCACCTCGCCCACGCGCTTGGCCAGCCATCCGGTGATCGGAATGGAGATGGCGTTAGCGACCCCGAACGAAGTGATGACCCAGGTCCCCTGGCTCAGCGATGAGCCAAGGTTACCGGCGATGGTCGGGATCGCCACGTTGGCGATAGTGGAATCCAGCACCTGCATGAACGTCGCGAGCGATAGCGCAATGGTCATGATGACCAGCTGCGCGCCTTCCAGCGGTTTTTGCTGTTGCATTACACTCACCCCGAATTATCCGGCGTTGGCCTGAATGATCTCGTCTATCAGCTTATTGACCGGATCGAGAGCGATTTCGCGGGCGTTGCTCTCGTAGACCGGGGAGCTCCGCACCTGGCTTGCCAGCATTTCGCCATCGCGATCGGTGGTGTTAACTTCTACCAACGTCGAGAGGCCGATGCGCAGCGGGTGTTCCGCCAGCTGTTTTTCATCCAGTTCGATGCGGACCGGCAGACGCTGTACCACTTTGATCCAGTTACCGGTGGCGTTCTGCGCCGGCAGCAGGGAGAAGGCGCTCCCGGTCCCCATATCCAGACCAACCACCTTGCCGGTGTATTTCACGTCATCGCCATAGATGTCGCTGATCACCGTGGCCGGCTGGCCGATGCGCATATGCGCCAGCTGGGTCTCTTTAAAGTTGGCGTCGATCCACAGGTTAGTTGCCGGAACCACCGCCATCAGCGGCGTGGTAGTGCCGATCTGCGCCCCTGGCTGTACCGAGCGACGGGAAACGTAGCCGCTAATCGGGCTGACGATCTGCGTACGCTGCAGGGCCAGCCAGGCGTTACGCACTTCGGTCGCCGCCTGCAGCACCGCCGGCTGCTGTTCGAGTTTGGTACCCAGCACGATCGCCTGGTTGGCGTTGTACTGCTGGATGGCCACGTCAAGCTCGGCCTGCGCGCTGGCGACGGTGTCGCGGGCGTGCTGCAGCTCTTCGCGGCCGATGAGGTTCGCCGCGCCCAGCGGGATGCGGCGGTTCAGGTCAGCCTGCGCCTGGGCGAGGGCGGTCTTTTTGACGTCAATATTCGCCTGCAGCTGCTTGCTGTTGATCATCTGCTGACGGGTTTGACGCACGCTGGCGGCCAGCTGCGTTTTGGCTTTCTCAAACGCCTGTTGGGCATCGGTCTGATCGAGGGTGACCAGCGGATCGCCTTTCTGCACGTAGTCCGTGTTGTCAGCCCAGACTTTGGTCACGCTGCCCGAGACCTGGGCCATAATTTGTACCTGGTTCCCTGCCACGTAGGCATCGTCGGTCTCTTCGTAGTGACGCAGTACCAGAAACCAGTAAATCCCATATGCCACGGCAATAATAATGAAGAGCAATGTCAGCAACAGAAGGGCGCCTTTACGCTTCCCTTTTTTGCTGCCTGGTTGCTGCGGGGTTTGGCTCTCCGCATTTGCGCTCATGTTATTCTCCACGATCTTATTATTTCACATCGGCTGAGCCGACCTGTTTATCAGAAAGGCCAGCAGAGATCTGCTGGCCTGGCTGTTTTCCTTGCAACGTAAAAATGGGCTGAGCGACGCCGCCCTTAGCGTAGAGAGTCCGCCAGCACGCCTTCTTCTTCCATCTGGTCAAGGCGGCTCAGGAGTTTGCGGGTAATATGTTCGAGCTGATCTTTTTCGCTGGTGCTGAGTGAAGACCACAGCTGATGCAGGCAGTTATGCTGCGGCGGCAGGACTTCACGCAAAAACTGATGGCCCTTTTCGGTCAGCTGCAGATGCAGACAGCGACGATCGTTATCGCTCTCGCGGCGTTCAATCCAGCCGCGTTTTTCCAGTTCATCAGCGATACGGGTGGCGTTGGTACGCGACGAGCCCAGCGCACAGCTCAGCTCGGACGGCTGAATGCTGTGGTTTTCCTGCGACTCCAGCGTAATCAGCGCCATAAATAATGTCTCGTTAATTCCCTGCGCTTTGAGCATTTTATTGCGATTTTCCAGCAGCTTACCTTGCATATGCATGCAAAGACGAGTTAACAGAATCTCCTGGAACGGGAAATCTTCATGGCGGCTGGCGCGGAACTTGAGCATTTGCTCAATGGGAGTAAACGAACTATCCATTTGGGTATGACCTCATTAATTACAGCCGATATAATAACTATTGTGACAAATAAATCAAATGAATTATTGACCAAAATTGATACGTAAAGCTTAGAGCCCGCTGGCGATTTTCCAGGCCAGACCGTAGGCCAACGCCGACAGGAGGGTCGGGATAATAATGCTGCGGGTTTTCCAGAAGGCGCCCCCCAGCACCAGGAAGCCGATCAGCGTCGGCGCCAGACGATGGGCATCGGCGAGGATCTCCGGCACGCTGGAGACCACCAGCAGCGCGCAAATCGAGGCGATGCCGATGGTATCCAGCAGCACGCTGACCGGGCCACGGCGGGCAGGCCGGGCATGGCCCGCGCGCAGACGCAGGGGAAGATAGCGAAACAGATAGTTCACGCCGCCGACAATCACCCCGAGCAGAAGGACCTCACTGTTCATCCGGCATCCCCTTCAGCATGGCCTGGACCAGCGCCGTCAGACACCCGCAAACAATCCCGGCAAGGATCGCCGCCGGAATGGAAAATAACAGAATGCCACCCAGGGCGCCCGCCAGCGCCGCGGTGACGCACAGGGATTGCTGGCGCTGGAAAGAGGCCAGCAGGAAGCTCATAAACAGCGCCGGCAGCATAAAGCCGAGCGCGGCTTCCACCGCCGGATAGTCCACCAGCAAACCGTTGCCGGACCAGGCGCCGGCCAGCGTGCCGCACACCCAGGATGCCCACGAGGTGAACGCGAGACCGAGCATCCAGTTTTCGCTCCAGCGGCGGTTGTCGCGAACCAGCCTGGCGGTGGCGGCGGCGAAAACCTCATCGGTCAGGCCGAAGGCCCAGAGGGCGGTTTTCTTTTTGTTCAGCGCGGTATGGATGCGGCTGCGCAGCGAGGGGCCATACAGCACGTGGCGTACGTCCATCGCCATCACCGTCAGGGCGGCGACCCACAGCGAACTGCCGGCGGCCAGCATGGCGGTGATCACAAACTGGCTGGCGCCGGCGTAAATGATGCAGGAGAAAAACAGGCTTTCCAGCGGGGAGAAACCCAGCCGGGTGGCATTGAGTCCGAAGGCGAATGCCACCGGAAGGTAGCTGATGACGATGGGGAGACTGTCTTTAATGCCTTCGCCGACGGTGGCGACACGTTCAGATAAGGCACAGGTTAAGGGCGCGGGGTTTTCCATATGAATAACTTATCGCTGGATCCATGTGAAGGTGGCAAATTGACCGATGTCCCCACCTTAACAGAGCGCGACGCGCCTTAACACTATGAAAATGCCCGCAATCCGCTTTTCCCTGACCCAGACGGGATGAAAGGCGGGGAAGGGGGCCCGGATAAGGCGTCGGGCCTTATCCGGGAGCGGGTTACTGCTGCGCGGCGAGGGCGGCTTTCACCCAGCTGTCGAACAGCGGCTGGTGGGCCTTGATCCAGCCATCAACATGACCGTTAATGTCGGCTTCAGAAGCATGGCCTTCGTGCATCATCGCATTCTCGGCATTGATGTCGGCGATCGGCAGCTTCATGACGCTAAACAGAGTGGCGGCGGCCGGGTTTTTCTCCGCCCAGGCTTTGTTGGCGACAATGTGCATGGTGTTGACCGGGAATCCATAGTTGGCGCCATTGGCCAGTTTGGTATCGATGTTTTTCTGCTCGCCCGGCAGGGAGGAGAACGGCACCTGCAGCCAGACGACATCTTTGCCAGGCTTCAGCACGTCGCTAACCCAGTACGGCGTCCAGGTGTAGTAGAGCACCGGTTTACCCTCTTTATAACGGGCGATGGTGTCGGCCATCATCGCCGCGTAGTTGCCCTGGTTATGGGTGACGGTTTTGCTCAGGCCATAGGCGTCAATCTGGTGGTTAATCACCGCTTCGCAGCCCCAGCCAGGGGTGCAGCCGGTGAGGTCCGCTTTGCCGTCGTTGTTGGTATCAAACAGTTTGGCGATCTGCGGATCTTTGAGCTGATCGATGGAGGTGATGTGGTACTGCTCGGCGGTTTTTTTGTCGATCAGATAGCCCTGGGCGGCACCTGAGACGTATACCCCCTTGCGGTAAAATTTGTTATCACCGCCCGCCGCGGCGTACATGTCATCGTGCAGCGGCTGCCAGTTGGTGGCGATGAAGGTGGTATCCCCAGCGGCAATCGAGGTATAGGCAACGTTATAGTCCACTTCGCTCGGTTTCTCGACGGTGTAGCCAAGCTTCTCCAGCGCGCGGCTGACCAGCAGGGTCTGGAAGCTCTCTTCGGAGATGGTGCTCTGGGCCGGCTTGACGGTAATGCCTTTGCCCGGCAGGTCGGCGGCGAAGGCGCTAGTGGCGATCAGGGTGGCAAAGGCGGCGGTGGCCATCATCGTGCTATGTCGCATGGTGGTTCCTCTTATTGTTTAACGGGAAGGGCGGCCCCCCGGCATCGGCTGGTGCCGGGGAGCGGCGCTGTTATCGACTTATCGACAGAAAGGGCGAGTGAGAAGCCCCAGCGGGCCGGTGGTGTACCAGCGGCGGTTGCCGCGACTGCGGGCGTCGCGGCCGACGGCCTGGGTAAGGCGGTCAAGAATAATCGCCAGGATCACGATCCCCACGCCGCCGACGGTGGCCAGGCCCATATCCAGGCGACCAATGCCGCGCAGCACCATCTGGCCAAGACCGCCGACGGCGATCATCGAGGCGATCACCACCATCGACAGGGCCAGCATCAGCGTCTGGTTAACCCCGGCCATAATGGTGGGCATCGCCAGCGGCAGCTGAACTTTAAACAGCAGCTGGCGCGGGCTGGCGCCAAATGAGCGCGACGCTTCGATCAGATCCGCAGGCACCTGGTTTATCCCGAGGATGGTCAGACGGACGATGGGCGGCAGGGCGAAGATAATCGTCACCACCACGCCGGGCACGTTGCCGATGCCGAACAGCATTACGATCGGCACCAGGTAGACAAAGGCCGGCGTGGTCTGCATGGCATCCAGCAGTGGGCGGATAATTTTCGCCGCCCGCGGACTGCGCGCCAGCCAGATCCCCAGCGGCAGGCCGATGATCATGCAGAACAGCAGGGCGGTGAGGACCAGCGCCAGGGTGACCATCGCCTGCGACCACGCGCCGATGGCGCCAATGGCAATCAGCGATACCAGGGTGGCGACCCCGATGCCGAGGCTGGAGATCTGCCAGGCGATCAGCGCGAAGACGATAATCGCCACCGGCGCCGGCATTCCCAACAGCAGCTGCTGAAAGGCGCTGAGAATGTAGTCGATCGGCACGCGGATCCCCTGGAACAGCGGGCGGAAGTGCAGCACGATCCAGTCGATGGCGTGGGTCACCCAGCTGTCGAGCGGGATCAGGGTCTTATGGAACGGATCCATGATATTGAACTGTTCCGGCTGCGGCGCCGGGGCGCTGTGCAGCCAGTCGGCGCCGCCGCCATTGGTCGGCGCGGCAGTAGAAGCGCCACCCCAGGCGTCTGCAGCCTGGGCGGCGTTGTCGGTTGCCGGGGCGCTGTCCCACGGATTGGTTTGATCAGCCATGATTCACCCCCTCGCGATCTAAAGCCTGGAGCAACATTCGTTTGGAAATGATGCCAATATATTGTTGTTCTTCATCCACCACCGGGACGGCGCACGGGGCGTGGCCGACGTGGGAGAGCAGATCGCTGAGCGGCGTTTGCGCCTCCACCGCCAGCGGGGCGTCAATCAGCGCCGCCTCGATCCCCTGGCCGGCGCTGAGCGCGGTTTTCAAAGAATCGATCGACACAATCCCGACAAAGCGATTACCACGCTCGATGACATAGCCATATTCCCGGTCTTCATCCTGTAATAATTTCAGCGCTGAGCGGGGGCCAAAACCTGGCGTTTTACGAATCAGGCCGACCGGACTACGACGGGCAATATCTTTGGCGCTGAAGACCTGGCTAATATCGACGCCGCGGAAGAAGGTGCGGACATAATCATTGGCCGGATTATTCAATATTTCATCCGGAGTACCGACCTGGACCACTTCGCCATTTTGCATAATGGCGATACGATCGCCAATTCGCATGGCTTCATCAAGGTCATGGGAAATAAAGACAATGGTACGCTGATGCTTAGCCTGTAATTTGATCAGCTCATCCTGCATTTCGGTGCGAATGAGCGGATCGAGCGCGGAGAAGGCTTCATCCATTAACAGAATATCGGGATTAATCGCCAGGGCGCGGGCTAAACCGACGCGCTGACGCATCCCGCCAGAGAGTTCATCCGGCCAGGCGTGGGCATAATTCTCCAGCCCCACCTGCCGCAGCGCTTCCCGCGCTTTTTGCTCTCGCTCAGCGGCCGGGACGCCGGCAAGCGCCATGCCAAACGCCGTGTTGTCGAGCACGCTCATGTGCGGCATCAGTGCAAAGGATTGAAAAACCATCGCAATTTTTTTACGACGCACCTCGCGCAGCTCGGCGTCCGACATTTTCGCGATATCGACCCCGTCAATCAGCACCTGGCCGCGGGTGGGTTCAATCAGGCGATTGAGAAGGCGAACCATGGTGGATTTCCCCGAACCGGAGAGCCCCATGATGACGAATATCTCGCCTTCTTCAATGGCCAGACTGGCGTCTTTGACGCCAAGCGACAGCCCCGTTTTTTCCAGTATTTGCGCTTTGTTGAGTCCTTTCTCAATATATTTGAAAGCACGGTGAGGGTGCTCGCCAAATATCTTATAAAGATTTTTAATTTCTAATTTAATTGCCATGCAATAGAGAAGTTCCTGTTATTTGTTTATTGCGATACGGTACCCAATGGTGATTATGATCTTTTTACACCCTAACATACTCAGATTCTGTGACAACCCTTAATGACAAACTCTCGGCAAAATGGAGTGAGGGACATGGCGGCGCAGCCCCCGTGATATAAGGGCTGAGCGGTAATTTGTTGTGGGTAATATTTTTTGATTATCTCTGGATAATTCGACTGAAATAGACCAGTTTTCTGCTAAATATGACGGGATGATGACGGTTAGGCCATGGAGAGAATATTTGACAGATGAACCCACTTTTCTGCGAAATAGATCACCAGGAATTCGGTCGCGATATTCCTGGTGAAAGTACGGTTAAAAGTCCCAGTCGTCGTCGGCGGTCTCTTCCATTTTTCCTATCACGTAGGAGGAGCCAGAACCGGAGAAAAAGTCGTGGTTTTCATCGGCGTTGGGCGACAGCGCCGCGAGGATCGCTGGATTAACCGCCGCCATCTCCGCCGGGAACAGCGCCTCGTAGCCGAGGTTCATCAGCGCTTTGTTGGCGTTGTAGCACAGGAAAGCGCTAACGTCGTCGAACCAGCCGCTCTCGCCGTACAGTTCCCGGCTGTAGGCCAGCTCGTTGTCGTAAAGATCCATCAGCAGATCGAGGGCGAAATTTTTCAATTCTTCGCGCTTGCCGGGGCTGACGATCTCCAGTCCTTTCTGATATTTGTAGCCGATGTAATAGCCATGCACCGCTTCATCGCGAATGATCAGGCGGATCAGATCCGCGGTGTTGGTCAGCTTTCCCCGGCTGGAGAAGTACATCGGTAGCCAGAAGCCGGAGTAGAAGAGAAAGGATTCGAGGAACACGCTGGCGATTTTTTTCTTCAGCGGCTCGTCGGCCTGATAGTAGCCCAGCATCAGCTGCGCCTTGCGCTGCAGGGGCTCACATCTTTCGCTCCAGGCGAAGGCGGCATCCACCTCCTTGCTGTGGCACAGCGTGGAAAAGATGGAGCTGTAAGAGCGAGCATGAACCGCTTCCATAAAGCTGATGTTCGACAGCACCGCCTCCTCATGCGGGGTCAGGGCGTCCGCCATCAGCGCCGGCGCGCCGATGGTGTTCTGAATGGTGTCGAGCAGGGTCAGCCCGGTAAAAACGCGAATGGTCAACTGCTGCTCCGCCGCGCTGAGGGTTTGCCAGGCGGGAATGTCGTTCGACAGCGGCACTTTCTCCGGCAGCCAGAAGTTGCTGGTGAGACGGTTCCACACCTCCAGATCTTTATCGTCATCGATGCGGTTCCAGTTGATCGCGCTGACGCGCGTTAAATGAGTCATCCTGATCTCCTTACAGCGCGCAGGACACGCAGCCTTCAATTTCAGTGCCTTCCAGCGCCAGCTGGCGCAGTCGGATGTAGTAGAGCGTCTTAATGCCTTTCTTCCAGGCGTAGATCTGCGCCTTGTTGATATCGCGGGTGGTGGCGGTATCGGGGAAGAACAGGGTCAGCGACAGCCCCTGATCGACGTGGCGCGTCGCCTCGGCGTAGGTGTCGATGATTTTCTGGGGCCCTATCTCGTAGGCATCCTGATAGAGGGCCAGATTGTCGTTATTCATAAACGGCGCGGGGTAGTACACCCGTCCGGTTTTCCCCTCTTTGCGGATCTCAATCTTCGAGACGATCGGGTGAATGCTGGAGGTGGCATGGTTGATGTACGAGATCGAGCCGGTGGGCGGCACCGCCTGCAGATAGCGGTTGTAAATGCCATAGCGCATGACGTCGTCGCGCAGCTGGCGCCAGCTTTCCCGGTCGGGCAGGGAGATGCCGGCGCGGGCGAATAGCGCGCGGACCCGTGCGGTTTTCGGCTGCCACTCCTCATGCAGATATTTGTCGAAGTACTCCCCGCTGGCGTAGCGCGACTGCTCGAAGCCGGCGAAGCGCTGACCGCGCTCGCGAGCCAACAGCATCGAGGTGTGCAGCGCGTGCCAGGTCACGGTGTAAAAGTAGATATTGGTGAAGTCCAGCCCCTCCGGGCTGCCGTAGGCAATGCCTTCCCGCGCCAGGTAACCGTGCAGATTCATCTGCCCCAGGCCGATGGCGTGGGAGGCCGCGTTGCCGGCCGCCACGGAAGGGACCGACTGAATGTGGCTCATGTCGGACACGGCGGTCAGGGCGCGCACCGCGGTGGCGATTGTGCGGCCGAAATCCGGCGAGTCCATGGTATGGGCGATATTCAGCGAGCCGAGGTTGCAGGAGATATCTTCCCCGATATGGGCATAGCTGAGGTCTTCATTATAGGCGGACGGCGTACTGACCTGCAGGATCTCGGAACACAGATTGCTCATGGTGACCCGCCCGGCCACTGGACTGGCGCGGTTCACGGTGTCTTCAAACATGATGTACGGGTAGCCGGATTCAAACTGGATCTCCGCCAGGCGCTGGAACAGGTCGCGGGCGCGGATCCAGCGTTTGCCCACCCGCTCGTCGGCCACCAGCTGCGGATAGAGGTCGCCGATGGCGCAGTCGGCGAAGGGTTTGCCGTACAGCCGTTCGACATCATACGGCGAGAACAGCGCCATCTGCGCGTCTTCTTTCGCCAGCTGGAAAGTGATATCAGGGATCACCACCCCCAGCGACAAGGTTTTGATGCGGATTTTCTCATCGGCATTTTCACGCCGGGTATCAAGGAAGCGCAAAATATCCGGATGGTGCGCGTGCAGCCAGACCGCCCCCGCCCCCTGGCGGGCACCGAGCTGGTTGGCATAGGAGAAGGCATCCTCCAGCATCTTCATCACCGGCACCACGCCGGAGGACTGGTTTTCGATGCGCTTGATCGGCGCCCCGGCCTCGCGCAGGTTAGAGAGTAAAAAGGCCACGCCGCCGCCGCGCTTCGACAGCTGCAGCGCCGAGTTCACCGCCCGGCCGATAGACTCCATATTATCCTCAATGCGCAGCAGGAAGCAGGAGATCAGCTCCCCGCGCTGCTGTTTGCCGGCGTTGAGGAAGGTGGGGGTAGCCGGCTGGAAGCGGCCGCTGAGTATCTCCTCCGTCAGCTGCCGCGCCTGCTGTTCATCGCCCCGGGCCAGCGTCAGGGCCACCATTACGCTGCGTTCGGCGAAATCCTCGAGGTAATGTTTGCCATCAAAGCTCTTCAGCGCGTAGCTGGTGTAGAACTTCCAGGCCCCGAGGAAGGTCTGGAAGCGAAACGCGGCGCGCCGGGCATGGTCGAACAACGCCAACACAAACCCGCGGTCATAGCCGGCCAGCACCTGCGGATCGTAATAGCCCTCGCGGACGAGCCAGCTGAGTTTATCCTCCTGGCTGGCAAAGGCGAGGGTGTTGGGCTGAACCTGGGTCGCCATAAAGGCCTCAACCGCCTGGCGATCTTTCTCAAACGGGATGCGGCCCTCGCTGTCGTATAAGTTCAGCATCGCATTGAGGGCGTGAAAATCCACGGCGGCGGTTATACGTTCTGCGGTTGTCGTTGCCAAAATTCGCTGACTCCTTTGCGTACGTTATCGATATCGTCGGGGGTTCCCATCAGCTCGAAGCGGTAGAGATAGGGCACGGCGCACTTCTGCGCGATGACATCCCCGGCGCGCCCCCAGGCGTCGCCAAAGTTGCGATTGCCGGCGGCAATCACCCCGCGGATCAGTCGACGGTTATGTACGTCGTTTAAAAAGCGGATCGCCTGACGCGGCACGGCGCCGGCGGTGCCGCCGCCGCCATAGCTGGGAACGATGAGAATGTAGGGCTCGTCTACCTGCAGATGTTCACGCTCGTTCAGCGGGATGCGCACCGCCGGCAGCCCCAGGCGCTGCACAAAGCGATGGGTGTTCTCCGAACGGCTGGAGAAGTAGACGATGAGGCTCATGCGCTGGCCGCCGCGACGGAGGGACGCAGGCGATTGATCATATCCGGGCGGAAGCCGCTCCAGCGCAGGTCGCCGGCGATCACCACCGGCAGCTGGCGAAATCCCTGCTCGCGCAGGATGTCGGCGGCATCCGGCTGTTGGTCGACGTTGACCATTTCAAAGGCCAGTCCCCGGCTCTCCATGGCTCGCCGGGTGGCATGGCACTGCACGCAGTCATTTCGAGTGTAAATAATAATGCGCATGATTCGTATTTCCATTTAAGATAACAGCACGGCGCTAAACGTAGCGTCGAACGTTGTGGGCCATTCAATAAGGAAATACTAGATGTAGTTATTTAAAACTTCAACCACTCAATATATAGCGTTTTTAGCAAAGGATTCCCCCGCCGGGATGGCCAGGCGGAGGAGGGGGAAGGTTGCGCGAAACTACAGACGCATGGCGACGGCGAGGCGGTTAAAGGCGTTCATCAGGCTGATAGCGAAGGTGAGATCGCTTATCTGACGCGGGGTAAAATGTTCGCGCAGCGGCAGGTAAACCTCATCTTCCGCATGGCTGGCGGCGATGTCGGTGACCGACTCGGCCCACGCCAGTGCCGCGCGTTCGGCAGGGGTAAAATGGTCGCTCACCCGCCAGCCGGCCAGGGCATCCAGTTTGCTCTGCGCCATGCCGCCCTTGCGCAGCGCCTGGCTGTGCTTCTCAAGGCAGAAGGCGCAGCCGTTGATCTGCGACACGCGTAAATAGACCAGCTCCACCAGGGCGCTGCCCAGTTCGCTTTTCTCCAGCGCGAGGCTGGCCTGCACCAGCCCTTTATAGACTTCCGGGCTTAGTTCACTGAATGGCTGACGTAATTGGCTCATGGTGTTCTCCTCTCTAAGACGGCAGCCAAAATAGCACTATAATGGACTGTAAAAGATAGCCATATTGTGATGAAAAAAGCAGACCATAATGGAAGCCAGCCACCTCCCTCTCTATCAGCGTATTGCCCGCCAGCTGAAATCCGCCATTGAACGGGGCGAACTGGCTCCTGGCAGCCGTCTGCCCGCCAGCCGGGTGTTTGCCCAGGAGCAGGGCGTCTCCCGGGCGACCATCGAAAACGCCTGGGGCGAACTGGTCGCTCAGGGCTGGCTCGAGCGACGCGGGCAGGCGGGAACCTTTGTCAGCGAACGGCTCAGTCCGCGCCAGCTGGCGCCGGTAATGCCAGCGCAACCTGCCGCGCCGGCGGAGCCGTTGCCGTTTCAGATGGGGCTCCCGGCGCTGGATCTCTTTCCGCGCGGGCTGTGGGCGCGGGTGATGGGGCGCCGGCTGCGCACGCAGTCGCGGTTCGATCTGGCGCCCGGCGATCCCGGCGGCGACCCGCTTCTGCGTCAGGCGATCGTCGACTATCTGCGCCTGTCGCGCAGTATCGACTGTCAGCCGGAGCAGGTGCTGATCGCCGGCAACTATGCCACCGCTATGAACCTGATCCTGCGTACTCTGGCACAGCCGGGGCAGCATATGTGGATGGAAGATCCGGGATATCCCTTTATCCGCCCGGTGGTCGAGGCCGGGCAACCGGTGGTGGATGCGATCCCGGTGGACGACGAGGGGATGGATATCGCCTGGGGCCAGCGCCATCATCCGCAGGCGCGGTTTGCCCTGCTCACCCCGGCGCATCAGAGTCCGCTGGGCGTGGCGCTGTCGCTGCCCCGGCGTCGCCAGCTGTTGGCATGGGCCGCGGAGCGTGACGCATGGATCATTGAGGACGATTACGATAGCGAGTTTCGCTATCGCGGCAAACCGTTGCCGCCGCTGAAAAGCCTTGATGCGCCACAGCGGGTCATCTACGCGGGCACCTTCAGCAAGTCGATGTTTCCGGCGCTGCGCACCGCCTGGCTGGTGGTGCCGAGCGCGCTGGCGGCGCGCTTTCAGCAGACCGTGGAGCGCCAGCCCTGTACGGTTCCCACCCTGTGGCAGCAGACGCTGGCGGATTTTATCCAGCAGGGCCATTTCTGGCGTCATCTGAAAAAAATGCGCGCCAGCTACAGCCAGCGCAGGCAGTGGCTGGAGTCGGCTCTGCAGGCGCAGGGCTTTCAGGTTACGCCGCAGCAAGGGGGGATTCAGCTGGTCATGCCGGTTAGCGGCGACGATCGCCTGTTGGCCCAACGGGCGGTGGCGGCCGGGCTGGCGGTACAGGCGTTGAGCGACTGGCGGATGCGCCATGCCGGCGAGGGGGGATTACTGATGAGTTTTACCAATATTCGCTCGCCGGCAATGGCTGGCGCGCTGGCCCGGCGGCTGAGGGAGGCGATCAGCGTCGGCGTCCCCCCCGATGGCGCATAAAAAACCCCTGCGGCCAGAGGCGCGCAGGGGCTGACGCGTATTTGTTATCTTCATTGCTTTCCGTGAAGCAGGCGGGCTTCCGCACGCTGATCGCGCGGCGGCAGCAAACGCTATAGCTATTATCGACGTAAATTGAGCAATACGCCAATAAATACCCCGACGGCGGCGGCGGCGCCCACGCTGTGCCACGGTTTATTGCGCACGTAGGTATCGGCGCAGCCCAGCGCATCACATGCTGCCTGGCGCGCATCCAGCGCCGCCTGCTGCACCCGGTTGTGGCCATTAATGCGGGCGCGGGTCTCTTTTAACAGCGACTGCGCTTTGGCACGCGCCGCTTCCGCTTCCTCTTTCGCGTCACTGCCCCACGATTTCAGCACCTCTTCCAGCGTGTCCGCTAATTGGCTGACATCGTTATGAATATCTTCGGCGTTATCGTCAAAATTGTTGCGGTTCACATGGTTAGCCATCGTTATCTCCCTTAATTCCATCGAGTGAGTAAGTGTAGGACAAGATTTTGAATTATGCTTACTGCTGTGGTTTCTGGAATATTCCGAAAGCACTGCCCTTAATGAATAAGGTAAGGTCAATGTGCGGTAAAAGATAACGAGGAATCAGTATGTATTTAAGACCCGATGAGGTGGCGCGTGTTCTTGAAAAAGCCGGCTTCACCATGGATGTTGTGACGCAAAAAGCGTACGGCTATCGCCGCGGCGATAATTATGTTTATGTGAACCGCGAAGCGCGCATGGGGCGAACAGCGTTAGTTATTCATCCGGCGTTAAAAGAGCGCAGCAATATGCTGGCTGAACCGGCTTCAGATATCAAAACCTGCGACCATTATGAACAGTTTCCGCTGTATTTAGCCGGGGATGCGCAGCAGCATTATGGAATTCCGCACGGATTTAGCTCACGCATGGCGCTTGAGCGTTTTCTGAATGGGCTATTTGGCGAAGCTAAGCCGGCCATGTCGACGAATTAATTCGCTGGATAAAGGCCCGGGCGAAATCGGCTGGCGGGAGGAAGCGACTGGCAGAGCCAGTCGCTGTTAACGTGTCGGTCAGGCTTTTGCCTGCTGGTAGGGAGCCACGCGGAACAGGCGGCGGCAATAGTCGAGGAAGTAGCCGTAAGCGGCGCCCATCATCATCGATACCGCCAGGTTCGAGCTCACCGCAGCGACAATCTGGTGCCAGTCCGCACCCACGCTCCACAGAATGGCGACATATACCGGCGACTGAAAGGTCACGTAGGCCAGCACGTCGGCCATATTTTTCATCCAGCCGGCCGGAGTGATGCGCCGGGCCTGACGCATGGCGAAATCGCGATAAATCCCGTAAGGAACAGCAATAATAATGTTGACCGGGATCGCCACCAGACGCGACGATAACGACTGCTCAAACGTCATACCAGAGAGAAAAATTTCGATCATCATGTTGACGACGGTGCAGTAAACCACCATCGCAAAGGTGTCTGCAACCGCGTGCCGCAAGCGGGAGTGCGCAGAGAACATCGGAGTGCTCCTCGAAAATGAAGTCAAGAACGCCGAAAAATGCGCGTTGGTATAGCGTTTTTGGGCTGTCTGTTTTGATGTGCGTAGAGTATATCTCTGCATTAAAAGTGGCAACTAGCTATAAATTTTTATTTATTGCCTTTTTGTCGATAAAATACTCTGCGACGGTTGGTTTTCTGCCCGTTACGCTACTTTTATTGCTTATTTTGTTAAATGTGTTTTATTTCATATGGTTATGTTGTTTTTTGCCGTGATGTTTGACCCACGATTCGGCGTCTGAGCACTCGCCGTGGCGCAAAATCGCGTTAGCCTGTGATGAGTGTCTCGTTTAGATGTTTTTATGCCATTATTCCGGTTTTTGTGGTGGAAAATTCTAAAATGCCGAGTGGCGTTTTATTCTGAATGGCCGAGTAACTATTCATTAGGTTGGGCTGAGAGGGCCAGCGCATCCGCCGACGATAAGAGGATAAGCCGCTGACCATAAAGGTAATATCGCCTGCTGAATATATTTTCCTATCTCACTATCCGCCGCTTTTATTTATTCATGGTCTCGTTGGCCCGCGCTGGCGAAAAAGAATCGGGGATTTTCCGATATAGGGCAGGCGGAAGAGATTTACTCTCTGCATAATATATTTATCTGGACAACCGCAGGCTGGAAATAAATAAACGTTTCTATTACACTTGCCGCGTTGTGTCTTTTAATTTGCTATTTGGAATTTTTTAATTTTATGTCTTCAATGTTACACAAACTGAATAATATCCGTTCACTGCGCGCGCTGTCCCGTGAATTCTCCATTGACGTGCTTGAAGAGATGCTGGAAAAGCTCAGGATCGTCACTGAAGAAATACGTACGCAACAGCAGCTGGCGGCACAGCAGCAAGCGGAATATCAGGAAAAAGTGAATACCTGGCTTGAGCTGATGCGCGCCGACGGTATTTCTCCTGACGAGCTGGTGGCCGATATTCAGCCGCCGATGGCGGGCGGTAAAAAGCGGAAACCGCGCCCGGCGAAATATCGTTATACCGATCATACCGGCGCCGAGAAAACCTGGACCGGCCAGGGAAGAATGCCGAAGCCGATTGCCCTGGCGGTCGCCGAGGGGAAATCGCTGGACAGCTTTTTAATTTAAAACCGATTCGGCCAGCGCCACGACGGCGGGGAAGACCCACCGCCCGGCCTGGCCTTATGACCTGCAGCGAGGGAGCTTCAGCAGACGCCGAAGTCTCCCTCTTCCTGATATCGCGTCACCTCGTCTGACTTCAGCATATAGCGTTCTCCCTGCTCCTGAGCGGCCTGAACCACCACCAGATCCTCGCCCTGCACTTCGATCACTTTCAGTTTTGGCCCGCCCGCACGCGGTTGCACCAGATCGCCGACAGAAAACATCATTCACTCCTCACTGTTAATACTACGTATGAACCTAAACCATAGCTCAACGCCCGTTCACTGAACACCGGGTGTGCTGTTTTTTGTTAAAACAATTTGGAGGTATATGTATTAGAGTTGTTAATGTTTTGCTGGCGCCATACCGCTGCTGAGAAGGGGGGACGGCGAGGGTAGGGTTACCACCAATCAGGTCAGGAAAGACACCATGAAGTATATCATTCTGTTGATCATTGTTATTGCTGTACTGTATGTCCATTACCGCGGACGGGTGCGCTATCGTTTCTGGCGACAGCTCTCCGACCATTCCACATTTACCGCGCCGCTGAATGGATTTATGTATTTATTTTCCCGCGTACCGAATACGCCTTATCTGCGCCCGGAGATGTTTCCCGAGCTGGCGATATTGCAGCAGAACTGGCTGGTTATTCGCGAAGAAGGGATCCGCCTCCAGCAACTGGAGCAGATTAAAGCGGCCGATAAATATAATGACGCCGGATTTAACTCATTTTTTAAAACCGGCTGGAAACGCTTTTATCTGAAATGGTATGAGGATGCCCATCCTTCCGCCAGCCAGCTTTGTCCGCAAACTACCGCGCTGCTGCGGGATATCCCGTCGGTAAAAGCGGCTATGTTTGCCACCCTGCCGGACGGCAGCCGTCTGCCGCGCCATCGCGACCCCTACGCCGGTTCCCTGCGCTTTCATCTTGGCCTGGCGACGCCGAACGATGACCGCTGCTTTATCGAGGTGGATGGTCAGCGCTACAGCTGGCGCGACGGGGAAGGCGTGCTGTTTGACGAGACCTATATCCACTATGCAGAAAATACCAGCGGTGAGAATCGACTGATTCTGTTCTGCGATATTGAACGGCCGATGCGCTACCGCTGGGCGCAGAAGGTCAACCACTGGCTGGGGCGCTATCTGATGAGCGCCGCCTCGGCGCCCAACGACGCCAGCGATCGCACCGGCGGAATTAACCGGGCATTTCGCTATATCTACCAGATCCGTATTGTCGGCAAGCGGCTGAAAAAATGGAATAAGACGGTCTATTACATCGTCAAATGGCTGCTTTTCGGCGGCATTGCCTGGCTTATCTGGAGTGCGTTTTAACTCCCCTGGCGCCGGTTCCACGGCATGATCGCCAGCAGGCGCGCCATGCCGCAAAAGCCGGTCACCCCGGCGAAAGTGAGCCCGGCGCCGACCGCGCCGCTGAGCAGGAAAAAGCCGCCGTTCACGGTATAGCCCAGCAGCACCCCCAGTAAAATCAGAACGCCAGCGGCAATTTGCACCTGACGCATCAGCGGCAGCGGTTGCGATTTATCTTCCTCAACCGGGAGCCCCGCGGCTTTCCACGCCTGAATCCCACCCGCCAGCAGGCTGACCTGCGCCGGCGCGGCAGCGGCGGCCAGACGAATGGCGTTATTCTGCGTCCGGGAGCCGGCCTGGCAGTGGAAGATCACGCGCTCGCCGGCCCGGGCGTTTAGGGTCGCGCCGCCGTTCAGGGTGGCGAGCGGCACCAGCTCGGCATCGGGAATATGTTCGCGCGCGTATTCATCCGCATCGCGGATATCTATCAGTCTCGCGCCCTGGGCAATCTGCGCCCGGGCTTCGGCAGGGGTTAAGGTGGCGATGGTCATAGGCTCCTCACGGGCAATAGAGCGTTTTCAGCGTGTTGATCACCTGCTGTACTGCAGGATGGGTGATGAAATAGTGAATACGCTGAGCGTCGCGTTCGCTGTCGATCAGCCCCTCGTCACGCATCCGCGCGAGATGCTGCGAGGTGGCGGAAGGGCTCAGGCCGGTGGCGCGGGCGAGTTCACCGGCGCTGGCCCGCGGCGCGTCGCACAGCATGCACAGGATCAGCAATCGGTGAGGATTGCTCATCGCTTTCATTAGCGTGGCGGCTTCTCCGGCGCGGGCCTGCAGATCTTCAGGTGTGGTCATGTATTTTAGCTTTTTCTAAATTTAGATAACTCTAAAATAAAAAGACCGCCAGCGCCAGCACATTTTCCCGTGACTCAGGCCGGAACGGCGAGATCGGCTATCTGCGCACGGGCGCTGGCGATCCCGGCGTCGCGACCGTGCGGGCGGTTATCCAGCCCTTCGGCATAGATAAACTCCACCTCATGGATCCCCATCAGCCCCAGCACCGCGCGCAGATAGGGGGTGACGGCGTCGGTGCTTTCGCCCTGGTGAATACCGCCGCGGCTGCTGACGACCACCGCCCGGACGCCCTCGACCAGCCCCTGCGGCCAGCTGTCGGTGTAGCGAAAGGTTTCCCGCGCCCGCGCCACGAGGTCGAACCATTTCTTCAGGTCGGTCGGGACGTTGAGGTTATACATCGGGGCGCCGATCACCAGCAGGTCGCTGGCTTTTAACTCGGCGATAAGCTGGTCAGAGAGCGCAACCGCCGCGCGGATGGCCGGCTGCGGATCCGCCGCCCCGCGCAGGGCGGCGAACAGCGCGCCATCCAGCGTCGGCAGCGCCATGGCGCTGAGATCGTGTTCGCGGATCCGATCGGGGTGACCCGCCGCCTGGCGCGCCGCGAGAAATTCGTTAATCAGCTGATTGGTCAGGGATGTTTCGCCATTAATGCTGGATTTTAATACCAGAACGTTAGCCATGGTAAGTGCCTCAGGTAAAGGGTAGAGGCAGAGACTAACACTGTCTTTTTTCTCTCTGGAGTGACATTATTTTCCGCTATTGTATCCCATAAGGAACCAATCTGTGCGCGACGATCTGAACGCGATCCCGGTGTTTGTCACGGTGGTCGAGAGCGGTAACTTTGCCAGCGCGGCGACGATCCTCCACGTCACGCGATCGGCGGTGGGGAAAACCATTGCCCGGCTGGAGGCGCGTCTCGGCGTGGCGCTATTCCAGCGCACCACCCGCAGGCAACTGCTGACGGAAGAGGGAGAGCAATTTTATCACCAGTGTCGGGAGGCGCTGGGTCGCATTCGCGAGGCCGAAGAAGCGCTGCAGCGCGGCAAAGGCGAGGTGCAGGGACGGCTGCGGATTTCGCTGCCGGTGCTGTTTGGCCAGCGCTGCGTGGCGCCGCTGCTGTTCCGCCTGAGTCAGCGCTATCCACTGCTGAAGCTCGAGCTCCACTACAGCGACCGGCAGGTCAATTTGCTGGAAGAGGGGTTTGATCTCGCGGTGCGTATCGGGAGCCTGGCCGATACCGGGTCGCTACGGGCGCGGGCGCTGGGGGAGCATGGCATGGTGCTGTGCGCGGCGGCGGAGTACCTGCGCCGCCAGCCGGCGCCGCAGACCATCGCCGGGCTGAGCGAGCACCGCACCCTCGGCTATCTGCATAACGGTCAGCTGCAAAAATGGCAACTTTACGACCCGCAGCAGGGCGAAGTGCGCTTCACCCCGGAGGCGTGGCTGGTGCAGGATGACTTTGCCGCCATCGCCGCCGCGGCGCAGCAGGGAATGGGCATCGCCTGGCTGCCGGACTGGCTGGTGGCGCAGGCGCTCGCCGACGGGACGCTGCAGCAGGTTCTGGCGCCCAGCGACCGTGTGCGTTTCGCTATCCACGCGGTGTGGCCGGAAGGGCCGTGGCTGCCGCAAAAAACGCAGGTGGCGATCGATGCCCTGCGGGAAGGACTGCGCCTTGCTAAAAGCACACCGCCCAGCGCTTAAGGGTATCTTAAGGCGTCTGGGCGATAATGACAGAAAGATGACGACTGAGAGCTATCGCCATGAACGCCCTGGAAACCCTGAATCAATCTGTTTTTTTCGCGCTTAACGCGCAGCCTGGCGCCGCGGATGGCCTGCTGTCGCTGGCCAGTTTTTGCGCCAATGGCATTGTGTTTATGATGCCGACGATCGCGCTCGGCCTGTGGTTTCTCGGTGGCCGTGAGGGACATCGTCAGGCGCTGTTTATGACCCTGGCCGTGATCATTTCCCTCGGGCTGGGGATGGTGTGCGGGACGCTCTGGTTCCATCCGCGGCCGTTTATGATCCCCCTCGGCCATACCTGGATAAGCCATCCGGCGGATAACAGCTTTCCCAGCGATCACGGTACGGTAATGTTCAGTGCTGCGTTTGCGCTGCTGTCGCTGCGCCTGCGGGCGCTTGGCCTGCTGATGCTGCTGGCCGCGCTGCCGGTGGCCTGGTCGCGGATCTATCTTGGGGTGCATTTTCCGCTGGATATGGTGGGCGCGGCCCTGGTCGCCGTCGGTGGGGTCATCGTGGCGAAGCGAGTCTGGCAGGCGGTCGGCCCACGACTGGTGCTGCTGTGCGAGGCCGTCAGCCGGCGGATGTTCTCCTGGCTGCCGGCGCGCTTTACGCCATAGTCTCAGCGGCGTGGCCGTCCGGCACGGGCGGCGCGACGGTATAACGTGCTGCGGGCGATGCCCAACATCTGCGCCGCCCGGCTGACGTTGCCGTTGACTCTGGCGAGGGTATCGACAATCAACTGCTCGTCATGGGCCTGCAATCCCCCGCGCGGCAGCGGCGCAGGCGCGGTGCGATATGTCTCCGGCAGCGCATCGGGCGTTAATGTGTCGCCCTCATCGGCGAGGGCCAGCATCACCTTCAGGACGCTCTGCAGCTGGCGTACGTTTCCCGGCCACGGCAGCTGGCTGAGGTGGGTCAGCAGCGCGGTGGACAGCGTCACCCGGCGCGAAGCGCCGCCCAGGTCGCGCCACAGGGTGGCGATAAAGGTTTCCAGCGCTGGCCACTCGCGCAGCGGAGGCAGCGCCAGGGCATACTCCCGCAGGCGCCACAGTAGATCTTCGCGGAATTCGCCGGCACTGACCCGCTGGGTCAGGTTGCGGTGCGTGGCGCAGATCAAGGCGAAGTTCACCGGCACGCTGCGGCTGGCGCCCAGCGGGGCAACCTCTTTCTCCTGCAGTACCCGCAGAAGGCGGGTCTGCAGCGCCAGCGGCATATCGCCGATCTCATCAAGAAACAGCACCCCGCCCTCGGCTTCGCGGATTTTGCCGATATAGCCATTTTTACTGGCGCCGGTAAACGCCCCCGGCTGGTAGCCGAAAAGCTCGGACTCGATCAGCGATTCCGGGATGGCGGCGCAGTTAATGGCGACGAATTTACCGCTGCGCCAGCGGCTGTGCTGGTGCAGCGTGCGGCTGACATACTCTTTGCCGCTGCCGGTTTCCCCCTCAATACAGAGCGCGATGCCGGCGTTAAGCAGCCGGAGCAGCTTTTCGCCTTCCCGCGGGCTGGTGAAGGGGAGCTGCATGGCCGGCGGGGCGCTCACCGCCACCCGGCGACGGGTGGGCTCGCGCAGGCGATAGTGATAGCGACCCTGCGGGGTGGTCAGCGGCAGGGGAACGCTGACCGCCGTTTGCGTCAGCGTCGGAAAGAGCGACGCAAAGGTGAGCTGGCCAAACTGCGCCGCGCTCAGGCCGAACTCGCGCATCGCCAGCCGGTTGCCGGCGGTGAGGACGTTATCGGAAAAGACCAGCAGCAGCTCCTCGACGCTGTCGAGCTTGTCCACCTGCCGGTGCAGGCTCATCAGCCACTGCTCAGGATGCAGGCTCTGCTTCACCCACAGATACTCAATCTGCTTTGCCGCTGCTTTCACCCAGCCAAAGGTATGCTGGTGGGGAAAATCCGCCGGGCCGGAGATATCCAGCACGCCGGCGATACTTCCGTCCGGCCGCTGGAGCGGCATCGCCGCGCAGTACAGATTCTGGTTGCGGGTGAGAAAGTGCTGACGGCCATCGATTTCGCAGCCGTCGTCAATCGCCAGCGCGGTGCCGATGGCGTTGGTCCCACGCCCGCTTTCGCTCCACAGATTGCCCGGCGCCAGCGCCACGCGCTGCGCCTTTTGCATCGCCTGGGTATCGCCGACGGTGTGCAGCACCAGACCGCCGGGGTCGGAGAGGATCACCACCGACTGCAGGTCCGCCACCTGGCGCGACAGGGCTTCCACCACCGGCTGCGCCAGCTGCTGCAGGCTGCGGTGGCTGGCGAGTCGATCCGCCAGCTCGCCGGCGTCGAGGCGGGGAAAATCCTCGGTAGCGGGATCCAGACCGTAGCGCTGGCAGCGAGACCATGAATCGCTCAGCAGGGGATTGGCGTTAACCTCTGGTGCGAGAAGAAAGGGATTGCCTGGCACAGGGCACCTCTGGGTCGATGTTGCTGTGTTGCAATATTGTAGCTATTTGGTTTATTTGGTGTTGCGATTTGCAACACATAAGTGGAAACCCGTGCAACAGTGGCTGACCATCTGCCCAGTTAGTGAAGGCAACCTATTAATAAATAAAAAGATTTAAAGTAAATAAAAAACTGGCATAACCCCTGCAAAGTGAGAAGCGTTCGGCGGCAAGTTTAAAAAATCAATATGCCGCTGCGTCTCAACCCTACAGAAGGAGATTTGCGATGCGTTATGCACACCCTGGCCAGCCCGGCGCCCTGGTTTCATTTAAATCCGCTTACGGCAACTTTATTGACGGTAAATTTGTCGAGCCGCTGAGCGGTGAATTCTTTATGAATACCTCCCCGGTAGACGGCAGCAACATTGCGCAGTTTCCCCGGTCGGATGCCAGAGACATTGACTTCGCCCTCGACGCCGCCCACCGTGCGGCGCCGGCGTGGGGCAAAACCTCAGTGCAGCAGCGCTCCCGGCTGCTGCTGCAGGTCGCCGATCGTATTGAACAGCATCTGGAATATCTGGCGGTGGCGGAGAGCTGGGATAACGGAAAACCGATCCGCGAAACGCTGAATGCCGACCTGCCGCTGGCGGTGGATCACTTTCGCTACTTCGCCGGCTGCCTGCGCGCCCAGGAGGGAAGCACTGCCGAAATTGACGAAACCACGGTGGCCTACCATTTCCATGAACCGCTGGGGGTGGTCGGTCAGATTATCCCGTGGAACTTCCCGCTGCTGATGGCCGCGTGGAAGCTGGCCCCGGCCCTGGCGGCGGGTAACTGCGTGGTGCTCAAGCCGGCGGAACAGACGCCGCTGAGTATTACCCTGCTGCTGGAGCTGATCGGCGATCTGTTCCCGGCGGGGGTGCTGAACGTGGTGCAGGGCTTCGGCAAAGAGGCGGGCGAGGCGCTGGCCACCAGCAAGCGTATCGCCAAGCTGGCGTTTACCGGCTCCACGCCGGTCGGGCGACATATTCTCGCCTGCGCGGCGGAGAATATTATCCCCTGCACCGTCGAGCTGGGGGGCAAATCGCCCAATATCTACTTCGCCGATGTGATGGAGGGAGAAGAGGAGTTTATTGAGAAGGCGGTGGAGGGGCTGGTGCTCGGCTTCTTCAACCAGGGTGAGGTCTGTACCTGCCCGTCGCGGGCGCTGATCCATGAATCCATCTATGAGCCCTTTATGGCGCGGGTCATGGAGAAGGTGGCGCAGATCCGCCGCGGCGATCCGTTAGATACCGACACCATGATCGGTGCCCAGGCTTCCCGCCAGCAGTTTGACAAGATCCTCTCCTATATTCAGATTGCCCGGGAAGAGGGCGGCCAAATCCTCACCGGCGGCGAGCGGGCGGCTATCGCGCCGGCGCTGGATAATGGTTTTTATATTCAGCCCACGCTAATTAAAGGCCGCAACGATATGCGCTCCTTCCAGGAGGAGATCTTTGGGCCGGTGATCGGGGTGACCACCTTTAAAGACGAAGCGGAAGCGCTGGCTATCGCCAATGAGACCCAGTTTGGCCTCGGCGCTGGGGTGTGGACGCGCGATACCAACCTCGCCTATCGCATGGGCCGCGGCATAAAAGCGGGTCGCGTATGGACCAACTGCTATCATGTCTATCCGGCGCATGCGGCGTTCGGCGGCTATAAACAGTCCGGCGTCGGCCGGGAAACGCACAAGATGGCGCTGGATGCCTATCAGCAAACCAAAAACCTGCTGGTGAGCTACGGCACCGCGCCGCTGGGCCTGTTCTGAAGCCCATCTTATTTCTGATTGATCCCCAGTCCGCAATCCGTTCGGGTTGCGGATTTTTTTTGCGTCAAAATAACCCTGTGAGAGGGAGTGGTTACGGTGGCGGATAACGGCAATACATTTAGGTTAATGAAGTAATAGCTTTCATTTGAAAATAAAAATACTTCCAGAACAAGAAATTACAGCGCGGATCGGGAGCGCTTTGCCCTAATTTGTGTAGAAATGATGAAGATTAATACCAGGAAAATTCCTAATTTTTTCGTGGCGCCGGGTTTGAGCACAATAAAACAAGACGCTTTTTTGAGCAATTACCTTTAAATTTGTTAATAAAATTGGCGTGTTGTTGTTGAGAAGTATTTAATTTTCTTTTGTATAGATATGTAAATTAACATCGAAATGCCATTTCAAAAAATAACTTTATGGCGAGTATAGTCATTAACCTGTATGTAACATTTCATCAGGTTGCCTTTTTTTACATCGGGTAATATATTTATTTTGCACATCAAAATAACTCTTTTTCTTCTGCTTGTTATTCATGGCCACCTTTCGGCGAAATAAAGCGGAGTCAAAGGACGTGTGCCGATTATCCTGCGGAAGGAACGTAATGAACATTTACAGGGAGGAACGGACGAGCCGTTTCGCGATAGCCATGGGGCTATTGTCGATGACGGGAAAATATATTCGTTAACGATGAGATAAATAATGAAAACGCAACTTCGTATTATGGCAATTCTCATGGGAGCGTTGGTTTCTGGCGCTGCAATTTCTGTTACTACGCCAACCATTAACGTTAACCCAGGCTCCAAAGCGGGTACCCAGGGTACCGGCGGACAGGTTATCTTCAATGGATCAATCACCGACAGCTCCTGCAATATCGACAGCGCATCCACCAGCCAGACGGTGGATCTGGGCAAATGGGCCAGCACCTATTTTACCAGCACAGGTTTTGAAACCACCAAAACCCCTTTCCATATCAGTGTGAAAGATTGCCCCGCCAGCGTAAAAAATGTTGCAGTGCTGTTTGACGGCGCGCGCGATCAGTCGGATAACACGCTGCTGGCGACCACCGGCGGCGCCGCTGGCGTGGCGATCAAGCTGTATGAAGATGACAAGTCTACGGCGGTCAGCCTCGGCAAAGCGTCTCAAGCCAAAAATGTCGTTGCGGGCGCGACTGCCGGCACCGGCACTGCCGACCTCAAGTTTTTCGCCGACTATATCTCCACCGGTGCGGTGACGGCAGGCGATGCCAACGGTACGGCTAATTTCAATATGATTTATAACTAATCATATTGCGCGCTATTCAGAGTCAGTCCACTGCGTCCTGATTAATTGCAGATAGCTAAAGTGATAATTGTCATAAAGTCACGGACTATATTCGTGACGGTATAGTTGTTTTTGCTAATTATCCCGACGGGTACTGGCTCTGATATTCCCTGCTTTATTTTATTGTTTGTTCAACCTTTACCTGATGGTAAGTCATGATGAAGAAAATAATTGCCGTTGCGGCCTTTCTGCTGTGCTCCACGGCAGCGCAGGCCGGTATTGTCATGGGTGGAACCCGTGTGATTTATCAGGAAGGGAAGCGTGAAGCCGCTATTTCAGTCACTAATGCCGATACCCATACGCCCTATCTGGTGCAGTCGTGGGTGGAAAATTACGCGGAAAGCGATAAGGCCAGGGTGCCCTTTATTGTTACGCCGCCCTTATTCCGTCTCGATCCGGAGCAAAATAACGTCCTGCGCATTAACTTTATTGGCGCCTCGCTGCCCAGCGACCGTGAATCGGTCTACTGGCTGAACGTCAAAAGTATCGCCCCGACGCCCAAGGGCGAGGTGAACAAGCTGCAGGTCAATATTAAGTCGAAATTCAAAATCTTTTATCGCCCCAACGGCCTGGTGGGCGACCCGGCTAAAGCCTGGCAGCAGCTGAAGTTTAGCCAGTCCGGCGGTCATCTGACGGTGGCAAACCCCACTCCCTATTTTGTCTCTTTTTACGCCGTCGAAGTGGGCGGGAAGGCAATCGACGAGCCTGGCATGGTCGCCCCCTTTGGCGAGAAAACGTGGCCGGTGAGCGGGCACGGCACCGTCAAATGGCGGGCGATTAACGACTACGGCGGCGTCAGCGATTACGCCCAGTAGTAATTCCCCTTTGTGATGAGCTTACCGGACGGCGCCAGCATGAAAAGAATAACAACAGCCAGGGTGCGGGAGTATGCCGCGTTGCCCGTCACCGCCGGACGGGCGCTGGCGCTGGCGACGCTGCCGACGATGATGTGCTGTCTCAGCCCGCTGAGCAGGGCGCTGGCCGACGACTATTTTGATCCGGCGGCGCTGGAGTTTGCCGACCCGCAGCAGCAAACCTCCGATCTGCACTACTTCGCCAAACCCGGCGGGCAGCAGCCGGGCACTTATCCTGTCACCGTGGTGGTTAACGACCAGGAGCTGGGCCAGGCCGATATCACCTTTGTTGACGATGGCGGGCAGCTGCAGCCGGTGCTGACGCCCGGGCAGCTGGCGGATTATGGGGTCAACGTCAGCGCGTTTCCGGCTTTTCAAACGCTGCATGAGGGTGAGACCTTCACCCGGATCGAGAAGTTTATTCCCGACGCCAGCAGCCGCTTCACCTTCGCTAACCAGCGCCTGACGCTGAGCATTCCTCAGGCGGCGATGAACGTGCAAAGCCGCGGCTATGTCGATCCCTCGCGCTGGGACGATGGCGTGCCGGCCGCGTTTGTCGATTACTATTTTTCCGGCGCGCAAATAAAGAATGCCGATGAAGGGGAGAGCAGCCGCTCAAACTATCTCAATTTACGCAGCGGCGTGAACCTGGGCGCCTGGCGGCTGCGCAATGTCTCCTCAATGCAGTACGACCAGCAGCGCCGGCACTGGGATTCACAGAGCACCTGGCTGCAGCGCGACGTCCGCTCGCTGAAGAGTCTGCTGCGGATCGGCGATACTTACACCACCGGCGATGTGTTTGACAGCATTCCGTTTCGCGGCGTCCAACTGATGTCTGACGATGAGATGCTCCCGGACAGCCAGCGCGGCTTTGCCCCTACCATCCGCGGCGTGGCGCACAGCAATGCCAAAGTGACCGTCTCCCAGCACGGGTATGTGATCTACGAAACCTTCGTGTCGCCGGGGGCGTTCGCCATCAGCGATCTTTATCCCACCTCGCAGAGCGGCGATCTGGAGGTGAAGGTGACCGAGAGCAATGGTTCGGTGCGCACCTTTACCCAGCCCTATTCCGCCGTGCCGTATATGCTGCGCGAAGGGCGCGGCAAATTCAGCCTCAGCGCCGGTCGCTACCACTCCGGGGCGGATTCGGTGCGCTCGCCGGAATTCCTGCAGGGCACCCTGTTCTATGGTCTGTCGGCGGGATTTACCCTCTACGGCGGCACGCAGCTGGCCCAGGACTATCAGTCGTGGGCGCTGGGCCTGGGCCGCGGCTTTGGCGAGTTCGGTTCGCTGGGAGGCGACGTCACCCAGGCCGTCACCCGTACGCCGTCGGGCAAGCGCTATGCGGGCCATTCGCTGCGCGCTCAGTATCAGAAAGATTTCGTCAGCTCGGGCACCACGTTCAGCCTCGCCAGCTATCGCTACTCCTCCAGCGGCTATTACGATTTTGCCGAAGCCAGCGCCGTCGAAAGCGCGCAGGGGCAGGTGGACAACCGGCGCCGCCGGGAGGAAGTGTCGGTGTCACAACGCCTCGGCGGTCTGGGCAGTCTGGCGGTTTCCGCCTGGTCGCAGGAATACTGGCACCGGCAGAGTCGGGATGAGACGGTGCATCTCGGGTTCTACAGCGCCTGGAAAGGGATCTCCTGGGGCGTGGGCTATTACTACACCCGCGCCAGCGGTCAGCAAAAAAATGATCGCTCCTGGTCTTTCAATATCAATATTCCGCTGGGTGGTCCGCTGTCCGACAGCGCGGTGAGCTACAACACCACCTCGGACAGCAATGGCTATACCTCGCAGCAGGTGTCGCTGTATGGCGCGGTGCCGTCGCGGCCGAACCTGTTCTACTCGGTTCAGCAGGGCTATGGCAATCAGGGACGAGGCAGCAATAGCAGCGCTGCTCTCGACTACCACGGCGGCTTCGGCAACGCCCAGCTTGGCTATCGCCATGACGCCGCCAGCAACCAGCTGACCTGGGGAGGCGCCGGCTCGGTGGTCGCGCATCCGCACGGGGTCACTTTCGGCCAGACGGTGGGCGAGAGCTTCGCCATCGTCCGCGCGCCGGGGGCCGCCGGGGTGGCGGTACAAAACGGCAACAATGTGCACACCGACTGGCGCGGCTATGCCGTGGTGCCGTCCCTCACCGCCTATCGGAAAAATGTCATTACCCTCGACACGGAGTCGATGGCGGATGATACCGACGTCGACCAGCAGGGGCAGACGGTGATCCCCAGCGGCGGCGCGGTGGTGATGGCCAACTACCGGACCCACATTGGCAACCGGGTGCTGTTTACCCTGCGCAATGCCCAGGGGCCGTTACCGTTTGGCGCCAGCGCGCAATTGGTCACGGCGGAGGAGAGCGGCAATGCGCCGGGCGGCATGGTGGCTGACGGCGGCCAGGTGTACCTCAGCGGTGTACCGCAGGAGGGGACCCTGGCGGTGAGCTGGGTCGTGAACAACCAGTCGCAGAGCTGCAGGCTGCATTTTCATCTTCCGGATAACCCACAGCAGAGTCTGAACACGGTGAAAACCGTCTCCGGACTGTGCCAGACACGCTGAGGCGGCTATGAAATCTGTTTTTCGTCTACTTCCTTTCCTCTTTCTGCTGACGCTGAGCGGTTATCTTCCCGGCCTGCGGGCGGAAACCTGCCGCGCGAATATCGGTCAGACCACGGTCAATATCCCCAATATCAAGTATTTACCCACGCTGCCGGTCAATACCCAGATGACCAGCGCGATGGCGGATAACGGCAGCGGGATCCCCTTTTCCTGCGACCTGCAGCTGCCGACGGCGAGCGCCAAACGCATCGTCTATAAGCAGCTGAAAACCGGCGGCGCACCGGTGGTGATTAATGGACAGCACGTCTACCCCAGCGCCATCGACGGCATCGGGTATTCGCTCAGCTTTCAGTGCGCCGGCGGCCCGATGCGCGCTATCGACGGCAGCCACTCCGCGGGCGGCGAGTCGGTGGTGGTGTGCGACAGCGCGATGCTCCCGGCGCTGATGACGCAGCAGCAAACCACGGTCAGGATCGCGGTGACCTTCTATAAAACCGGGACGGTGCAGCTGGCGGACGGGACGCATACTAACTCGCCGTCGCTGCCGCAGGTGGGGGAGATGACCATTGAGCAGCAGGCCAGCGGCAGCGCCGGCTATGTCGCCAGCGCGCCGGTCAGTATCGATATGGCTGCCCTGAACGTGGACATCGGCAGCAGCGGTAGCTGTCAGGTGACGACGTCGTCGATCCAGGTCACTCTGGGCACGGTAAACCGGGCGGAGTTTCACGGTAAAGGGAGCACCGGCGGCCAGGCGAAGCGCTTTTCGATCCCGGTGTTCTGTCCGACGCCGACCGACGTGCGCATCGGCTTTTTCGGCGTGAGCGTGGAGAGCGATACCCTGGCGCTGAGCCAGGTCAGCAACAGCGCCAGCGGCGTCGGTGTGAAGCTGACCTACGGCAATAACCCCGGCGCGGCGGTGCCCGACGGCACCAGCGTTAAGATCAATGAGGCCAGCAATCTGCCGATCCTGAAAAGGGTAACCGGCGCCAGCGCCGGGACCGCCGAGGCTATCAATTTTAACGCGCAGTATGTGCAAACCGACGCCACTGTGGCGGCGGGCACGGCCAACAGCATGGTGACCTTCGCCCTGGAGTATAACTAGCCTGGCCCCGGGGGCAGACTGCCCTGCAGCGGGATCGGCACTACCGCGCCGTAGTCGTCGATATAGTTCAACTGGTACAGGCGAGCGCTGTCGGTGGTCATTACGGTATGGCTGCTGTAGGGCCGGAGCATCACGTTTCTCATCGGCGAGAGGTGGCCTTTATTATCGATCAGCGCTCCGTTGACCAGGGTGATATGCAGAGGGCCTGAGTTCGTCAAGCGCAGGTTATTGCCGCTCTGCTGCCACTGCAGCTTTTGCACCTCTTTGACGAGGGTGGTGGCGATGGCGGGTGGACGATAAAACAGCTTCAGACGGGTGCGGACGACAAATTGCAGCGTATGATTGTCGCCGGCGGTCGGCGGCGTCTCCTGGATATTGACCCAGAACAGGCTTTCCCGATCGTCGGGCAGCCCGCTGCCGAGATAGATAAAGCGCAGTTGGGCGGATTGCTGCGGCGATAAATAGACCAGCGGCGGCGTCGCCACCATCGGCAGGCCGACGCGCGAGGCATTGAGCCCGGCATCCAGCCAGATCTGCACTTTATAGGGGGTGCTGCTGCGGTTATTGATATTCAGGCTGGCGACTTTGTCTTTTCCTGAATAGATCACCCGTGAGGCATTAATGGTTATCCCGGCGCAGGCCTGAAAGGCCAATGCGCTGAGCAAAACAGCCACCTGAGTTTTCATGATCGCTTCCTTTACGTCGACGTTTCATCCCTGACCGGAAAGCTATTCCTGCATAATGGTAAACCGGGCCGTCGCGTTGCCGTCGCCAGGATCCATGTGGGCTTTATCCCAGGTGTAGTAGAAAGCTTTGAGCCTGAAGGTGCCGGAGCCGCCGTCCACCGGGATCTCAATGCGGGGATCGTGTTGCGGATCGATGCGTTCATCGAGGCTGAGCGGAGTGCCTGTACGGTCGGTGAGCAGAATTCCTACGTTGCCGGCCGGCTTGCCGCGGCCGTCGAGGGCCAGTACGCGATGTTCAGGCATGCCGGTGGGGGTGGGGCCATCCACCACAATATAGTAGGTGCCTTTCTCACAATCTTTGACGCGAATATCGACACCTACCGCCGGCCCGGTGCCAGACTGACTGTTTTTCAGCCGCGACAGCGGAATGTCGCCCATGCTGACGTTGATGACCCCGTTGTCGCCCGCTCCCTCAAGCTTGCATGCCCCGTTCACAACCTTACCGATAAAGTTCAGCGTGCCGTCTGCCGCGCCAACCGGGCCGGCAACCAATCCGGCAACCAATGTCGCCAGACACAGCGAGATTAATTTCATTTTCTTTCCTTCTGTATTGCCGATAAAACAGATCGCCAGAGCATGAATTCTGCCGCGTCAGGGGGGAATTATTTGCACTGGATATGTTTTTAATTAATTTATTTAACTTACCAATTTATTTACGTCTGGAAATAATCTGCGCATGTTATTTATTATCGCTTTACCGGGATATTAGCGTGGGGAAATAGCGGAGTAAATAAGACGGACAATGACCAGAGTGGAAGGGGGGATATCGCGAGATAAAATGTTTTGTTATTTTAATACAATGAGTTAGATTTTTCCTGCTGCTGTTTTTGAACCTAATTTCGACATCACGTCAGGCTGGAAAATACGATCGCTGGCGTAAGGCTACGCCCGGCGGATGAGAAATCATTCACCGGGCGATAGCCCTGTTTCGTTGTCAGATTTGCGATCGGCAACCGCCACGCCGGGTTGTATGTCCCGGAATTTAAAAATAGGATGAATTCCCTGTTACGCGCGGCGGAGGGTGCTGACTGAGAAGCGGCCCGCCACCCCGGCGCGCAAACCCGATAACAATAAGGATGGCGAGATGAAACTGACGGTGGGGCTGGCGCTGACGCTGGCGATAATGACCTGCGGCGCCCAGGCGCGCGATATGCAAACCATCGAGCGCAGCGGTGAACTGAAGGTCGGCGTGCCGGGCGACTACGCCCCGCTGGCGTTTCGCAATGCCGCCGGCGAGCTGCAGGGCTATGACGTCGACATGGCCCGCGATCTCGGGCGCACGCTGGGGCTGAAGGTGAGCTTCGTCTACACCAGCTGGCCCGCGCTCGCCGCCGATCTGCAGGCGGACAAATTCGATATTGCGATGGGCGGCGTGACGCAGACGCCGGCGCGGGCGAAGGACTTCGCCCTCAGCCACCCGGTGGTGGCGAACGGTAAAATCGCCTTAGCCAACTGTCAGGCTGCGCCACGGCTTGGATCGCTGGAGAAGATTGACCGTCCGGAGGTGAAGGTGGTCGTCAACCCTGGCGGCACAAACCAGAGCTTTGTCGATGAGCATATTAAGCAGGCGCAGATTATTCGCGTACAGAACAACGTCGATAATCTGGAGGCGCTGCGGCAGAAAACGGCCGATATGATGGTGACCGATCTGATCGAAGGCGACTATTACCAGAGCAAAGAGCCCGGCGTGTTCTGCGTCGCCAACGAGACGCCGTTCGCCGGCACCGCCAGCGATAAGGTGTATATGATGAGTAAAGATAATCCGGCGCTGCTGGAGAAAGTGAACCAGTGGCTGGATAGCCAGGACAAAGAGGTTCTCAAACGGAAGTGGAAAATTCGCGGTTAACGCGGCGGCGCGTCACCGCCGGCGGGCGCGTCCGGCGGTGGTTATCGGCCGCAGTCAGCCCTGCGGCGACAGCGCCTGTCGCGCCAGACCGCGGAAGTAGCAGGCGTAGCCGAGGGTGGCGGTCAGGCACAGCATATAGCCAAACGACTCGCTGCCTTCCTCCACCGTATTTTTCACCACCCGGGCGAAGTTCTCATTCAGTACGGCGTACCACAGGCCGTGCATGCCGAACAGCCGCGAGAAGACCAGAATCGCCAGCAGGCCGCTGATCATCATGCCGTAATAGGGCGTGCGGGTATAAGCCGCCAGCTGCGACAGGGTCTGACGCAGATGGCGCAGCGGCGCCAGCAGCGACCCCGCGGTGGCCAGCAGGGCAAACCACACCCAGCTGCCATGGGAAAGTAAATCAAACAGGCCATCCAGCTCACGGATCAGCATGGCGAGGAAGAAGCCGCCGATGAGGATATTGCTGTAGCGTAAGTGGGGGTAGTTGCGCGCCAGCAGGAAGTGAACCAGTACGATGACGGCCAGCACGCTCTCCTGCACCACTTCAGTCAGCGACACCTCCGGGATGTCGTTGCCAAATACCCGAATATCCACCCACAGGCAGAGTACCGCGAGAGCGGCTGCGACCGCCGCGCCGAGAAAGAAAAGCAAGCTTCGTAACAGAGACATTAACACCACAACTTATAGTTAAAACAAATATCATAAGTTTTGGGAATACATGTTCCTGTTCACTTTGTGCGACTTTGCGGCTGTTTTTTAACATTTTGCGCTTTTTAGCGCCGGGAAAGGCGACAGGGGAGGGGGACTCCCCTGAATGAGAGGCGTCAGAGAATATCATCCACCACGCCGCCGTCGACGCGCAGCGCGGCGCCGGAGGTGGCCGACGCCTGCGGCGAGCAGACGTAGACCACCATATTGGCGACCTCTTCCACCGAGGCCGCCCGCTGGATCACCGAACTCGGACGGTGGGTCATGACGAACGCTTTCGCCAGTTCCTCCAGCGACTGGCCGGTTCTCGCCACTTCGTCTTTCAGCATTTCGGCAAAGCCGTCAGAAATCGTCGGCCCCGGCAGAACGCTGTTAACGGTCACTCCACTGCCGGCGACATATTTCGCCAGGCCGCGGGCCAGCGACAGTTGGGCGGTCTTGGTGACGCCATAGTGGATCATATCCGCCGGGATATTGCGCGCCGATTCCGAGGAGATAAACACCACCCGTCCCCAGCCTTTGCTGACCATCGCCGGCAGCAGCCCCCGCGACAGGCGTACGCCGGACATGACGTTGGTCTGCCAGTAGTTGTCCCATGTCGCGTCGTCGGTGGCGTAGAAATCCTGCGGGCCATAGATCCCGGCGTTATTGACCAGGATATCGACGCTGGTCACCGCCCGCAGCAGCTGGGCTGCGCCGTCGGCACCGCTGAGGTCGGCGATGGCGGGTCGCACCTTCGCGCCCGACACCTCATTTTGCAGACGAGCGATGGCGGCGTTCACGCTCTGCTCGCTGCGCCCGTTAATGATGATCTCTGCGCCGCTCTCCGCCAGGCCTTTGGCGATAGCAAAGCCAATACCCGCCGTGGAGGCGGTGACCAGCGCGACTTTCCCCGATAAATCAATCTTCATGTTCCTGCCTTCTGGTTGTGAATCACCCATTAAGCGTAGCAGCGACGGTATCGGTGGGGATCAGTAACCGGCGTGCTTATTGACCAGGTTTTTGAGCGGCAGCCCGCGACGCTGGCGCTGAATGTTCTCCAGCAGCTGGCGGGCGATCACCTCGGCAGGGGCAGCAGAGGCCATATGCGGGGTGATCACCACCTGCGGATGGCGCCACAGCGGATCGTCAGCCGGCAGTGGCTCCTGCGGGAAGACGTCGAGCACCGCGCCGGCGAGCTGGCCGCTCTCCAGCGCCGCCAGCACATCCTCATTGACCATATGCTCTCCGCGCCCGCAGTTGATTAATACCGCTCCGGCGGGAAGCCGGCTGAACAGCGGCGCGGCGAGGATACCCCGGGTCTGCGCGGTGAGCGGCAGGAGGTTAATCAGTCCGTCAAGCGACCCGAGGAAGCTGTCGAGCGCCTCCGCGCCGCGATAGCAGGTGACGCCAGCCAGCTGCTTTTCACTGCGCGACCAGCCAGAGACCCGATAGCCAAGGCGGGCCAGCTGGTCGGCGATATAGCCGCCAATTTCGCCGAGCCCCATAATGCCGATATGGAAGTCGGCGGCGGCGCGCTGGGGATAGAGCTTCCAGGTTTGGGTCCGCTGGTGGGCCAGCGCCCGGTCGAAATGGCGCTGAAACCACAGGACGCTCCACAGAGCATATTCGAACATGCCGTGGCGAAAATCTTCATCGATCACCCGGCACAGCGGGATCTCGCTGGCGAACAGCGCGGGCGGCAGATGATCGACCCCGGCGGACGCGGCCTGGATCAGCTTCAGCCCCGGCGAGCGGCTCAGCAGCTGCGGGTCCGGGAACCAGCAGCTGGCGTACTGGGCGTCGCGTGCCGCCTGGTGATGGGGCAGAAGCGCCGTGACGTCGGGAAACTGCTGCAGGGCGGCGCAAATATCGCGGGCGAAATCCGCGTCGTTACAATCCACAACGATAGTGATATCAGACATAGGCGTTAGTCTTGGTAAGAGGTATCGAGACGGTCAAGACGGCGCAGCCACGCCTGCCAGACCTGTTGACGTTCATGCTCTACGCCCATCAGCTGCTCGCAGGCGTGCTGGCTGAGGTGCGGAGCGATGGTGTGGATCGGGCTGAGGGCCGCCAGCTGGGCGGTGGCCATCTGGATCTCGCAGGCGCGGTTCAGGTAGTACATGATGTAAAACGCATCGGCCACGGTGCGGCCCACCGACAGCAGGCCGTGGCTCTGCAGGATCATGGCGATATTATTCCCCAGCGAGCGCTGGATGCGCGCCCGTTCGTCGAGGTCAAAGGCCACCCCTTCATAGGGATGGTAGCCGACGCGCTGGTAAAACTCGGTGCTGATCTGGTTAAGCTGCAGCAGGCCGTCCTCGCAGGCGGCCACCGCCATTCCCGGCAGCGTATGGGTGTGGATCACGCAGTGGGCGTCTTCCCGGGCCATATGCACCGCGCTGTGGATGGTAAAGCCCGCCGAGTTAGCTGGCGCGTCGCCCTCGACGACCTTGCCCTGCATATCCACCACGATCAGGTTGCTGGCGGTGACTTCGTCAAACATCATGCCGAAGGGGTTAATTAAAAAACGCGGCTCGCCATCGCCGGGCAAGCGCACGGAGAAGTGGGTGTAGAGGGTATCCTCCCAGCCGAACAGCGCCGCCAGCCGGTAGGCGGCGGCCAACTGCTGGCGCAGGTGTTGCTCAGTTGCCATTTAGCGTACTCCCATAAATTCACGGATTCGTTGCAGAGAAGGGGCCTCCAGCGGGCTGCGGATCACCTGCGGGGCGATGTCGGCCTGCACCACGCCGTTCTCCATCAGCACCACGCGGTCGGAAATCGACAGGGCAAAATCCATCTCGTGGGTGACAATCAGCATGGTCATGCCTTCGCGGGCCAGCGACTGAATGACCTTCAGCACCTCGCCCACCAGCTCGGGATCCAGCGCTGAGGTCGGTTCGTCAAACAGCATGATGTCCGGCTTCAGCGCCAGCGCCCGGGCGATCGCCACGCGCTGCTGCTGGCCGCCGGAGAGCTGGCCGGGGTATTTGTGGGCGTGGGCCAGCAGACCGACGCGGTCGAGCAGCGCCAGGGCCTGCTCGCGGGCGACCGGCTGATCCAGCAGCTGGTGGTAGCGCGGAGCCAGCATCACGTTGTCGAGCACCGTGCGGTGGGGGAACAGGTTGAAGCTCTGGAAGACCATGCCGATACGCCGCACCCCGGCGCGCATCTGGCGTTTATCGACGATGGCTCCGCCTTTCAGGTAGTCCTCGCCGTAGAGAATGATCTCCCCGCCATCAATACTTTCGAGGGCGTTGATGGTGCGGATCAGGGTCGTTTTGCCTGAGCCGGACGGGCCGATGATGCTGATCACCTCCCCATTCTCCACCTGTAGGTCGATGCCTTTCAGCACCTCATGCTGACCCCAGGATTTGCGGATGCCCCGCAGATCCAGCGCCGGCGGCGCGCCGTTGACGGCCGGAGTTTTGATCTCCTCCGTCAGCGCCGGCAGGCTCTGGCGCAGCGCCTGGCATTCCGCCTCGCTGAGGGTTTGCGGACGCTTGCGCTGAATATCGAGGCTATTCTCCAGCCCCCGGAACAGCCAGGTGAAGACGGTAACCACCATGACGTAGTACACCGCCACCGCCAGCAGCGTCTCCATCACGAGGAAATTTTGCGCGTACAAGCGCTGGCCGGTGAGCAGCAGCTCGGGTAAGGAGACCACCGACAGAATCGAGCTCAGCTTAATGATGGTGATGTATTCATTGATCAGCGTCGGCAGCGAGATGCGAAACGCCTGAGGAATAATAATTAGCCGCTGGATGCCGATAAAGCTGAAGCTCAGCGCATGGCCCGCCTCGCTTTGCCCTTTGGCCACCGACAACAGCCCGCCGCGGTGGATCTCCGCCATATAGGCCGCTTCGGTGACGGTCATCGACACCAGCCCGGCGATAAACGGCACCCCGAGCAGCGGCTGGGTCACCGGAAACAGCTGCGGCAGGTTGTAGACAAACACCAGCAGCACCATCAGCGGCACGCTGCGGAAAAACCAGATATAGAGTTCGACGGGGATCTTGATCCAGCGCGGCGCCGAGAGCTTCGCGCAGGCTAGCAGAAAACCGACCACCAGGCCGATCCCCCAGGACAAGGTGCTGACCACGATCACGGTCACGCACGCCTGCCAGAATGCCCCAATGCTAAACAATGAAAAAAAGTATCCCCAATCGAACGCCATACCGACTCCTGTTGCGCAGTGCTTATTGTCTTAATCGATGCTTTCTAAGTTGTATTTTTTGATCAGCGCGGCATATTTGCCGTTGGCTTTCAGCGTGGCGAGGGTGGCCTTAATCGCCTCCGCCAGCTCGGTGTTACCTTTGGCGACGTAGATCCCCAGCGGCAGCGGGTAGACCAGGCGCGTCGAGCTTATCGCCAGGCGACCGCGGCTCTTATCGACGATAATCTGCGCCGCCGGGGCGATCTCGAGCTGGGCGTCGATATTCTTCGACAGCAGCGCCTGGGAGGCTTCCGGCGCCGTCGGGAACTCCTGAATGGTGATGGCCGGTTTACCGTTTTTCAGGCACCACTCATCGGAGTGTTTTTTCAGGCTGGTCACCCAGGTGGTGCCTGCCTGCAGACCGACCTTCACGCCGCACAGCTCATCTTCGGTTTTCGGCTGCACCGCGCCGCCCTTCAGGGCGATGATCGACGCGCCGGAGAGGGCGTAAGGGATGGCGTCGGCCTGCTTCTGGCGTTCCGGCGTCACGTACATCCCGGAGATCACCGCGTCATATTTCTTGCCGATGCCGAGGATCAGGCTGGTGAACTTGGTGTCGATCAGCTGCGGTTTGGCCTGCAGATGCTCGGCGATCAGCGTCGCGAACTCCGGGTCGAGACCGACGATGTTGTTATTGCTGTCATAGGACTCAAACGGCGGGTAGGTAACCTCCATCCCCACCTTAAAGACGCCCTCGGTCAGCAGTTCCGCCGCCTGGGTGACAGAGGAGAAACAGGCGCTGACGGCGAGGGTAAGCGCGACGCGGCGCGAGATTTTTTTCAGGGTGCTAGTCATCATGGTTCCTCACGGGGGGTTAGGGGGTTTTTTTGCTGTGCCTGTTTTTTCAAATGGCCAAAGGTATTGGTGCCGCGCGCGCGCTCCGGCAGCTGGAGCTCGCCGCGATTGACCTTCTCGCGCAGATAGCGATAGGTTTGCAGCGCCTGGCTCCACATATGCTCTCCGATGCTCAGCTCCTGATATTCGCTGGCTTCGCCGGCGGCCAGAAAGGTCGGTAGCGGGCGGATCAGCGTGTGGTAATCGCAGGCGAAAAACAGCGGGAAGGAGTACCGCTCCTGCGGCACTTTGCGCACCCGGTGGGCTGTAGCAACAAATGTGCCAGCGCTGAGCACTTCCAGCATGTCGCCGATATTGATCACGAACGCCTCTTCTCCGGCGGCGTTCGTGACAGGAGGCGCGTCGATCCACATGCTTTCTTCATTGAGGACTTCAAGTCCGGGCTGGTCGGCGAGCAGCAGGGTGAAGCACTCATAGTCGGTGTGTGCACCAATTCCGGGAACATCTTCGACGCTGGCGTCAAACGGGTAATGGATTAGCCGCAGCTTAGCCGGCGGGCAAGACACCATCGGTTTGAAATACCCTTCCGGCAGGCCGAGCGCGAGGGCGAAAGCGTCGAACAGGCGGTGGCCGAGGGCGAAGACCGCATCGTAGTAGGCCAGCACCCGCGCGCGGAAATCCGGCAGATCGGGCCACTCGTTGGCGCCGATCAGCGGCGTACCGGCGAGCACCAGCGGATGGTCGTCCGCCGCCTGGAAGCCGATATCGAACGCCTCTTTATGGTCCGGCTTGCCAGCGCCGTAGATCTCTTCTCCTTCCGGGACGTAGCCCTTATGGCTTTTGGAGCGGCCGATGTAGTAGTTCATCTTCTCCTCCATCGGCAGGGCGAAGATCTGCTTCGCCGCCTCGCGGACGCCGGCGATCAGCGCCGGGTCGATGCCGTGGCCGGTGATGTAGAAAAAGCCCACCTCGCGCGCCGCGCGGCCGATGGCGTCGGCCACCGCCTGGCGCCTGGCGAGATCGTCGCCGGCCAGATCGCGGATATCGATGGTCGGGAGTTCAGTAAAAGCGTGCTTCACGGCGGTCATGGCTGCGGTTCCTGTTCAGTGAGCGTTAAAAACTGCTGAAAGTGGGCCTGCTGGCGCGCGGCCATCCAGGCGTTGAGCGACCAGAGATCGGCCACCGGAACGTTGGTGAACGGCAGGTGGTGCAGATAGCCGTCGGCGCCAAACTCCGGCGTCAGGGTAGTTTGCTGATAGCCGCGCCGGCGCTGTGAATGCCAGATTTGCTCCCAGAAGCGCTCGGCAAAGGCCAGCGCCGGCTGATATTCCGGCGCCGCCGGGTGCGGCACCTGCGGCCCCTGGTCGTAGCCCACCCGGGCCTGCACGTGATGCACGCGGTCGATAAAGGCGCTGAAGTCATCGCAGGGGTCATCCAGCAAGCGCTCGCTAACCACCACCCAGTGGCTGATGTCGGCGGTAAAGCGCAACTGGGGGAGTTGCTGAACGATCTCCAGGGTGAGCCACGGGCTGTACAGCGAGGTGGCGCGATGGGTTTCAAAGCTGCAGGTCAACCCAAACCCGGCGGCCAGCTCGTGCGCCCTGCCGAGAAAATCGACCTGCTGCGCCAGCGGCCAGCGATCGTTGCCCGCCAGCAGATTGACAAAGCGCGGGTTGAGACCGCTGGCCTCGGCGAAGCGGGTCTGCAGGCGCGCCAGATGCTGTTCCGGCGTTTCATGCTGGGCGGGGAGCACCCCACCGCCGCTGAAGAGGATGGCGATATACTCCAGCCCCGACGCCTGCAGGCGGTCGGCGAGCTGCCGCCGCTCCTCCGCCGTCAACGGGACGCGGGCTTCGATACCGCAGCAGCCGACGCGCTGCAGTTCATCCAGCGTTTGCGGCCAGGGGGTCGTCACTCCCCAGAGGGTGCGAAAGCATTTCAGCTCCATGGCGGCTTCCTCAGGCGTACTTCACGCCGGGCAGGACGCAGAGCATCTCGTACAGCAGGTTGGCCGCCAGCTGGGAGGTATTACCGCTCACGTCGTAGGGGGGCGAGACCTCCACCAGATCGGCGCCGATCAGGTTCAGGCCGCGGCAGCCGCGGACGATCTCCAGCGCCTGAATGGAGGTCAGACCGCCAACTTCCGGCGTCCCGGTTCCCGGAGCCCAGATAGGATCGAGGCTGTCGATATCAAAGCTGAGATACACCGGCCCGTCGCCCATCTGCTGGCGGACTTCGGCCATCAGCGGCGCCAGCGAGGTATGCCAGCACTGCTCCGCCTGCACCAGGCGAAAGCCCTGGTCAACGCCCCACTGGAAGTCGCCGGCGGCGTAGCCCTGGGCGCGCTGGCCAATCTGCACCACCCGTTTGAGGTCGAGCAGTCCCTCCTCAACGGCGCGGCGGAAGGTAGTGCCATGGGCGATTTTCTCACCGAACATCTCATCATTGGTGTCGGTATGGGCGTCGACGTGGATGAGCCCCACCGGCCCATGTTTTTTGGTCAGCGCCCGCAGGATGGGCAGGGTAATGGTGTGGTCCCCGCCGAGGGTGAGGGGGATCAGCGGATAACTATTCAAACCGGTGTAGTAATCTTCAATAATTTGCACCGATTTGAGCAAACTGTAGGTATTGATCGGCACATCGCCGATGTCGGCTACCGACAGCGAGTCGAACGGCGCGGCGCCGGTCGCCATATTGTACGGACGGATCATCACCGATTCGGCGCGAATATAGCGTGGTCCGTAGCGCGTACCTGAGCGCTGCGAGGTGCCGATATCCAGCGGAATGCCGACAAACGCCGCATCAAGTCCCTGTAAATCTTCGATAAACGGCAGGCGCATCATCGTGGCGCGGCCGGCGAAGCGTGGCATCTCATTGCCACCCTGCGGTTGGTGAAAGAGGTTATCCATGTCTGCTCCTGAATCTGACGGATGAAACGTAACAGGAGAGATAGTGCGCAACCCGCGCTGGACTTTACATCGTCTGGCGTAAATACTCAGTTCATTTATTGGTGAACTAAATACGATGCATAATGACGCCAGCCTCAATATTCGCCAGCTGCAGGTTTTCGAGGCGGTGGCGCGCCTGGAGAGCTACAGCCGGGCCCAGCAGGAGCTGGGCATTTCGGTCTCCGCCATCAGCAATGCGATGTCGCAACTGGAGGGACAGCTCGGCTTCACCCTCTGTCAGCGCGGGCGCGGCGGCTTTTCCTTAACGGAAAAAGGACAGCAGTTTTTACAGCAGGCGATCCGCGTGCTGAGTGAACTCAATGAACTGGAGCGGCAGTCGGCCCTGCTTAAAGGTGAGCACAGCGGCACCCTGTGCATCTCGACGCTCGACTCCATCGAGACCGAAACGGCGCTCTCGCTGCCGGTGGTTCTGCGCAGCTTCAGCGACAAATTTCCCCATGTGCATATCAAACTGATTATTCGCACCCCGGCGGAGCAACTGAACGGTGTGCTGAACAACCATATCGACCTGGCCATCGGCAGCTACAACTCGCAGGTGCATAACATCATCAGCGAGCCGCTGTACCGCGAGCAGCACTGGCTCTACTGCAGCGATCTGCACCCGATGTTCTTCAGCCGCCAGCTCGATAAAGAGCAGATCAGTCAGTGCCCGCTGGTGACCCGCAGCTACTGGAACACCAGCGATCTCCGCCGCCGGGGCTTCAGCAAAGGCAGCGCCACCGTTGAGACCGTCGACGCCCAGCTGCTGCTGATCCTCTCGGGAAAATATATTGGCTATCTGCCGGAGCATTACGCCTGGCCGTGGATCAAAGAGAACCGCCTGCGGGTGCTGCTGCCCAACGAGTTTGGCTTTCAGTCGCCGTTCTCGGCTATCTGTAAGCGCGGGCGCAGCAATGAACCCTATCTGAAAGCGTTCCGCGATCTGCTGAAGAAGAACACGGTGGCGCGGCCGAAGTGGAATTATTAAGCGGGGCGGGCGCTTTCCTCCGCCGTGGTGGCGGTTTTCGCGCTAAGCGCGCTGCCCGGCGGGGGCGGTTTCCCTGTTCAAAAAACGAACGGCAGCCGGTAGCCCGCCCGGGCTGCGGCTGCCGGACAACTGCCTCCAGGTTATCCACAGGGTTAGGGGCCGCTGATGTGGACAGGTCGCCGGGCGGTGGGCGGGTTAGCGATTCGCTTTGATGGTTTTTTCCGCGATCGAGAGGGTGGAGAGTTTATGCAGGCAGATCAGCGCCAGACAAACCCCACAGGCGAACAGATAACTTGCCATACAGAATTTTTGCAGACGGGATAAATGATTAATCCGCTCAATCACCGCCGGGCTGGCGAGGCCTTCATACAGGAAAGGCAGAGCCGTTAAGAAGCCGCCAATAAAATAGAGCGCCAGACTGATGACTTCGACGCATTTGCGATAGAGCCAGAAGCGATAGCCCGGCTTTTTCCATTTGAATATCCGCTTTTCATTATTGACGGAAATTAAATGCTGGCATTTGCTGTAATTATCAATATCGCTGACCGGATTTTTGCATTTCAACAGTATTTTTCGTTGTTCCATGGTCAGGTTTTTATCTTTGGTCAGCGCGGCGATACCATATTCGTACGCGATCCGTTGCAGATCGGGATCGTCGCTATTTTTATGCAGCGCAGCGGCGAACTCACTGATGTTTTTGCGCGAGGTGAATATTTTATCTTTAGGGAATACCCAGCCAGAACGCACGGCAAAAATTTGAATAATCAGCGGGATAATCGCGATCGCGTATTTGAAAAACTCTGCCGAGAGAATATTCATATCCGTATATTCCTTTCCATGATTAAGGGGAGCACTGAAATATACCTTAGCCATGGGAGCTCAGGGGTGTCAAATATGATACTGCGCGAGAAGAATATCGTCGTTGACAAGGGATTAGCGGCGGGTGAAAGGGGAGTGCCGGCCAATGAACCGGGGAATAATCCGCCAGCGTGGCCGGCGGAGGGCGCCGGGCAGGGCTTATATCGGCTTCGCCGTCAGGGTCATCATATCGCCGATCGCCCGCTGGCGGTCAAAATGGCGATCGCGGTGGATCTCGCTCTCGCCCACCTGCAGCGAGGCGGCCCAGATCTGCTGACAGCGCGGCCGGCGGCGGGCGTCAAAGTGCGCCAGCGCGGCCGCGACGCTGTCGGTCTGCTGCAGCGCTTCGCGCAGCACGATGGCATCCTCAATCGCCATGCCCGCCCCCTGACCGAGATGCGGAGTGGTAGCGTGAACCGCGTCGCCCACCAGCACGATGCGTCCCTGATACCAGGGATCGTCGACGAACAGCTCTTCCAGCGGCTTATAGACGACCTCGTCGTTGTTAACGATATGCGCGTGCAGGCTGCCCGGCAACCCCGCGCCGGGCGGCAGACGGCGGCGCATCTCCGCCGCCAGCTGATCGCGGGCGTAGCGGGGGTTATCCGCTTCGTGGGAGGTGATAAACAGATACATTAGATCGTCCCCCAGCGGCACCAGCCCGCAGTTGCAGCTCTCGCCCATAAAGCACATCAGATGGTCCACCTCCGGCGGTCGCGGAAAGTTGTAGCGCCATACGCCCTGACCGGTAAAGCGGGGGCGATAGCGCTCGCCGTACAGCATGCCGCGCACCCGGGAGTAGATCCCATCGGCGCCCACCAGCAGATCGTAGCGCCCCTGACCGCCACGGCTGAAGCTCACCTCAACCGCATCGTCAACCTGACGGAAGGCGTCAATGCTCTCGCCGGTGGTCAGTCGGACCCCCAGCTCCCGGGCGGTGGAACAGAGTACGTTGTGCAGGGCCAGGCGGGAGATGCCGACGTTGGCCGGGAACTGTTCACCGGCCAGCCGCTGGCCGGGAAAGCTGGCTAGCTGCTGGCCGCTCAGGGTGTGCACCGAGACGCTGTCAAACGGCCAGGCGGCGTCCAGATAGCGTTCCAGCACCCCAAGCCGCTGCATTTCGCGCACGACATTGTTCTGCTGAATGATACCGACGCCGTAGACCCGCCACTGCGGTTGGATCTCTACGACATCGACGGCGACGCCGGCCTGGCGGAGGGCGATGGCGGTACACAGACCGCCGATGCCGCCGCCAACGATTAATGTGTTATTGATGTTCATCGTAGCTGTTTTCTCCAGGGTACAGAGTAAGGACGTTAACCAGGCCAGCGGCGCGCTGACTAATCGCGATAAAGAATGATCGCTATCGCAAAAAACGATATCGCCGTGGAAATTGAAAACAAAAAGTTGCAGAAAAGTTAAATTCAGCCACAGGATAAGCACGCCATTTCTCGCCGGGGGACCCATGCGTTACCAACATCTTGATCTGAACTTACTGGTGGCACTGGATGTGTTACTTGATGAACAGAACATCACCCGCGCCGCGGGCCGGTTGCATATGACCCAGTCTGCCACCAGCGGGGTGCTCAACCGGCTACGCACCTACTTTGAGGACGATCTGCTCACCCAGGTGGGCAGAAAGATGCGGCCCACGCCGCTGGCGGAAGAGCTGCGGGAGCCGGTCCGCGACGTGCTGATGAAAATTCAGACCTCCATTGCCCGCCGGCCGGTGGATGAGCCGGCAACCAGCAAGCGCCATTTCCGCATTATGGCCTCGGATTACGTGATCAACGTGATGCTGAAGGATGCGCTGCAGGCGGTACACCTGCAGGCGCCGAATATGACCTTTGAGTTTTTCTCGCCGGACGCCCAGTCCACCGGCATGCTCAACCGCGGCGAGCTGGATATCATCGTGGCGCCGGAGCGTTTTATGGCCGCCGACCATCCCGCCGAAGCGCTGTTTGACGAAGAGTTTGTCTGCCTGGCCTGGGCGGATAATCCCCACACCGGCGAGGCGCTGACCCTCGATGCCTGGCAACAGCTGGGGCACGTGTCGGTGGTCTTTGGCCGCGAGCGGCAGCCGGGGCTGGAGGGCAATCTGTTTGCCGAGTCGGGGCTCAGCCGCCGTATCGAGGTGGTGACCCACAGCTACCACTGCGTTCCGCAGCTGCTGATCGGCACCTCGCGGATCGCCACGCTGCACCGGCGGCTGGCGGAGCAGTACGCGGCGATGCTGCCGCTGCGTCTTTTCCCGGTCCCGGTGACGCTGCCGGTGATGCGCGAATTTATCGGCTGGCACCGCTCGCTGGATAACGATCCTATCTTCGGCTGGCTGAAAGCGAAAATCGTCGCCAGCGCACGCTAACCCACTGGTATTGTTCCCGTCGATACCTGACATCCTGAGACATGATTGGTCGCCCGCAGGTGCTTTATGTGACAGTGCCTGCGCTACAGCGATTGCGACTGAATGTTGAAGGATGACCCTATGTTTCGCTATTTCCCTAAAAACTATGTCTGGAACCTGTCGGTGGATCTCTCCATCGAGATGGGCGCCCGCATCGGTGAGATCGAAGAGATGTGCGCGCCGCTATTGGCCGCGTCCGAGCATCCCGACGCCGAAGGCACCCGCGCGTTCCGGGAAACCTGGTCCCGCATGGCCGATAAATTATGCGCGCTGGCCGGCGAAGATGAGGCGCGTGGACGGCGGCTGTCGGCAGGAGAGAAGTATCTTCGGGCGGCCAACTATTACCTGACCTGCGAGCGCCTGCAGGCGCATGGCGCGCCGGACCGCGATGCGCTGTACTGCCGCTTTCTCGATGTCTTTGCCGCCGGGCTGCACCATACCCATGCCAACTGTCAGCGGGTGACTATCCCCTACGAGGGCAAAACCCTGTCGGCGCTTTACGTCCGCGCCGAAGGGGCGACCGGCCGCGCGCCGCTGCTGGTGCAGGTCAACGGTCTCGACTCCACCAAAGAGATGAAATATCTGGTGGGGCTGCCGCAGTGGCTGGCGCGGCGCGGGGTCTCCTCGCTGGTGGTCGACCAGCCGGGAACCGGCGAAGCGCTGCGTCTTCACGGCATGCAAGCCCGCTATGACAGCGAGCACTGGGCCAGCCGGATCGTTGACTGGCTGGAACAGCACCCGGAGGTGGATGCCGGGCGCATCGGCATGGAAGGGGTCTCGCTGGGCGGCTATTACTGCCCGCGGGCGGTGGCGTTTGAGCCGCGCTTCGCCTGCGGCGTGGTGTGGGGCGCCAATCACGACTGGCGGGAGGTACAGCAGCGCCGCCGCGAACGCGAAGGGGATTTTCCGGTACCACACTACTGGCAGCACGTGCGCTGGGTGTGGGGCGGCGAGGATATCGACGCTTTTATGCGCATCGCGGAGAACGTCCATCTCGACGGCATTCTTGACCGTATACGGGTGCCTTTTCTCGTCACCCATGGTGAAAAGGACTCGCAGATCCCGGTGAAATGGGCGCAGCGCACCTACGACCAGCTGGTGAACAGCCCGCGCCGCGAGCTGAAAATTTTCACTGACCGCGAGGGCGGTGTGCAGCACTCCAGCTTCGACAACTCAATTAACGCCGGGCACTACATCGCTGACTGGGTGGCGGAAGCCCTCGGCGGCCGGGTGGCCTGAACACGCATAAGGAACAACCGCGATGAATATTCTTGGTCCGGATTATCTGGTATTTGGCGTCGATGACCTGGCGGGCTGTCGACAGTTTCTTATCGACTACGGTTTACGCGAGCAGGAGAACGGTTTCTTTAGCGCGCTGGATGGCACCGGGGTGCTGCTGCGGGGACGTGACGATCCGTCGCTGCCCGCGGCGCTGCCCAGCGGCAGCCAGCTGCGGGAAACCGTCTATGGCGTGGCGGATAGCGCCACGCTTGAGGCTATTGCCGAGACGCTGCGCCGCGATCGCGAGGTGAAACTTGGCGCCGACGGCGTGCTGCGCTGCGTCGATGATGCCGGCTTTGCCCTCGGGTTTCGCGTCAGCCAGCGCCAGCCGCTGCAGCGGGAAGGGGAGAAAATCAACGCCCCGGGGGATCGCGCCGGGCGGCCGGTCAACCAGACCGGGGCCAGCGCTGACATGGCGGCAGAGCCGCGCTCGCTCTCCCATGTGGTCTATTTTGTGCCGGACGCCGCGCGCGCGGAAGCCTTCTATCAACGGCTGGGCTTTGTCTGTACCGATCGCTTCACCCACGTTGGCCCCTTCCTGCGGCCCGCCGGCACTCAGGATCACCATACCCTGTTTCTGATCCAGGCCCCGCCGTTTATGACCGGTATTGAACACTTTACCTTTCATCTCGGCGGCCCCACCGAGCTGATGATGGCCGGCAGCCGCTTTCAGCAGAAGGGGTATCAGACCTTCTGGGGGCCGGGGCGCCATCAGCTGGGATCGAACTGGTTCTGGTACTTCAACAGCCCGCTCGGGTGTCACATCGAATACGACGCCGATATGGATCAGCACGATGACCACTGGCAGCCGCGCGAAGCGCTGCCGGGGGCCGATAACTCGCAATATTTCCTGCTGGGGTATCGCGAGAAGTGGGCTCCCGGTCCGGATAACGCCCGCTGATGGTTCGCCTGTGCCGTGCCGACAGCCTGGCTGAGGGCCAGGCGCGGGGATTTGACCCCACGGGCAGTGGGCAGGCGACGGTGATTGCCTGCCGCTATCAGGGAACGCTCTATCTGTGGCGCAACCGCTGTCCGCATCTCGATACCCCGATGAACTGGCGGCAGGACGCTTTTCTCAACGCCCGGGGCGACCGGCTGGTCTGCTTCGCCCACGGGGCGATTTTTATGCCGGACAGCGGCCTCTGCGTGCAGGGCGCCTGCGCTGGACAACGTCTGAGTCCGCTGGCTGGCGACGTGGACGTCGACGGCTGGCTATGTCTGCTGGAGGAGGCAGGTCATGAAACTGGCAACACGAGATAACGGTGAACGCGACGGCTGCCTGGTGGTGGTCTCAGGCGATTTGACGCTGATGGCCGATGCGGCGGACATCGCTCCGACGCTTCAGCAGGCGCTGGAGCAGGCCGCGCGGGTGTGGCCTGCGCTGCAGGCGCGCTATCAGGCGCTCAATGCGCGCCGCTATCCGGCGGCGCAGCCCTATGATCCCCGGCGCCTGATGGCGCCGCTGCCCCGGGCGTGGCAGTGGCTGGACGGTTCGGCCTTCCTGAGCCATGGCGAGCGCATGCAGCGGGCCTTTCACCTGCCGCCGATTGCCGGCGCCGACCAGACGCCGCTGATGTATCAGGGCAGCGGGGACGACTTTCTTGCCCCCCACGCCGGGATAGTCTGCCGCCGGGTCGAGGATGGCCTCGACTTTGAGGGCGAGTTCGCGGTAGTCGTCGACGAGGTGCCGCAGGGCTGCTCGCCGCAACAGGCGCTGAGCTGTATCCGCCTGATCGTCTTGCTTAACGATATCAGTCTGCGGGCGCTGGCGCCGCGCGAGATGCAGACCGGGTTTGGTTTTATTCACGCCAAACCCGCCTCGGCCTTTGCACCGGTGGCCCTTACCCCGGATGAACTGGGACAGGCCTGGCAGCACGGGCGGGCGGTGCTGACGCTGCAGGTAACCCGCAATGGCAAGCCGTTTGGCTGCCAGTCGGGTAGCGAGATGCATTTCCATTTTGGCGAACTGATTGCCCATGCGGCGCAGACCCGCCGTCTGCGCGCCGGGACGGTGGTGGGTTCCGGCACGGTGTCCGGGCCGGATGCCAGCCGCGGCGCCAGCTGTATCGCCGAGGTGCGGGCCATAGAGATGCTGGCCTTCGGCGAGCCGCGCACGCCGTTTTTATCCCCGGGGGAGCGGGTGACGATGGAAGCCCACGCCCCCGATGGCCGGCCGCTGTTTGGCGTACTGGATCAACACGTTGTGATGTTAACGGAGTAAACCATGATCAATCTTTTACAGGGGCGTCGGCTGGTCGACCTCTCCGTCAGCCTGGACAACAATCCCTGGACCGATCCGCCGCCGCTGCTGCCGAGCATTGAGTATCAGGATCATCAGCAGGGATGGCCGGAAATGGCGGCGATGTTCCCGGGGCTGGAAAAAGCGCAGATGCCGGGAGAGGAGGCCTGGGCCTCGGAGCGCCTGACCGTGACGCCGCACAATGGCACCCATATGGATGCCCCCTGGCACTACAGCTCGACCACCAACGGCGGCGAACCGGCGTTTGGCATCGATGAGCTGCCGCTGGAGTGGTGCCTGCGCCCCGGCGTCCGGTTGGATTTTCGCCATGTCGCCGACGGGGCGATCCTGCAGCCGGAGGATCTGCAGCGCGAGCTGGCGCGAATAGACTATTGCCTGTCGCCGCTGGATATTGTGTTGATCAATACCGCGGCCGGCGCCCGCTACGGCCAGCCGGATTACCTGCAGCGCGGCTGCGGCATTGGCCGGGCGGCGACGCTGTGGCTGCTGGAGCAGGGGGTACGGGTGGTTGGCACCGACGCCTGGAGCTGGGATGCACCCTTCCACTTTACCCGCGAACGCTTTCAGGCCAGCGGCGACGCCGGGCTGATCTGGGAGGGGCATAAAGCCGGCAGGGAGATCGCCTATGGGCAAATGGAGAAGCTGAGTAACCTGGAGCAGCTTCCCGACCACGGCTTCTGGGTGAGCTGTTTTCCCTACAAGATCCGCCGCGGCTCGGCCGGGTTTATTCGCGCGGTGGCGATTGTCGACGCCTGAAGGCGTCGATGATTATGTTAATTTAATGTGAATGCATTGTATTAATTGTGATAGCAATCGCAGTCCATGCCACCTGCATCCGGTAGGGTAGAACGGTATATGTGCTGAGTTCGCTGATGCGTTTCCAGCCATTAAGCCGGGGCGTAAAACGCCTTTCTTTACCGATAAAAAATAGAACTGTAATTCATATTCTAAATAAAGAGCAGTGACGGAGAGCGGAAGATGGTGATGCACAAGGTTTCAGCAACCCCGCGCGAGGCGGGGGCCGTACAGGCGATGTTACTGATGTTGGCGGCACTGTTGCCGATCATGGGGACCTTGACCATGCTGCCGGTGATGCCGCTCCTGTTCAGTCATTTTGCCGCGCAGCCGCACGCCCAGCTGCTGGTGCCGATGATCATCACCATACCGGCGGCGAGCATGGCGTTGCTGGCTCCGCTGGCGGGGATGGTAGGCGATCGCCTGAGCCGTCGCCGCCTGCTGATTGCCGCCACCGCTCTGTACGCGGGGTTTGGCCTGCTGCCGGTGATGCTCGACGATCTGTATGCCATTTTGCTGGCGCGGCTGGTGATGGGCATTGCCGACGCCTTTATTCTTACCACCGCCAATGCGCTGATTGGCGACTACTTTACCGGTGAGGCGCGTAGCAAATGGCTGGCGGTGCAGAGCGGCATAGGGTCGATACTGTCGACGCTGATCGTGCTGGGGGCTGGCCTGCTGGGAACCCAGGGCTGGTATGGTCCGATCTACCTGTATGCTCTGGCGATCCCGGTCTTTATCGGCCTGTGTCTGTTCACCGCAGAGCCAGCGACGCGCCGTCGCGTGGACAGTGTCGCTGGCGAGGAGGCTGTCGCTTTTCCACGGCGCAAAATGGCGGCGATCGGCCTGATTACCCTCGCCAGCGCGATCCTCTATTTTCTCGAACCGCTGCAGATAAGCCAGGTGTTCAGTCAGCTCGGGCTGACCTCCAGCAGCCAGATTGGCATCGCTACCGCCGTTGCCGGCATTGGCGTGCCGCTGGGCGCCTGGCTGTATGGCCGCAACGCCAGGCAGCGCGTCGACAGGCAGTTTTTCCTTTTTTACGCCATTTTTGGCCTCGGGCTGCTGTTTATCGCCGTGGCCCACAATCCGCTGGCCGGCGTGGCGGCAGCGTTCGTCGCGCAGGTCGGTAACGGAATGCTGATCCCTCTGATGCTGGCCTGGATGATGAAAGCCCTGCCGGCGCCGCACCGGGCGACGGGGATCGGCATCTGGCACACCTTCTTTTTCCTCGGCATGTTCATCAGCCCGGTTCTGATGACCTTGCTGAATGGCATGACCGGCAGCATGCAGGACAGCCTGCTGCTGTTTGCGCTGCTGACGCTGGCTATCGCCGGCGCGACGGGTATCGCCAGCGCCCGGATGGGGGGCCGCCGCGCGCTGGCTCGTTAATTTCACCTGACGACATCATTACCACACGCCCGCCGGTCTTCCGGCGGGAAGGGGAGGCCATTATTTAGAAAAAGCGTACACCTTATTTAGCGTTAACTTTCAGCCTAATTAATCCCTGTTAATAAACATATTGTGACCAATTTATTTTTCACGATATGGCGCATCTTACCTGCAAAAAATAAAAATGAGGGTTTATTATGAGTCTCTGCTGTACCGACGTAAGTAAGAAAATAGTTTTTCCACTTTCGGCGCTGACGCTGGCGATATTCTCCAGCACCGCGCTGGCCGATACCTGGACCTGTGAGCAACTGGATAAACTGAATACCCGCTCAGCGCAGGTTGTCAGCCCTCCGTCGACCTGCGAATCGCTCATCGGCGATATTGGCGGCTTTCGCAGCGCGCTGGCCGACCGTGGCTGGGGTGTCCAGTTAAGCTGGAACCCGATGGTGATGTACGATCTGAAAGGCCAGTCCGCCGACCCGCAACAATATGCCGGGCAGAATTTTACCTGGTCACAAAATATGTCGCTGAACGTCACCTATGATTTAAGTCGAATTGGTTTTAGCAAAGACGCGCAATTTACTTTTTCTCCCCAGTGGGCGACCTCGAATTATCATGACAGCTATCCGGAACTGCATAATATTGCGGTGCTGGCGGTGAACCAGCCCTTATTAAACGGCCAGCTGGAGCTGCAGTATGGTTTTTATCCGTTAATTCGTCAGTTTTACGGCATGGTGCTGGGGGGCAACTCCTCCTCAGCCGCGCTGGGGCCGACCAGCGTGATACCGGTGCAGGTGGGGATCAGCCTCAATGCGCCGACGCCGACCTTCACCGCCATCGTCCGCGACAGCGATAAGAAATTCTATAACAACTTTGCCGTCAGCCGCAGTATGTCGCCTGCCGGACACCTCGACGACGTGGAGCAGAACCCCTCGGGGCTGAAATGGCACGTCGATGGCGCCAACCCGATCCTGGTAAACGAGTTTGGCTTTAAGCAGGCGGCGGGCGAGTCGCAGCGCTCGCTGTGGTTCCGCGCCGGGGCTATCTATAACACCTCGCACTACCAGTATTTTGACCAGCCCGGCGACAGCAGCAGTAACTATGCGTTCTACGTCGCCAACACCATGCAGCTGACCCAGCCGAAAAAGGGGCTTCCGCTGGGGCTGTATCTCGATGTGAAAGCGGACTATGCTCCGGACGATCGCAATGCTTACACCAGCGACTTCCAGGTGACCTTCTTTGACATCGGCCTGTTTCCCGGCCGCGAGCAGGATATGACCTCGCTGGGCTACACCCGCTCCTTTATCAGTAAGAAGTTCCGCGATTATGTCGGCGAGGCGGGAATGGAGGCGCCGCAGAGCATCAACGCCATCTCCCTGTCGCACGCCCTGCGCGTGACGAAAGGTATTTACTGGATCAACGGTATCACCTGGCAGGATAACCCGACGCTGGTGCCGAAGCATGAGTCGGCGGTCCTCTGGCAGTCCTCGATGTACTGGAACTTCTGACACAGACCGTCCGAGGATTTTAACCCCGCCCGTCGGTACGCTACCGCCGGGCGGTTTTTTTATCGCGAACCGGCTGGCGCAGGAATAAAAAAAGAGGGCCGGCACGTTGCCGACCCTCTTTGCCATCGGTCCGGGCTTAGCCCCGGTGGCTGATTTTCCCGTCGGGAGTTAGCACGAAGTCAAAGGTTGCCCGGATATCGTCGCTGGCGAAACCCACCGCCAGCTGCCAGGGGCCGCTGGCCAGGTGCCATTCCTGGGCAGGCACCTGCCAGCGCTGCAGCGCGTGACGCGGCAGGCCAAGGGTCAGGGCGGCCTCGTCGTGCGCCGGGACGCTGACCGCCGCAAACTCCGCCAGCGCCGACCAGGCCGTCTCCGGCCCCCGCAGGTAGAGCTGGACCACTGCTTTCCCGGCGCGGGCGGCGCGGTTTTCCAACCGGCAGCGCAGCTGCAGAGCGTCCACCTCGTCGCCTGTCAGCGCAGCGGCGATCAGGGTGATATCAGCATACCCCAGACCGTGGCCGAAGGCCCAGGCGGCGGGGCGTTCGCGGGCGTTAAACCAGCGATAGCCTACCTGCTGGCGCTCGTGATACCAGAGATCCCCCGCGGCGTCCGGCGTCAGACTGCGTACCGGATAGTCGTCCAGGCGCTGGGCGAAGGTGACCGGCAGGCGACCGCCAGGCTCACGATCCCCGGCCAGCACCGAGGCCAGCGCCGGGCCAAACTCCTGGCCAGGATACCAGACGACCATCACCGCCGCCGCGTCAGCCAGACACCCGGTATCCACCGGATGGGCGACATTCAGCACCACCACCGTGCGTGGGTTCGCCGCGCAGACGGCGCGGATCAGGGCAACCTGATGCGCCGGCAGCGCGGTAGCGTCCCGGTCGATGCTCTCCAGACCGGCATCGGCCGTTTCGCCTATCACCAGCACCACGCTGACGGCCGCCCGGGCATGGTCGACCGCCTGCTGCAGCAGGTCGATGGTTTGAGGGGGCTGGCAGCCGAACCAGATGCCGTGGGCGATACTGCTGCCCAGCGCCATCTCGGCCCGGAAGGTCAGGTTTTCCCCCGCCTGCAGCGGAAATTCAAGGCGGGTATGCGGGGCTTGCATCAGCTTGCCCATGATATCCCCCTCCAGCGCCTCGCCGTTGAAGGTCGCCACGCGCTCGCCGTTCAGTTGGAGGGCGATCTCCCCGGTGCCGCCGATCCAGAAGCCGTAGCGGCCGCTCACCGGCGCGGTGAACTGGCAGCTTACCGTCACGGTGGCGCGTTCGGTCAGGCGCAGCATGTCGCCGACGCCCGGCATATCGCGGAACCAGATCAGCGAGGAGGCGTCGCGCACCTCCTGATGAACCACGCCCCCGTCAGCGGTGGCGTAGGCAACGTCCAGGCCGCGCTCGCCGGCGGCGGTGCGCAGCGGCAAATGATGCAGAGGTGGGATGCGGTAATCGCTCTCCACCCCCTGGGCATAGCTTATTTCGACCCCAGCGGCGGAAAAGCGCTGGCGAATGGCCTCCAGAGGAGAGATCAGTCCCGGCATCAGCGCCACTCTGGCAAAGGTCCCGCCCTGGAAGCAGGGCGTCGTGGCGTTGGGGCCAATCACCGCCAGCCGCTGTCCCGCCTGCGCGGCGAGGGGCAGCAGCCGCTGGCGATTGTGCAGCAGGACAAACCCCGCCGCCGCCGCCTCTTCGAGGGTGTGACGCCGCTGCGCCTCGGCGGCGGCAGAGCCATCCCAGGGCAGGGGATGGCTGACCCGTTCGGCCAGCCGCGCCAGCCGGACGGCGGCATCGTCCAGCCGCCGGGCGTCGCTGTCGGTATCCATCAGCGCGGGCAGCAGTCGCTCGCCCATATGGCGGGCCGGGCCCGGCATCTCCAGATCCAGCCCGGCGCGGAAGCTGGCCGGGCCGTTCTGGGTGCCGAACCAGTCGGACATCACCAGCCCGTCCCAGCCGAGATCGCGCTTCAGCCACTGGCTGATGGCCTGATGCTGCTCGGCGCAATAGATCCCGTTCACCCGGTTATAGGCGGTCAGCATGCCCCAGACGCCGCGGCTGGCCGCCACTTCGAACGGCCAGAAATAGACTTCGCGCAGGGTGGCTTCATCGACGACCACGTTCATGGTCCGCCGATCGGTTTCCGAATCATTGCAGACCATATGCTTGACGATGCAGCCCACCCCCTGACGCTGGACGCCGTCGATCCACGCCGCGCCCAGCTCGGCGATATGCCGCGGGTCTTCGCCGAAAAGCTCAAACGCGCGGCCGGCAAGGGGGCTGCGCAACAGGTTCAGGTTAGGCGCCAGCAGCGCCTGTGTTCCGGTGCGCAGCGCCTCCTCGCCGATGACGCCGCCAACCCGGCTGACCAGTTGGCGGTCCCAGCTGGCGCCAAGCGCCAGCCCGCAGGGGCTGAGCAGGGCAATATCCCGCTCGTCAACCCGGCCGCCGGTGATCCCCATCGGGCCGTCGGACAGGGTGACTGAACCCAGCGTGGAGTGGGGGATAGGGTGGGTGGACCACATCCCCATCCCGGCGGTGAGCCGCGCTTTTTCGGCAACGCTAAGCGACAGACTGAGCGCAGGCATCGGCATGTCTCCGTAAGGGGGCGGCGGGGGCGAAGGCCAGCGCTTGTTCGGCTACGGTGGCCAGCGCGCGCTGGACCGCGTCGTCGGTGCAGCGGCCCTCGCTGTCGAACAGCGACACGCCGGCGGTGTTGAGGGTCACCCCCAGCGGAGTCGGCCAGCCGCGCAGGGCGTGAACGATCCCGCGCATGGCGCCGAGGGTGGTGTTGCAACCCTGCCAGCCGGCGGCGGTGACGATGCAGCCCACCGCCCGGCCATCAAGATAGACCCGGCTGTCGCCGCGCAAATCTTCCAGCAGGTCGATGGCGTTCTTCACCAGACCAGACACCCCGCCGTGGTAGCCCGGCGAGGCCAGCAGAATGCCGTCGGCCTGGCGCACGGCGTCGACAAACGCCGTTTCCTGCGGCGTGCGGGTGGTGACTTCCGGGTTAAACGGCGGCAGGGCCGCCAGTTCAGCGCCGCCGAACAGCTGGGTCTGCGCGCCGAGCGTGCGGGCGTGGGCCAGCGCGGCGGCGAGGGCGCGCTCGGTGCTGGAGCCCGGGCGGGTGGTGCCGCCGATGCCGATCAGCAGCGGCGGGCGTGAGAAAGCAGGCTTATTCATAGCAGGATCTCCCGGTCGGATTAGCGAAAGCGCGGCAGGATCTGGTCCGCAAACAACGAGATCGACTGCTGGCTCAGGCGCAGGCGTTCCTCGGTCAGCGGGCCGTTGGTGAAGCCGAGCAGCACGTTGCCGATGCCCAGCTGCTGATGGCGTTCCAGCTCCTCGGCGACGGTCTCCGGGCTGCCGTACAGGCACCAGGTTTTGATCCACTCTTCGCTGAAACAGTCCGGATGGCGGTGCAGCGTAACGCCGCTGAACTCTTCCGCCCGCTTGTTGTACTCATATTCCCGGTCGATGGCCTGCTGGTACCAGCCCATGATCTGCAGCATCTCTTCGCGGGCCTGCTCGTCGGTGGGGGCAATATGGACGCACTGCCAGGTGTGGGTGGTCCACGAGAGGCAGTGGTTCACCACCTCGTCGCTATGGCCGGCGTTGAGCAGGGCATCGCGGTAGCGGGTGAAATAGTGGGTCAGCTGGCCAAACGGATCGTTGCTGGCCGGGATCGGCGGAGTAAACGCGGGAATAAAGGCCGGCCAGCCGTTGTCGGCGGCGCGCTGCATGCTGGTTTCACGCAGCGCCACCGGCATAATGCGGTTGAAGGGTTTTTGCCAGGGGGCAGGAACGATGCGCTGGACCACCGCGCCCTTATAGTGGCCGGTTTCGAAGATGATCGGATCGTCTTCAATATTTTTCTCCCACAGCCGCTGGACCAGATCGAGGTTCTCCTGCAGCAGGCTGGAGGCGTCCTTGTAGTTCACGCCAAAGCCGATCATCTCTTCCGGCGTGGTGCCGCTGCCGATGCCCACCAGCAGGCGGCCTTCGGTGAGTTGATCCAGCAGGTTAACGCGCTCGGCGAAGCGCACCGGGTGGTGCAGCGGGACGGTGGTCACCGACATGCCGAAGTGGATCTTTTTCAGCTGGCCGGCCAGGTAGGCGGCGAAGACAAACGGATCGCTGGACATCGGCGCATAGCCGGTGAAGTGATGGTCTGGCATAAAGACCGCATCGAAGCCGCGATCTTCGGCCTGGCGCGCATGATCGATCAGCGACTGCATGACAAAACGATCCTGCTCGGGGGCGGTGGAACGGCCGACGAGGAAAACAGAGAAACGCATAGCAACTCCTGGGTTGTGTGGTGGTTGTTATTATTAAATAGAACTAGAATTATGATTCTAGTTGTTTATCAAAGAATGAAAATGACCGCCATCACACTTTTGCCACATGGCCCACGAGTGAGTCGGGCGGGCAATTTGCAGCGCGGTTGCTAACTGCAATACACTGCGGGGGTTTTCTATGGATAAAGAGGTGAGAACTGCGATGACCGATCTTCCCGCGATGCGCCAGCCGAAACAGGACCGGAGCCGGGTGGCGCTGGAGCGGCTGATGGCCGCCAGCCGTGAAATCCTGCATGAAGGCACCTTTGAGCTGCTGACCATTGCTGAAATCAGTAAACGCTCGGGCGTTTCTGTCGGCTCGATTTATGCCCGCTTCGGCGGCAAAGAAGATCTGTTTATCGCCGTCATGATGGAGGTGATGCAGGAGCTGGACGCCGAATGGCAGCAGCTGATCCAGCAGCTGCACGCGCGCAATCTGCCGCTGCGCCAGCGGCTTCCGGCGCTGATGGATGTCCAGGCGGAGTATCTGCGGCGCCATGCCGGGATCCTGCGGCCGTTTATGGCGCGGGCGGATGATGAGCGCGTGGCGGGGATTGGTAAAGCCGCTTACCAGAAAAACGAGCAGACCTTCATCGACCAGCTGCTCGACGCCGCGGCGGAGATCCGCCACCCGGAGCCAGAGCAGGCCGCCCGCTTCTGCTTTACGGTTTCTTATGCCGCGCTGGCGCGCTTCCTCGGCCTGGGGTCGGCGGCAGAAGCCGCCGGTGAGGGCGACTGGGAACAGCTCAAACGCCATCTGGGCATGATGTGTCTGAGCTATCTGGTTACCCCCGTCGAGGCCGGCTAAGCCGCGGGATTTTACTTCGCTAACTGCCAGGCGCTGGCCTGCTTGTGCTGACGCAGGCGCTGGCTATGGCGGGAGAAGGTATAAAGAAATATCGCGGCGGCCAGCACCAGCGCCGCGATGCCGAGCGTCAGGAAGGCGCTCAGCACATCGTTCCCGGCCCGCAGGCGGATCGCGCCGACGATAATCGGGCTGACGAACATGCCCGCGAAGAAGGCCCCGGACCAGGCGCCCATCGCCCGGCCACAGTAGGCGGGCGGAATCAACGACCCTACCCAGTAAATCATCGCATTAATCGCCATGCCGGCACCCAGCTGCTGGATGGCGGAGCCGATCCCCATGGCGATCAGCGTCCGCGATTCGCCCACCACCAGCATTCCGATCCCCATCAGGCAGAGCATGATGGCGAGCACTCGCTCCGGCGTATAGCGGCGGGAGACCAGACCGAACAGCAGCGAACCGACCGGCACGGCGAGGCTGACCAGCGACATAATCAGGCCAATACGCTGCGGGCTGGCGTTTTGCAGGGTATGAAAGGCGTTGGCGCCGTTGATGGTGTACACGTAATAAATGATGGCGCAGACAAAGGTGAGCACGCTGAGGGCGATCACTCGCGGCCACGGAAACGGATTATGCTGCACCGCCTGGGCGGCGTGCTGCGGACGGGCCGCCTGAGCGGGTTCGAACATCCAGAAGTACATCGCCAGAAACAGCAGGATGGCGACAAAGTAGATCATAAAGGCGCCGTTCCAGCGCAGGGCGGTCAGATAGCCGGAGCTGGCCAGCACCAGCACCGCCAGCGCAGGGCCAATCACCCCCTGTACCGTCAGCCAGAAGCGGCGCTGTTTGTCGTCAAAGTAATCAATCAGCATGGTGTTAGCGATGGTCAACACCACCGCCTCCGCCAGCCCGACGCCGAGGCGGCTGCAAAAGATGCCGGTCAGGGAGGTGATGTACAGCGGCATTGTGCCGCAGATGCCATACAGCAGCGTGGCGCTGAGCAGCAGTTTGCGGCGGCCAAATTTATCCGCCAGCCAGCCGGTGCAGGGCCCGGCGATGGCGATCACCAGACCGGGCGCGGTGAGCATCAGCGGCACCAGGGTTTCGACATAAGGCACCCCGGCGAAGTGCTGGATCAGCGTCGGGACCGCCGGCGCCAGGGAAACGATCGCCAGGATGGGCAGAAAGGCGGTCAGGGCGATGATGATGCCCTGGATCGCGCCGGCTTGTGGCGCGTGGGGCGGATTCAGGCTATGGCTCACGACGTTCTCCTTTTATCGCGCGGGTCGCCTGTCGTTGGCGGCGGCGCGGTTTTTTAGTATGCAGGTCAGGGATACAGGTGGCGGCGGGAATAGCCGCGGATTTAAGAGTAGGAGCAGGAACGGCGCGGGGAAAAATTGTGATTACGTATGTGATCCATCACAAACAAAAATACCATTGGTTTTATGTGGGTTTTGCGGCAATAAAAAGGCGACCGATGTCGCCTTTCGCGAGGAGCCGGGGCCGCTTTTGCCCCGGTAAGCCAGAGGCGCTACAGCAGGCGCGCCACGATATCGTCAGCGGCGAGGATCGCCAGCGCGACGCTGGTCAGCGTCGGGTTGCAGGCGGTTGGGGTGGGGATCACGCCGTTGCCGCCGACGTACAGATTGTGAAAACCCCACACCCGCGAGCGGCGGTCGGCCACGCTGGTGCCGTCGTTCGCTTCTCCCAGGCGACAAGTTCCCTGGTAATGCAGCGAGGTGCCCGCCGGCAGGATAATGGCCTCACCGCCAGGCGCGACGCGGCCCAGCGCGGCGCCGACGCGTTCGGTCACTGCCACCGCCTGCTGTAAACGCCGGCGATCGCCGTCGGTTAACTGATAGTTAAGCTGCATTTTCGGCAGCCCTACGGCGTCGGTGTCATCACTGAAGACGATTCGATCCTCCTCGCGCAGCTCCTTGGCGAGAAACAGCCCCAGGCCCACCACCGGCTTCGTCGCAGTCCCCGGCGGCTGGGTAAAGGCGATCGGCGAAGTATCCATCTGCATCAGCTGACCGTGGAACGGGAAATCAGGCTCATGGAACGGCAGCCAGGTGACGCCGGAGACATTGTCCCGTCCGTCGCGCAGCGGGGAGGTCAGCGAGGCGGCGGCCGGCGGGGCGTCCACTTCAATCAGGGCGATCACCTGCGGCTGGTCGTTGAGCCAGCGCCCCAGCGCCCGCGGGCGGATGCCCGAGGCGTACAGCAGCTGAGGGGTACGCAGCGCATCGGCGGCGACCACTACCGCTTTGGCCGTCACCACGTACTGCTCGCCGGTACGCAGATCGCGCAGCTCCGCCCCGCAGGCGACGCCGTCTTCACTGAGGATCCGGGTGCACAGGGTGGCGGTACGGATCTCCACCCCGCGCTGGCGGCGGGTCTCTTCCTCCGCCAGCTCGCCAAGCACCACGTCGACGCCGGACCAGCGCGGCTTGCCCTCCGGCGTCGCAGCGCAGGCCAGCGGCATAGGCTGCGCCAGCCGCGCCGGCGGACGGTCGCTGGCGAAGTGCTGATTAAGGGCATCGACGATTTGCCGGCCGATGGCGGTGGCCGGAAATCCTTCGCGGGTCACCTGCAGATAATGCTCAGCCGACTCCCAGGCGTCGGCCATCTCCCGCGGATCGAGGAAGGGAATGACTTCGCTGCCGCCCGGTCGCGGACAGGCGCAGGTCCAGTGGACGCCCATGCCGCCGAGGTTAGTGGAGAGCGCGGCGGCCGGCATGCCGCTGTGGGGCGCCGCCGGGTCGAGAAGGTGGGTGCCGGGCCGTGCCTGCAGGGCGTCTGCCGGCAGGTTCTCCGGCAGGGCGGCCAGCGGAAACGCCCGGACGCGGTCGTAGGCCGTTTCCCGCTGCGCTGGCGCCAGGTTGCGGATATTAACCCCGGTCGCGGACGTCAGCGCTTCGCCGGCTTCCACCATCAGGATCCGCGCGGCGCGGCGATCGGCAATCCGCCGCGCGAAAGTGGCGCCCACCGGGCCGCTGCCAATGATCAGTACATCGATGTTTTCATCCATATCAGTCCATGCCTTTGTTGTTCTCCGGGCGCATGCCCGTTGCAGGTGTACAGAAAATAGGTACTACAGCTTTGTGCGTCCTGATAAATGGTTCCTCATGATAGCAGCCATTGCCGGACGCGATAGGTCATGGCTTACCCGCCGGGGGAAGCACCGAGACGGGCAGCAGGCGGCTGAGGGCGGCAATCGCCAGCAGGATCAGGGCGCCAAGGGTCAGCAGAGTGATAAACGCCCCGCGCCAGGCGTCCGGCGCGGAGGCGCTTTGCGCCAGATAGAAGCCGCCGAGGGTCGCCATGCCGAGGGCGGCGCCAAACTGCTGGCCGGTGCGAAATAATCCCGACGCCGCGCCGGCGTGGGCCACCGGGATCGCCGCCATGGCAAAGGCCGGCAGCGGGGCGGAGATAAGCCCCATCCCACAGCCACACAGGCCGAACCCTAGACCCAGCGCGGTCAGCGCCAGCGTCCCCGGCGCCGTGGCGATCCCGTAGCCCATCAGCAGCAGGCCGCTCATCTGCACGGCCACCCCGACCAGCGTCACGTTACGCCCAAGACGAGGCGATAGCCGGCGGCCGGCGACGGCGATGGAAAACATCGCCCCAAGGGCGAAGGGGATGTGCAGCAGGGCGGTATGGAACGGGCTGAAGCCCAGTCCGCTCTGCAGCACCAGCGCGGTGGCCAGCAGCAGCGAGGCGGTGGTCAGCTGATAGAGCAGGGTGATGACGATCCCGGCGCGAAAGAAGCGGTCGCGCAGCACCGCGGGGGGCAACAGCAGTGTGCCGCCCCGGCGTTCACGGCCCAGCAGATGACGCCAGAGGAGTGACACCGTGATGAGCGACAGCAGCGGCGGCAGCGCCATCCATAGCGGCCAGCGCAGGGCGGGGCCTTCGATCAAGGTGAGCAGCAGCGCGCCGCCGCCCACCACCGCCAGCAGGGTTCCCAGCGGATCGATACCTTTGGCCTCCGGGCTGCGCACCGCCGGCAGCGCCCGCCAGGCGAGAGCGACGGCGATAACGATCACCGGCACGTTGATCAAAAAGATCGGCCGCCAGCTGAGGCCGAACAGATTGCTTTCGATGATGATCCCGCCGAGCACCGGGCCGAGGATCCCGGCGGCGCCGCCGAGCAGGCCGAAAATACTCATCACCCGGAAACGCTCGTGCGGGCGATACAGCACCTGCATCAGGGAGAGAATTTGCGGGCCCATCATCGCCCCGCTGGCCCCCTGCGCAATACGCATCGCCACCAGCATCTCCGGGCTGGCGGCCAGTCCGCAGCCGGCCGATGCGGCACCAAACGCCAGCAGGCCGCTGATAAACAGCCGCCGGTAGCCATACAGATCGCCGAGCCGACCGCCGGTGAGCAGCAGAATGGAGAAAAAGAACAGGTAGCCGGTGACCACCCATTCAATTTGCCGCGGGCTGGCGAGCAGATCCCGCTGTACCACCGGGATGGCGACATTAATGATCGAGACGTCGATGATCTCCAGCACCAGCGCTATCGAAACCACCAGCGTGGCCAGCGTGCGCTGCCGCTCGCTGGTATAGGGAGGCGCCTGAACCGTGGCCGCCGAAGCGTTATTGAGCATGATGTACCTTCAGATTTGGTTAAAAACTTGTTAAATGATGTTGACAATTTATAGCAACCAGAGATTAGAATTAGAGCACTCATTCTGGTTATGCCGCGTCGGATCCTGCTGTTGACCGCGACGCCAGAAGGGAAGGCGTCACACTGCCGCTTCGAAACAGAATAAGAATTCTTATTCTAATTTTGTTTGTTTTGTTCTGGCAAGTAGAGAAGGGGGTCGGATGTATTTGTCCGCATGTATTGAATGGCTGTTTCGTGAAGAGTATCCCGATTTCAGCGATCGGGTCCGGGCAGCGAAAGCGCAGGGATTCAGCCATGTTGAGTTTCATCTCTGGCGTGATAAACCGCTGGCGGCGCTGGCGCAGGCGCTGGAGGAGACCGGCGTGACGCTGTCGAGCTTCGTGGTGGAGCCCCGGCGCAGCCTGGTGGATCCGGCGGAGCATGAGCAGTTTCTGGCGGCAGTGAGCGACAGCCTGGCGGTCTCGCGCCAGCTGGGGTCGCCGCCGCTGGTGGTGGCCTCCGGCTTCAGCCGCGAAGGGGTGGCGATCGCCGAACAGCAGGCGCAGGCGATCCACATCCTGCGCCAGGCGGCGACGCTGGCGGAAGCCGCCGGGGTCACTCTGCTGCTGGAGCCGCTCAACACCCGCATCGATCATCCGGGGATGTTCTTAAACAATACTCGGCTGGCGCTGGACATTATCGAGGCGGTCGACAGCCCGCGGCTGCAGCTACTGTTTGACGTCTATCACTCGATGGTGATGGAAGAGGAGATGGAGGAGGTGCTCGGCGGCAGAATGCATCGGGTGGGGCACGTGCAGATAGCGCAGGCGCCGGATCGTAACGAACCGGATCCGCGCAGCGGCGAGTGGCCCAATGTGATCGCCCGGCTGCAACGCCTGGGCTACAACGGGGCCATTGGCCTGGAGTATAAACCGTCGCTGCCCGCAGCGGCCTCGGTGGCCCGCGCCCGCGAAGCGACCGGCTTATCCTGTTAACCAACTTACCTGGTACTTTTATGACTCAGAAAATAAAACGCGGCGTCAGTCTGTACAGTTTTCAGAATGAGACCTATCTCGGCAAGATGTCCCTCGATCAGGCGATCGGTCACTGCGCGGCGTTCGGCGCCCGCGGGATTGAAGTCGTCGGCGAACAGACCTTCGCCGGCTGGCCGGAGTGCGGCATGCCGGAGGCGGCGATCGCCGACTGGCACCGTCTGATGCAGCGCCATGACACGGTGCCGGTGTGCCATGACTTTATGCTCGACTATAAGCGTTATAAAGACCGGCCGATGCCGTTTGACGAGCAGGTGCGCAGCGTGCAAAACGACATCGATTTTGCCGCCCGGCTGGGCATGCGCTTTATCCGCTCTCTGGTTTCCGTGGCGCCGGAGGTGCTGGTGGCGGCGGCGCCGTATGCGGAAGACAAAGGGATCACCATTCTGCTGGAAGTGCACGCCCCGCTGCATTTCGATCATCCGTGGATTATTCGTCATGCCGAAGCCTATGAAAAAGCCAATACCCGGGCGCTGGGCTTCCTGCCGGATATGGGAATGTTTTTAGCCCGCTTCCCGCGGGTGTGGAAAGAGCGCTTTATTCGTAACGGTTGCCCACAGGCGGCAGCGGATTTTATCGAGAAAGCCTATGAGGAGCGGACGCTCAGCGAATACGTGATCCTGGATGTGATGCAAAAATGGGGACCGGGCCCGCAGCTGGCGATGGCGGAAACGCTGCGCCACAACGCGGCGTTCGAGCCGAAGCGGATGCTCGATTTTATGCCGCGGATCCACAACATTCATGCCAAATTCTATGAGATGACCGATGAGATAAGCGAGTGGTCGATTCCCTACGATGAGATCTTCCGCGTGCTGCAGAAGGGCGGCTATGAGGGGTATGTGTGCTCCGAGTATGAAGGCAACCGCTGGGTGGAAGACGCGCAGGAGGTGGACAGCCTGGAGCAGGTCCGCCGCCAGCAGCTGATGTTCTGTCGCCTGTTAGATGAAACCCCACCCCCGGCGCTGCTGGGCAAGTAAGGAGCATTATCATGTTTGATCAGCATATTATCTGCCGCGAAGGTTTCAGTAACGTCACCCGCGACGGAGAAGTTATCGGCGTGCGCTTTTTGGCCCGTCTGCCTTACTACCGCGGTCTGGGTCTGTCGATGGTGGAAGATATCGCCGTGACCCTCAACGGCGAAGCCATCCCGCGGCAGGCGATCCGCCTGGCGCTGCGCGGCCGGGAGTGGACGCTCGACGAGCTGGAGAGCGTCTACGACGACCGGTGGAACTTCGGTGAAAAGGCGACCATCACGGTGCTCAAACCCGGTGGCCTGCCGGCTGGCTGGCATCGCCTGAAGGTGGCCGAGAGGCTGCGGATCTCCTATCTGCCGTTTGTGCCGGTGACCACCTTTGAAACCGAGCTGGAATTAACGGCATAACACCCTGCAGGATCCGCTGCCGTTATGGCAGCGGATTTCTTTAACGCAGGGGGCAGCCACTGGGAAACGGTGAGGAGATTGCCGTTCAGTAAAACCGGTACGGAAGAGCGCGGTTTCTCAGCCCGTCTTTGCGGACGAAATCAGAAAATTTACTTCGCAGGCTAACCGCAGATTGCTTCAAAAAAATTCCCGTATTTGTTATATTGTTGTTCATTGATTACTCACCTCTGCGGTGCCAAAAAGAACAAGATTCACCGCAATCCAGGACAAAACCATGTTAGATTACCGCTTCCCGACAGCTTTGCAGATGGTTCTCAGCGTAGCAATGGCGGAGCAGATGGGTGAACGTTCAACGAGTGCGATTCTGGCCTACGGCCTGGAAGCCAACCCGAGCTTTATCCGCAAATTAATGGTTCCGCTCACCCGTGACGGCATCATTGTCTCCACGCTTGGCCGCAACGGCTCTATTCATCTTGGCCGCCCGGCGGACAAAATCACTCTGCGTGATATCTACCTTTCCGTTATCGAAGATAAAAAACTGTGGGCGTCGCGTCCTGAGGTCCCGGCTCGCTGCGTGGTCAGCGCCAACGCCTGCTGGTACTTCAAATCGGTCGCTGACGAAGCGGAGCAGGCTTCGCTGAACGTTCTCGCTCGCCATACCGTGGCCAGCGCGCTGGAGGCGCTCAAAAACGCCGATACCAGCGGCTGCGACCCGGTACCGGAAATGATCGCCCGGTTTAAAAAAGCGCATTAATCATTTTCTGGTGACGAAAAAAAACCGCCTTCAAATTGTGAAGGCGGTTTTTTGTTATCTGCTGCAGGCTAGGCGGGCAGATCCTCCTGGATCGGCTTACTGCGGGTCACCAGTTTCCGTAGCGTCACGTAAAACACCGGTGTCAGGAACAGACCGAACAGCGTCACCCCCAGCATCCCGGAGAACACCGTGATCCCGGTGACGCCGCGAACTTCCGCTCCTGCGCCGTGGCCGAGGATCAGCGGAATGGTCCCGGCGATAAAGGCGATGGAGGTCATCACAATCGGGCGCAGACGCAGGCGGCACGCCTCCAGCGCGGCCTCCATGATGCCTTTGCCCTGAATCTCCAGCTCGCGGGCAAACTCGACGATCAGAATGGCGTTTTTACAGGCCAGGCCCATCAGGACCACCAGCCCCACCTGCACGAAGACGTTGTTATCGCCCCCGGTCAGCCAGACGCCAAATAGCGCGGAGAGCATCGTCATCGGCACGATAAGGATCACCGCCAGCGGCAGGGTCCAGCTTTCATACAGCGCTGCCAGCACGAGGAACGCCAGCAGCACCGCCACCGGGAAGACGATCAGCGCCGTGTTGCCCTGAGTGGCCTGCTGGAAGCTGAGATCCGTCCATTCAATATTCATCCCATTCGGCAGCACCTGTTTAGACATGGCGTCCAGCAGCGTCATCGCCTGCGAGGAGGAGAGAACGCGCGGATCGGCATCGCCAATCAGGTCCGCCGCCGGATAACCGTTGTAGCGGATCACCGGATCCGGCCCGTAGGTGGTACTGATATTCACCATACTGCCGATCGGCACCATTTCGCCCTGATTATTGCGGGTGCGCAGATTGGCGATATCTTCCACGCTCTCGCGGTATGGTCCGTCAGCCTGGGCCATCACGCGCCAGGTACGCCCGAACTGGTTAAAGTCATTGACATAAGACGAGCCGAGATAGGTCTGCAGCGTGCCGAACAGATCGGTCAGCGATACCCCCTGCGCTTTCGCCTTATCGCGATCGACCTGCACGTCCAGCTGCGGCACGTTAGCCTGGTAGGTCGAGATTGGGAAGTGCATCCCCGGCGTCTGCATAATCGTCCCGGACATCGCATTCACCGCGCTTTGCAGCGCGCCATAGCCCAGCCCACCGCGATCCTGGATGTAAAGGGAGTAGCCGGAGCCCTGACCCAGTCCTAAAATCGGCGGCGGCAGGATGGAGAAGCCAAAGCCCTGCTGGATTTGCGCGATTTTAGCGTTGATTTCCGCATTGATTTCCGCCGCCGAGTGTTTGCGCTGGTCGAACGGTTTCAGGCCAAAAAAGACCGTCCCGGCATTCGGCGTGTTGGTGAACTGCAGCGCGTTAAGACCGGGGAAGGCGACCGCATAATCGACCCCTTCGGTATTCATCCCGATCTCGCTCATTTTGCGGATCACCGCATCGGTGCGCGCCAGCGACGAACCTTCCGGCATCTTCACGCCGCCAATCAGGTACAGTTTGTCCTGGGTGGGAATAAATCCGCCGGGAACGACTTTAAACATCACCCCTGCGGCGCAGAGCAGCAGCAGGTACACCACAAACACTGCGCCACGGCGACCGAGGGTTTTGCTCACCAGCCCCTGATAGCCGTTTGAGCTGCGCAGGAAAAAGCGGTTAAACGGACGGAAAATCCAGCCAAACAGACGATCGATCAGCCGGGTAGGGAGGTCTTTCTTCGCGCCGTGCGGCTTTAACAGCAGGGCCGCCAGCGCCGGGGAGAGCGTCAGCGAGTTGATGGCCGAGATCACCGTGGAGATGGCGATGGTCACCGCAAACTGCTTGTAGAACTGACCGGTAACGCCTGAGAGAAACGCCATTGGCACGAACACCGCGCACAGCACCAGCGCAATAGCGATAATCGGCCCGGAGACCTCTCGCATCGCCTGATGCGCCGCGGCAAGCGGCGCAAGCCCCTCTTCGATATTGCGCTCGACGTTTTCCACCACCACGATGGCGTCATCCACCACGATACCAATCGCCAGTACCAGCCCGAACAGGCTCAGGGTATTCAGCGAGAAGCCCAGCAGATAGAGAATGCTGAAGGTACCGACCACCGATACCGGCACCGCGATCAGCGGGATAATCGATGCGCGCCAGGTCTGCAGGAACAGGATCACCACCAGTACCACCAGCACGACCGCCTCCAGCAGCGTCTGCACCACCGCGCGGATGGAGTCGCGGACGAAAACCGTCGGGTCGTACGGCGCCGCCCATTTCATATCTTCCGGGAAGCGGGTGGCCAGCTCGGCCATTTTGGCACGCACGGCGTTCGACAAATCGATGGCGTTAGCCCCAGGGGACTGGAAGATACCGATCCCGACCGCATCCTTATTGTTGAGCTGGGAGCGCAGCGCATAGCTACCGGAACCCATCTCGATGCGCGCCACGTCGCGCAGGCGGACCAGCGAGCCGTCCTGCGCCGTTTTCAGAATGATATTGCCAAACTCTTCTTCGGTATGCAGACGGCCCTGGGCGTTAATCGAGATCAGGAAATCGCTCTCCTGCGGCAGCGGCTCGGCGCCAAGCTGACCGGCGGAGACCTGGACGTTTTGCTCCTGCATCGCCGTCACCACATCCGAGGCCGTCAGACCGCGGGCGGCCACCTTGTTGGGATCCAGCCAGACGCGCATCGCGTATTCGCCGGAGCCAAATATCTGGATCTGGCCGACGCCGGGCAGGCGCGCCAGCTCATCCTTCACCTTCAGCGTGGCGTAGTTGCGCATATACAGCGAGTCGTACTTACCGTTTGGCGAAAACAGATGTACCACCAGGGTCAGCGTCGGGGACTGTTTCTGGGTGGTGATCCCCAGACGGCGCACATCCTCCGGCAGACGCGCCTCGGCCTGCGCGACCCGGTTCTGCACCTGAACCTGCGCCTGATCCGGGTCGGTACCCGGGCGGAAGGTCACGGTGGTCACCAGCACGCCGTCGGAGCCGGCGACCGATTTCATGTACATCATGTTTTCAACGCCGTTGATCGCTTCCTCCAGCGGCGTCGCCACGGTCTCGGCGATCACTTTCGGGTTGGCGCCGGGATACTCCGCGCGCACCTGCACGCTGGGCGGCACGACGTCAGGATATTCGCTCACCGGCAGCAGCGGGATGGCGATTAACCCGATGATAAAAATTAAAATCGACAGCACCGCGGCGAAAATGGGCCTGTCGATAAAAAAGCGGGAAAAGTCCATGTCTTGGATTCTCTGATAAGGGATCAGTTGAGGGCGGCGCTGGGGGTCATGGCAACGGTTTTGGCGTTAACCGGCATACCCGGCATAAACACTTTTTGTAAGCCGTCGACGATGACGCTATCCCCAGGCTTCAGACCCTGCTTCACGATGCGTAAACCGTCGACCAGCCGCCCCGGCGTGATATCACGTCGCTGCGCTTTGCCATCTTTATCAACGATATAGACATATTTGCGGTCCTGATCGGTGAGCACCGCTTTGTCGTCGATAAGCGTAGCCTGGAACGCCGCGCTGCCCGGCAGACGCACGCGGGCAAACAGCCCCGGCGTGAACAGCCGCTGCGAGTTATCCAGCAGGGCGCGCATGCGGATGGTGCCGGTGCTCGGCGTTAACTGATTATCGAGAAAATCCACTTTGCCCTGATGGGGATAGCCCTCTTCGCCAACCAGGCCAATCTCCACCGGAAGCGCCTGATTATCGCTGGAGGCGCTTTGCCCGCGGCGGGCGAGATTCTGATAGTGCAGGTAGGTGGACTCGTCGACGTCAAAGTAGACGTACACCGTCTTCTGCGAGACCAGGGTGGTGAGCACGCTTGCGGTGTCGCCCGCCGTGACCAGGTTGCCGCTGGTGATCAGCGCCCGGCTGGCGCGGCCGTCGATAGGGGCAGTCACTTTGGTGAAGTCGAGGTTAAGCTGCGCGGCATCCACCGCCGCCTGCGCGGCGCGAATATCGGCCTGGGCCTGAACCGCGGCTGACCGGCGCTGCTCCCACTCTTCACGGGAGACGAGGTTGGTATGCACTAATTTATCGGTGCGGTTCGCCTCGCTTTGCGCCAGACTGGCCTGCGTTTTGGCTCTCGCCAGCGTCGCCTGCGCCTGCTCCAGCGCGGCGCGATAGGTTCTGTCGTCTATCGTGAACAGCACCTGGCCCTTTTTCACCTCCTGGCCGTCGGTATAATTCACTTTATCAATATATCCCGAGACGCGGGGGCGGAGCTGAACGCTCTCCACCGCTTCAATGCGACCGTTAAAACTATCCCACTGACTGATCGACTTCACCAACACCTTAGCGGCGCTGACGGCAGGCGCGGGCGGCGCGGCGTTTTGCGCGACGCTGTCGTCGCAGCCGACGAGCAGAAAGGAGAGCATCATCGCGCCGAGCGCGGTCAGGTGAATGTTTCCCCAGGTTTTTTGCAGGCTCATTATTTTTATTCCAGTCATTGTAGCCGCCGGGCAAGACGCAGCCTGAGAGGTTGCGCCACTTCCTTTGTCCGGGCTGGCTTAAGGCCATTTGTGTCGATCATCGCCACAAAATTGTAACAATTTCGAATACACTATCGCGGCGATTGTAGGAAGGCGCTTAACTAAGTGCAAGAATAATTGTTGCACTTTATGTGCGATCCTCGCCGGAGAAAAAAGGCGCGATCCTGGCAGGGTTTTAAATGCAACAATAAAACTTGCATTTTGTGTAAAACCAGGCCACCTTTTAATGCAACTGCTAAAGATGCTTTTAACCGGCCGCGAGGGGGAAATATGATGAACACTGGCGCCATCATTCAGGATCTGATCGACTGGATCGACAACCATCTTGATAGCCGTCTGGATATTGATACCGTTGCCCGGCGAGCCGGCTATTCGAAGTGGCACCTGCAGCGGATCTTCAAAGAACATACCGGGCACCCCCTCGGGGAGTATATCCGGGCGCAAAAGCTGCAAAAATCGGTTGAACGCTTAGCCCACAGCAACGAGCCGATCCTCAACGTGGCGATCGCCCTCGGCTTTGACTCCCAGCAGTCCTTCAACCGCAGCTTCAAGCGCCAGTATGGCCAGGCGCCCGGCGTCTGGCGCCGGAGTATCAGCCGCTCTGCCGCGCAGACATCTCGTCAGTGATCTTCATGACCGGGGAGGGTCAGTCCTTACCCGGTCCATGATCGAATTTGCTGCCTTTGCCGATGGCATAGAACTGCCCGCCAGCGACATAGTGAACGGTCCGCAGCTCGTCCGGCGCATCATCAAAAATCCAGTGCCCGTTACGGAATACCCGGTCATCGCTCCAGGCGGCGACGATGTCACCCATAAACAGATTGTGCTGTTGCTGGATGTCCGGGTAAGGCATCACTTTACACACCAGCCAGCCCGCGCAGTCGGCGACAAGGGGGAGATCGAACTCCGGCTGATAAAAGAAGGGGATGGTGTCGTTTTTATCCGGCGCATCGGCATAGCTGCGCCCGCCAGCGTAGAGGACGGTTGCCATCTGGCTGACTACGGGGATCTGCACGACGAAATAGCCGCTCTTTTCCACCAGCTGACGAGTGAAGGCCTGGGTGCCGATATAGGCCACCACTTTTCGCTCGCCTGCCAGCCCAACCCAGGCGGCTGACATGACATTTTCGACGCCATCATATTTTGCGGAAATCATGGTGGTGGACCCGACCTGCAATAAACGATAGGCCTTACGTAATTCGACAGCCTGAACGGACATGACTTTTCCTTTATGCGTGTTATTTAATTTGTTGATTGTATGGATATTTGTTGAGGTCATGGTCATTTTCAACCCCTCATTCGTCATCCACCGTGCAACGATACGCCAGGCGATTAAGCGCAAAAAGATGCCTAAATTGTTTTCATTATTCATAATCAACGAATAATCATGCCATCTGTCGGTAAGCTGCTCGCTACAGGAGAGAAAGAAGGTGGATCGTATCCAGGCTATGCAGATGTTTATGCGCGTCGCAGAGGCAGGGAGCTTCGTGCGTGCCGCGGAAACCCTTTCCCTGCCTGCCTCCACTGTCACCAGTACCATTAAAAGCCTTGAGAAGTACCTGAAGGTGCGGCTGCTGAACCGGACCACAAGGCGGGTGAGCCTGACTCCGGAAGGGATGCAGTATCTGGCGCAGTGCCGGGAAATTCTCGCCCTCATCGAACATAGCGAATCCAGCCTGGGCGAGTCTGTCGCGCGGCCTCAGGGGCGTCTGCGGGTTGATATGCCCGCGGGCATCGCGCATTTCATCGTCATGCCCCATCTGCAAGACTTTTACCGACGCTACCCTGACATCTACCTGATGATCGGCGTCAGCGATCGGCCGGTCGATCTCATTCAGGAAGGCATCGACTGCGTGATACGCACGGGAGAGCTGAACAACTCCAGCCTGGTGGCCCGGCCTCTGGGCCGCTTTCGCTGGGTGACCTGCGCGTCACCGGACTATCTTCGGGAATATGGCGTGCCGCCGTCACCGGAGGCGCTCTCTCGGCACCGGGCGGTGCATTATTTCTCCGGCCAGGCGAGGCGGGCCGATGAGTTCCGCTTCGTTCGCCACGGCGAGACTTTTTCTGTACCCGTCAGCGGCACCGCCGCGGTGAATGAAACGGGGCTCTATATAAAAATGTGCCTGGCGGGCTTCGGGCTGGCGCAGCTGGCGGAGAATATCGTTGCTGACCACCTGCAGGAGGGGAGACTGGTGGAAGTGCTGACGGACTGGCAGCCGCCCCCGGTACCCGTCACTTTGCTCTATCCGCACCAGCGTTTTCTCTCTCCCGCCGTGCGGGCGTTTGCTGAGTGGATGAGCGAGGTGGTTTGAGGGGAGTATTGCTTGCATTTAGCGCTTCGCGATGGAGGGTAGGGTTCCAGCAGAAATATCTGGTCTGCTGATGAATCGCTCGATATTCTGTAATGCTTTGTCTTTTTTGTGAACAGGAAAAAGTATGTTTAATACGCTCCCCGATTTACACAGAAGTTTTGCAGAGCAACTGAAGCTTAAATTACAGTCTGACCCGCGGATCCTCGCCCTTCTCGCCGGCGGCTCGTTTATCCATGGCGGGTTTGATCAATACTCCGATCTCGATTTCGTGGTGGTGGTCGACCCTCTCTATTATGACGAAATCATGGCTCAGCGTATGGCGTTCGCCGGAACCCTCGGCCATCTGCTACATGCTTTCACCGGGGAACACGTCGGCGAGCCTCGCCTGCTGATCTGTCTGTTTGGCCCGCAACTTCTGCATGTCGATCTCAAATTTATCACCCTGGACATGCTCACTCAGCGCGTTGAAGAGCCTGCCGTGCTATTTACCCGAGATCACGATGCTCTCGAGCGACAGCTGGCAAAATTTAGCGCGCACTGGCCGAACATGACGCCGGAGTGGTTTGAGTCCCGAGCCTGGATCTGGCTGCATTATGCCGTGGTTAAACTGGGCAGGGGCGAACTCTTCGAAGCGCTGGGGATGCTGTCTTTCTTCCGGGAACAAGTACTGGGGCCGATGCTGTTCCGTCGTGCCAATCTACCGCAACGCGGCGTTCGCCGAATAGAAGCCCTCGGCATTGATCCCGATGGCCTGCTGACTTCCACCCTGGCAACGCACGATCGTCACTCTGTCGGGATTGCCATCCGAAGGGCTGCTGACGCTTATGTCAATCTGCGGGCTGATGCGCTGCCTGACAATATCGCAGACGATGCGGCGCGTCGGGCGGTCCTAGCCATGCTGGACGCGTATTCTGCCAAGGGGTAAATCTATCCCTCCGGCCGCGGACGCGGCCGGAGGGTGCAAGGGTTGTGCGAGATGTTGTGGGTGGTCTTATCCTGAGAGGGGGGGCGGGTAATTGGTAACGCTAAAACGACCCCTGGCCCGGTTTGTTCCGCACAGCCAGACGATTAGAGTTTATCCAGTTCACGCACGGTACGTTCATTGACGATATTACCCGTATTCAGGGTCGATTTTGGCTCCAGTAAAACGACGCAGCACTCTTCGGTTAACGCTTCAGGACAATGCTCAGTTCCTTTCGGCACAATAATAAACTCACCGGCATCAAGAATAATATCGCCTGTTCTTAAGCCCATTCGCAAGCGGCCGCTGACCACAAGAAAAAGCTCGTCCTCCTGTTCATGATGATGCCAGTCAAATTTTCCGGATAATTTAGCCAGTTTGACATATTCGTTATTCATTTCGCCGACAACTTTCGGGCTCCAGTAATCGCTGAACAGAGCAAAACTGTCTTTTAAATTAACTTTACGCATTCATCTTCTCCGTCACACATATTTAATGCGGGTGGGTTGATTTCGTCATAAAAAAAGAGCAGGCATTGGGCCGCACGGCGCACAGCCGGGTTAGGCGATATTGATCGCTAATAAAAAGACGCCAGGATCATCAGGAAAGTGACCGTGTTATGGCCAGCTTTCCGGCTATTACGCCTGCTTTGCTTTGTGGGAAAATACAGCGCAAGCAGGCCGGCTCTGCTGTTCGAAATAACAATACAGTTAACCCGCAAACTGAACAACGGGTTTCCCGATGACGGGGGAAGATATTTATCAGTTCGCAATCAATCGACTGAATTTAATTAATTTTATTTTTAAAATAATTTTCCCTCAGGCATTCAGCGGACCGTTTTTGTTTCTTTAAGTGAACAGATGCCCGAAACTCTGGCGCCATATCTCAGGTCTCCAGGTCCGATAATGGCGCGGCGGAGTTAACCGGGCTCGAGGTGAGTCATCACCACCATCGCGCTAACCGCCGTTTCCGTTGCGCTGTACGTGTGCGCAATCTCCGCAGAGAAGGCATAAAAATCCCCGGGCTCCAGGGTGATGACTTCATACTGGCTCAAGCGCAGGCGCAGAGTTCCGCTGTGTACCAGAATATGTTCATGCGCCCCCTCTGAATGTCCGGGGCTGTGGATGGTGACCCGCGGTTCCATTTGCAGCAACCATATCTCGGAGGTATTGCCGGGGCCGATGCGGAATTTCATCATTTGCGAATAATCGCCCGGCACAGGGCGATATTTTTCAAAGCGGGGATACATCCTGCTGCCGCTTAGCAAATCGCCGACCGGTAAACGTAACGCGGTGGCGATAGCGTCCAGCGTATCAACTCGGGGACTGGAAGATCCTGATTCCAGCTTGGATAACGCTCCCTTTGAAACCCCTGACAATTTAGACAGATCGTTTAACGAAATCCCCCGGGACTGCCGTAGTCGTCTTATTTTACTGCCGATATTTAATGACAACGCAGCTGGTTTATCGCGTTCTGAATCTGCCATTATTGCCCCCCTCCCCGAGTGAGTCCTTCTCATCCGAATAAACGCCCCGCCCAGTTGAGATTGCGGTAGGGACATAACACTGCTGTCGCTGGCCTGATATGTCATCGCTGCATCAACAGTCAGTGATTCTTCACGCGCCCGCCATGCCTGAATACCACGTTTATCCTTTCAAATGAACCATTTTGGTGTTCACCGGTTTGATGGGCAGTCTGGGTAACGGGAGATATTGCACATTGAATCTGTTCGTTGCGTTCGGATATTGCCGGGCTGTTTTAAGCGAAAAATGGATGATTCTGGAGTAACGGATTGTTTATTGATGTAAGCAGGGGCCGTTATTTTCCCCACTTCTACAGTGGGGGTTTGAGGATCTGAATCAGGAAATGATGCCGGTGTTGCCATATCTAGTAATGCACCAGCCCGCCATCTACCGCGTACTGACTGCCGGTGACATAGGATGCATCATCAGAAAGCAGGAAAAGTGCGACAGCAGAGGCTTCTTCCGCGGTTCCTGCCCGGCCGAGGGGGACCTGGCTGACAACAAAATCCTCAAACTGCTGACGCGACTCTTCCGGCATGAAATGTCTAAAGTTCGTTTCGATCGGACCCGGTACCAGCGTATTGGCGCGAATACCCCGCACAGCCAGCGCAGAGGCCCAGCTTTTAACCATTGCGACAACTGCGCCTTTCGTTGCTGCATAGAGGCTGGTCATTGCCGCACCTTCATATACAGATGAAGATGAGGTGACAAGAACAGACGCGCCTGAATTGAGGGATCCAGAAAGAGCGGCAAGCTGCAGCATCGGGCCGCGGACGTTAGCATTCATCATGCGGTTAAAAGCATCCGCTGTCACCGATTCCGGAGCACCTACTTCTGCGAAGCCAGCATTAAGCCATAGTCCGTCGAGTGAACCCCAGCCGCTTATCGCTGCCTGAAGAACGCTTATATCTGCTTCGCTGGCTGCATCGTTTTTCAGAATGAGAGATGATTCAGGCAGTAGACTACGGGCGCGCTTCAGCCTTTCATCATTGAGGCCCGTAATGGCAACATTGCCGCCCTCACTAACAATGCGCAGTGCGCCTGCAAATCCCATACCGCTGGTACCGCCAGTGATAAGGATGCGTTTACCTTGAAATCTGCCCATGATTCGCCTTTCTTTGTCTTTAGAAACATCACGTACCTGACGAAGATAACCATCAGTCGTCATCTGTTACATCACGCCATGGTGAGATTATGGCTGCAGCGTTGGCATTTGGCACCAAGCGGGGTGGGGTCCAATGCTGATGGTGGCCCTTTTTTTCAGCGCCGGGGGAGTGTATTTGAAGAACCAGATCTTTCTGCCGAATGGCTTAATCAACAACGCCAGCCCGTCGCCATCGCGTAGTTGCTACTCGGTATTAGTTTGGTATTTCAATTGGTTAGGTATGTTTTTGCACCATGGTTTTTTACGATATGGCATCGTAGTGCAAAACAAGCATAGATGATGCTCGAGATTGATACAGAGAATATGACCGCACAGGTAACAAAAAAACCCGCAGGGCTTGCGCCGTGCGGGCTTTCAGGACTTCATCGGATGACTCTGGTAATCACCGATGGGCTGGCAGCGGCGTAATTAGTGCAGGAGTAGATCAATTCTGTTGGGGATGTTTATAGGTTGCTTAGAAGGGAAGGCGCAAAAAGAGTGGTGACGGTATTGATAGGGAAAGGCGTATTTATGCGTTGGATTTTTATGGTGATTCGTCGGACTCATTATTTTGAGTGGCTAGCTGTAATAAAGACCCGGCAAATTTAAGCCGGGTCTTTATTATTTACGGTCTTGAAGCCGTGCCGTCAGGTGTGCGCGCCATTGTCCAGGAAGGGATCCCCCCCTCGCACGGGTATTTCGCCGCCTCGGCTTCATCAATGTCGATACCCAAGCCAGGCTTATCGTTCAGGTAGGCATAGCCGAGGTCAATCTCCGGGCAACCCGGGAAGACATCACGCAGCGCGTCGTTCATGGGCGTGTATTCCTGAATGCCGAAGTTCGGTGAACTCAGATCCAGATGCATATTGGCGCAGACCCCGACTGGTGAAATATCACCAGGACCGTGCCACGCGGTACGCACGCCGTTCAGTTCGCTATAGACAGCGAGTTTCTTCGCCGGCGTGATACCGCCGATGGTGCTCACATGACAACGAATGTAGTCGATCAGTTTGTTGTCGATGAGCGGCTTCCACTCATTAACATTGACAAACAGTTCGCCCATGGATATTGGCGTGGAAGACTGCTGGCGCAGCATTTTCAACCAGTCGATATTTTCCGGTGCGACTGGGTCTTCGAGATAAAACAATTGATATTGTTCCAGTGTCTTTGCAAGGTTAATGGCGGCCACCGGGGTGACGCGCTCATGGACATCATGAATAAATTCGATGCCAAAACCGAGCTTGTTACGCAGGTGGTCGAACAGACGCGGAACGCTTTTGGCGTAGGCATCCGGGTCAAAGTAGATGCCAGGCGTTTTGCTGCGCGGTGAACGTTTCGGCTGAATGTTCTTCGCACGTGCCAGCTGCGTGGCGATCAGTTTGAGGTCATCGGTCCCCGCACCACCATACATTCCCATCTGGCAGCGAACGTACTGGTAGCCTTCTTCCATTCTGGCGCGGATGTTATCTTCCACTTCAACTTCATCGCCACCGTCAGTGTGACAGTACAATGGGATCCCATCACGGCATTTGCCGCCCAGCAGATCATAAACTGGCATCCCCGCCAGCTTACCTTTGATATCCCACAGCGCCATGTCCACGCCGGACAATGCATTGTTCATGATCGGGCCATTGCGCCAGTAACCGCTCACCGCGCCTGACTGCCAGATGTCCTCAATACGGGTCGGATCTTTGCCGATCAGAAAAGGCGCCATGTACTCATCGATCGCGTTTTTTACCGCGAAGATACGCTGCGTAAAGGTCGCGCATCCCAGCCCATACAACCCCGGCTCATTGGTTTCTATCTTAACGACCGCCAAATCAATGCCGCCCGGCGCCGTCAGAATTGTTTTCACGTTAGTGATTTTCAGGTTACTCACTTTCTCTCCTCAACTCAGCGAATTTACCGCATGTCATACCGTTGTGGATGACATGGTGTATATTTGTAAGTTGTCCTACAACTTGGTGCTGTTATATCACGCTTCTTTTACAAAGGATCGCTTAGAGTGCCATTCTGTGATAGCGATCAAATTGCGTTCAATTAAAATTAAACAAATACTTATAATTCAATAATTTAATATTAATAACATGATCGCGAAGTGGAGCTGTTTGTGATCCTTGTTGCAAATTCATAGGTGAACTGTTGATTTTGTCAGGATGAAAATTCAACCTTAAAAAAGACAGTCGTCATACAAATTAAACGAATGAGGAAACAACATGAACGCTTTATTTGATTTAACCGGGAAAACGGCGCTGGTGACGGGTTCTGCACGCGGACTGGGCTTTGCCTACGCAGAGGGCCTTGCCGCTGCAGGCGCACGGGTCATCCTGAATGATATTCGCGACACACTGCTGGCCGAATCCGTGGATACACTGACAAGCAAGGGTTACGACGCACAAGGCGTGGCTTTTGACGTCACCGATGAACAGGCGATTGAGGCGGCTTTTAGCAAACTCGATGCAGAAGGGATCAGTGTGGATATCCTGATCAATAACGCCGGTATTCAGTACCGTAAACCGATGGTCGAACTGGAGCTGGAAAGCTGGCAGAAGGTGATCGACACTAACCTGACCAGCGCATTTCTGGTGTCCCGCGCGGCGGCAAAACGGATGATGGCCCGTAACAGTGGCGGCAAAATCATTAATATTGGCTCGCTTACCAGCCAGGCTGCACGACCGACCGTTGCCCCGTACACGGCGGCAAAAGGCGGTATCAAAATGCTCACCTGCTCGATGGCCGCAGAATGGGCACAGTTTAATATCCAGACCAACGCCATTGGGCCGGGCTACATTCTGACGGATATGAACACTGCACTTATCGAAGACAAACAGTTCGACGCCTGGGTGAAAAGCAGCAACCCCTCTCAGCGCTGGGGTCGTCCGGATGAGCTTATCGGCACGGCCGTCTTCTTATCATCCAGAGCATCCGATTATATCAACGGGCAGATTATTTACGTCGATGGTGGCTGGCTCGCCGTGTTATAAGCCGCCCGTACTCTACCTACCCGCCTTTAAAATTGATGGCATGTGTTCACCCCGATGCATGCCGATATAACACAGGTATCATTATGAAGGCTTCAAGACAACGACTCTTTATTCTCACATTGCTGTTTATTGTGACTGCAATTAATTATATGGATCGCGCCAATCTTGCCGTTGCTGGTTCGAATATCCAGAATGATTTCAGTCTGACGCCAACACAACTGGGTTTGCTTTTCTCCATGTTTACCTGGGCCTACGCCGCCAGTCAAATTCCTGTCGGCTATGTTCTTGATCGCATTGGCTCACGTATTCTTTACGGTGGTGCAATTATTCTGTGGAGTATTTTTACCTTTATGATGGGGTTCGCCTCACACAATTTATTCGCGACGGCAACCGCTTCATTTGCCATGCTTCTGGCCTGCCGCGCATTAATTGGTGTTGCCGAAGCACCGTCCTTCCCGTCTAACACGAAAATAATCGCAACCTGGTTCCCAGACCATGAGCGAGCCCGTGCGACCGCGATTTATTCCAGTGCACAATACCTTGGTCTCGCGCTGCTGACACCTGCCCTCGCCTTTATTGTGGCTAATTACGGTTGGGAAATGTCGTTTTATCTGTCCGGGGGCGCCGGGATTCTGTTTGGCATCTACTGGCTTATGTATTACCGCGATCCACAGCACAGCACCGCTGTGAACCAGGCAGAACTGGATTATATCAAAGCAGGCGGCGGCTATGGTTCGGCGAACCAATCCTCCGTGAGTGCAAAAATCAGCTGGCAAGATATTAAGTTCTTCCTCAGCAAAAAAACGATTTGGGGCCTGTTCATCACCCAGTTTGCCTGCTCGTCTACACTCTATTTTTTCCTGACCTGGTTTATTGTTTACCTGGAAAAAGGGCTGCATCTCTCTATTTCAAAAGCCGGGGTGGGTGCTATGCTTCCCTATATTATGGCGATGCTGGGGGTGCTTTGTGGCGGTACGCTAAGCGACATGCTGCTGAAAAAAGGAAAATCCCGAACGTTGGCACGAAAATTACCCGTTATGGCTGGCCTATGCGTCACCATGATTATCGGTCTGGTCAATTTCTTTGAAAACCAGCCGGTTATTGCGATTATCATTCTGTCTGTTGCGTTCTTTGCTAACGCCTTTTCAAACCTGGGTTGGGTGGTCTGGAGCGATGTGATTCCTCGTAATTTCCTTGGCACGATGGGCGGCTTTTTAAATATTTGCGGGAACCTTTCTGGGATCGTTAGCCCAATTGTTATTGGGGTTATTCTCCAGCGCACGCAAAACTTCCAGTACGCCATGTGGTATATCGCAGGCGTCGCCGGACTGGGCTTATTAGCCTACATATTCTTGGTGGGAAAGATTGAAGTGATCCTGCCTGAAAAAAAGAATGCCGACACCGTGGATAAGAATACCATTAATCCGGCAACTGCCAACAAATAATGAGGTCATCATCAAAATGGGAAAAATAACCTGTAACGCTTGTCTGGCCCATGCGGAAAAAGACGTACGCTTTGAATCACGTGAAATCGAGCATGATGAATATGATGTCGTCGTGAAGGTCGCTTGCGGCGGCATCTGTGGCTCTGATATCCACTACTATCAGCATGGCCGCGCGGGGATGTCTGTCCTCAAGCATCCGATGGTGATTGGCCATGAGTTTGTTGGCGTGATCAGCAAAGTGCCAGCGGGCAGCGAGCTGAAAGTTGGCCAGACGGTTGCTGTGAACCCGTCCAGCCCCTGCAATCAGTGCGAGATGTGCCTTTCCGGCCATCAAAATCTGTGCGGCTCCATGTGCTTTATGGGCAGCGCGCAGTTCAATCCACATGTCAATGGCGGTTTTTCTGAATACGTGGTGGTAAAACCGGAGCAATGTATTCCTTACGATAGGCGCGTGCCTGCAAACGTGATGGCCTTTTCGGAACCGCTGGCGGTCGCTATTCATGCAGTAAAAAAGGCGGGCCAGTTGACCGGCAAACGCGTACTGGTGATTGGCGCAGGCCCCATTGGTTGTCTGATCGTCGCGGCGGCGCGCAGTGCAGGAGCATCTGAAGTGGTGGCGTCCGATCTCAGCCCTCGCTGCCTGGAACTGGCTCGCCAGATGGGGGCCACTGCGGTGATGGATCCGCGGGTTGAAGAACAGGTTGTCTATTATCAGCAGCATAAAGGCTATTTTGATGTCGTGTTTGAGGCCTCTGGCGCGCCGATTGCCGTGACATCCACCGTCGATTTCACCCGCCCTGCAGGCACCATCGTTCAGGTGGGGATGGGCGCCAGCGCGGTAAGCTGGCCAGTGTCTCCGATGCTGGTTAAAGAACTCAATTGGGTCGGGTCATTCCGTTTTATCGGTGAGTTCATCACCGCGGTACGCTGGCTGGAAGATGGTCGTGTCGATCCTCGCCCGCTTATCAGCGCCGAGTTCCCGCCCCAGCAAATTGAAGACGCATTGATTACCGCCACAGACAAAAATGTCTCTGCTAAGGTGCTCATTCGTTTCGATTAACGGTGAAAAGCGTCCAGCCGGGCGCTTTGTTCTTAAAAGTGAAGTGTTATACAATAAATTACTTCAGCGACATCTTAACGGATACCCATCTTGAGCATAAAATCCATTCAAAAACAAAATGTTGTAAATGAAATTTATGATCAGATATGCAGCAAGCTGCTGGACGGCAGCTGGGCGCCAGGTAGTCGTTTACCTTCGGAAGCGGAGCTAACTGCCTCATTTAACGTTAGCCGTGTCAGTGTACGTAGTGCGGTACAGCGTTTTCGTGATCTTGGGATAGTGGTGACACGGCAGGGTAGCGGCAGCTACGTGAGCGAAAACTTCACTCCACACATGTTGAGTAACGAGCCCCGTCCAATCATGCACCTGAGTCGCGAAGAATTTCACGATATGATGATTTTCCGCCAAACCGTGGAATTTAAATGTGTGGAACTCGCGGTCTTGAACGCTACCGAAGACGATATTCGTCAGCTCGAAGAAGCATTGAACAATATGCTGATCAACAAGGGTGACTATAAAAAGTATTCAGAAGCGGATTACGAGTTCCATCTGGCCATTGTCAAGGCCTCCCATAATAGTGTCTTTTACAATGTTATGAGCTCAATTAAAGATATCTATTACTATTATCTTGAAGAGCTCAACCGTGCACTGGGTATTACTCTTGAGAGCGTGGAGGCTCATATTAAGGTCTACATGTCCATTAAGAACCGCGATGCTAGTTCTGCTGTACAAGTTCTCAATGAAGCGATGTCTGGAAATGTTGTTGCTATTGAAAAAATTAAATCTATAGATATCTCTGGGGATAAATGATCGCAATTCCAGGCTGTAACCTGAATAGCTGTTGCTTTTATCTGGGAAATCATCTGCCTGCTGGTGTTTCGTTTTATTGATCTGCCTCCAGTATTAGATATAACCTTCAGGTTGATTTTTCTTCATGTTTCCTGTTTCGCCAGCCTGCTGCAAATTCAGATGTCATCTGGTAATTCAGCGATGAATGAGGATTGGACTCGTTATAGTCATGCCGCCAGTCATGAATAATTTTCCGGGCATGAAGAACTTCGCTGAACCAGTTCTCATTCAGGTATTCATCCCGAAAGCGACCGTTGAAACTCTCTATAAATCCGTTCTAAGTTGGCTTGCCCGGCTGGATTAAGCGTAACTCAACACTATGTTCAAAGGCCCATTGATCCAGTTCGCTGCAGGTAAATTCGGGGCCCTGATCGGTTCTTATTGTCGCCGGGTAGCCCCGAAATAGTGCGATGCTGTCCAGAATATGCGTGACCTGAACACCTGAAATACCGAAAGCAGCCGTGATCGACAGACACTCCTTTGTGAAATCGTATACCAATAATCACAGGATTTAGCCGGATGTTCTCGAACAACAACAGGCACAAAAAAGCCCGCAGGGCTTGCACCGTGCGGGCTCTTAGGACTTCATCGGATGACTCTGGTAATCACCGATGGAGAATTTTGGTGGAGCTGGCGGGAGTTGAACCCGCACCCGAAAGTAATATAACCATATGATTTATAACAATACTGCATCCTGAGTTATGCCAGCGTGCAGTTTGCGTGCATATCGTTGTCCTCGTAACGTCCTGATTCTCTCCAATATTTTGAAATATTTGGGCGTAGAAATGGCCTGCGAGAGAGGGGAGGCGCGAAAAAAGACCGCATTCGCGATCTTTATTTCCGGCTTCGCCCGTACTTCCGTTTGGCCTTTCGGTTGCTGATTGGTTTAGGCTCTCGGTTGTTATCGACCTTTTCATGTATGTCCATATTGAACCAGGATGCATGAGATACTTCGCTGAGCGGGAATATTATGCTGGTATCAACATCTTCTAGATCGTTGTAGTCGTTTGAGAAAAGCACTCTCAAGGTATCCTTATCTCGATACCCAGACATGATCGGGCTTATTGAAATTTCGAGGTTTGGACCTTGCTTTTCGTTAGGTTCACTTATCATGTTGACTGTACCTACATAGACCTTTCGACATTTTAAGCTCACCAGCACAGGTCTATCTTCGGTCGCCGAATCGAAAAACAACTGCCCAAGCGAACCATCAGAGAGTAGCTTTCCCAACTCATTAAGCCTAATGACTTGCTTTGAAAAGTTGATACTTTCTTCATCTTTCGGCTCATGGGTAATTAGCCAGGCGGCAACGTAAATGCGCAGTCTGCAGAATTGCAACCAAAGCCAGGCAAGACCAACGGTAGTCACCGATAAAAGTATTAGCCAAGCGGTAATACGATTTTCTTTTGGGTCTGAGCTGCCATCGATGAGGTGAGATAGCCACGTAGCGAAAGTTAATCCAGGACAAAGAAATTTGATGGAGTAAGCAGCTACGATCGCCGCGAGGCATGAGTAGAAACCGTACGTGGCCACCTTCATGTAGAGAAGTTGGCCATCGTATCGGTGTAAGCGGAAGAAGAGTTTAATGTTATGAGAAGATGTAACTAGCAACGAACCACTGACAAGCAACGGTATGATTAGTAGTGCAAACATTAGTTATTCGTCGCTGTCCTTAGTGTTGGTTTTTGCAGCTGCTACGGCTTTTGCATCCTGTTCGATAAACTTTCTGGCGGCCTTTCTAAGGCGCTCAATTTTTTCAGGATCTGCCGCTGTATCAACAACTACAGCACCGCGACCTACAACTTTTATGTTCTTCACACCTGATTTGTTTAAGCGATCTGCCATGGCTTGTCCGCCTTTAACAAAACCACTTAAACCAAACATCTTCATGACCAGTTCTGACATAAAGACCTCCTTTTGGTGACCTCAAATGATCCGTTTGAGGTTCTGCTCCCCTACTAAAATCGAGGGCGCAGAATTGTAGCATAACCTACACTGCGGTTAAAAGTAGCCTGTTTCTATAATTTTGACCTTCTGTCAAGAGTCAAGTTCATTTCTACCATAGTTGTCCTGCATAGGGGTTGGCAACACAAAACGTGCTGCCCGTGCATACAGTATCGTCTATCGCTGGACTTCGGTTGTGAATTTTAAGTGATCATCCTGGCAAAGCTGAGTTTACAGAAGTGTGTCCGTCGTATTCTGCCAGGTAAGAGCCGTAATGCCTGAACAGCATTTCTGGCCCTTTGTGGCCCATCTGGCCCGCCAGCCAGAAAAGGTTCACGCCCTGGCTAATATGTTTGGTGGCGAACGTGTGCCGGGTCTGGTACGGGTTACGGTAGCGCACGCCAGCTTTTTTCAGGGTCGGCACCCATGCTTTTTTACGGATCGCGTCGGCGTTTGCCCAGGGTTCTCCCGTTTTCGGATCGCTGAAGATGAACTCACTTTTCATAAATGTGTATTGTTTCTGCTCCTGCAGGGCCAGCAGCGCTTCAGCATTCATTTCCACTTTACGCGTGCCAGCTTTGGTTTTCGTTCCCTTCAGCACGCCAACGACACTGGCCGACTGGACATGAATAGTGTTGCCGACAAAATCGATATCAGACCAACGCAGGGCGCACAGTTCGGAACTGCGTAGCCCGGTATTAAATGCGAAGCGGAAAAGGTTTCTCCACTCGTGGTATCTACAATTTGCATAAATAACTCTGGTTTCCGCGGGCGAAAACGGGTCCACCTCGTAATCGTCGGCACCATGGCTACTTTCAACAACGTGGTACCTGCTGGCGCTGACCAGCGTCACCGGGTTGATTGTCAGCAGACCATCGGTAACCGCTTCGTCGATAGCACTACGCAAAAACGACAGGTTGTTTCTGATGGTTTTTAGCTTTGTTTTTCTGCCGGCGATCCAGTTCTTCAGCACTGCAGGTGTAAGCTCAGCAACGTGCAGTTTGTGCAGCGCAGAAAGCGCGGAGAGACATTTTTCATAGCCACCAATGGTGGACGGCGACAGGTTGCGGTTTTCGCAGATTTTCAGGTATTCATCAAGATACGCTTTTATATTTTTGGTTTTCCTTACCATCCCAAACAGAGCGAGTTTTTTAGAGCCAGGAAAATATTTCGAATAATCGAACTCGCCCGCGCTGATTTGGTTCTGTATTTCCCCCAACAGGCGCTCGGCATATTTAACACCGCGCGCGTTAGCTTCCATCCTGGAGAGGGGCTCCCGGCAGAGAACCCCTTTGTACGTGAAAGTGATAACCAGCGTGGCGCCAGTTTTATGCTGACGGATTGTTACCCCTCTTGGGAGAGATAGTGATCCTTGTTTTGTCTTGCCCAATTTGCAATCTCCTTTAAGTCGATCCAACGTTCTTTGGAACCATCGACTTTTAAAACATGAACACCTTCCTGCCACACTCCACGTTGTAACCGTTTGTTAACGGCATCCAGCGTCTCACCCATCTCTTCGCAGTACTTTGTAATCGGTACGACATCCAGATAAATCATATCAACCTCACACCACTTTCAGGCCACAACAGTGGCACCAGACTTCATAACTAATTCCCGGTAGTTTCAGTTCCAGCCGACCACGTTACTCATCGTTTGCAGTCATCATCATTCCCCTCAATGCATAATCGGTGCTTCTGGCACGCCTTCGGTCTGGATTTGCTCGATAAAGCCATCGTGTAGCATGTTGAAACCTTCCCGACCCATGGCCGACAACCTGAAGCCGTGTTCTTCATCAGCAACAACCATGTCCTGATACATCCGCAGCGCCAGCTGCAGGCCAACATCAGGCCCGTACTTCTCAATGGCGCCAGCCTCAATGTGGTTTGCGAGCGCAAAGCGTTCCGGCCCTGGGTAAACGCTAATGGCACCATGCTCGCCGGAATAGATAACAGCAGTGTCAACACCGCCCTCGTCGTTCGGAACGTCGACAGTCCCATTCTTCTCCCGCTCCTCAGTGATGAATACTGCGGCAAGCAACCAGCGCCAGACGATGATTTGCTTCTCGATATTAAGCGTGATCCAGCTGCTTTCTACCGCTTCCATGATGCAGGCCAGAATCTCCATTCCATCGGCAAGGTGTTTGTCATAGCGACCGTTATCCAGCAGGCGAATGGCAGCAGAGTAACCAATCACCCGGTTTCCAGACCGGATCCCTGTTGAGGTTGGTTCCGGGTTAAGAAAGTTGTGAAGCATTGCGCACCTCTACTGGTTTGCTGGCTTTAAGTTCTTCGCGCTCTTTCACGTAGCGGTCGTGCATGGCATCCCACTTTTCGCACCACTTCTGCATTTCTCGTTTGCGGGCGAGGATGCGGCGCACCCGGCGAACGGTGCGCTGGTGGGCATTAAAATATTCCAGGGTGACGGCGCCACGTTGCCAGTGAGTCAACTCAGGTTTCAGTGGATGGACTGCCTGTACATCTGGGTGACGTTGCGTAAAGCCGGATCGCGCGAAAGCATGCGACGTCAGAAAGTGGGCCAGCCAGCTAATAGCGGTACCGCGGCTGAAGCAGCGCTTCATTCGGCCGTGACGAATAGCGACGAAAAGGTCGCCGACTGGCGTGTGGTGCTTCTGTAACGCCAGATCAATAGCGCTGGCAGTGCGGTTGTCGATCATTTGTCTTTCTCCCGGTTATAGGTTTCATGACTCATAACTTCCCAGTTCCGGCCGTCGTCTTTCGATAACAGCCGCCAGCGTGGGTTAACCTTTAAGCTGAGGTAGCCGGTGCGGCGCATTCGCCGCGGGAATATCCGCCGGCGCCGATACCGCAGCAGGACCTGCAGCGCCTGCAGGTGTACCCGCTCAGGAATGCGTATTGCTGTCAGTGCCACAGTGATCCTCCGTCTCGGGTGCGATTACCTGATATCCAGCTTCCTGAGCCAGTTCGAGAAAAGCCTCGAGCGAGCAGAATGTTTCTTCTTTGCGTAGCGGGTATTGTTTGACGAACTCGCCATCTTTCAGCTCGATCACCACTCGCCCGGTAAAACCCGGCTCACAATTTAATTGCACCATTGGTGGGGGAGCGGGAATAAGTACGCCACGATATTCAATCATTCTCATTATTTAGCCCTCGGCTTTTAATGATTGTTCGGCCAGCGTGGCAATGAGTGCATTCATAAAGTCCACACCATCGGGCGTTAATTTATTAACTCCCATGCAATTCGAATAATGTTCAGAGATTAAATTTTCTGCTTGCTCGCGTTTATGGGTATCATAAATCATCGCTTCGAAAAATTTGATTAATGATTTTGTTAAAATATCTTCATCAAGTTCGACGGGTAACGTTGTTCCATCGTCCATTTTTACGAGCTGAAAATAACTCCCAGTCCTTCGCATCATTGAATCAAGCTTGGCGCGAACGATGTGACGGCGGCGAGTCTCAATCAGGTTTGTTTTCACGTCGTCTTTCCTCTTCTTTGATCCAAAGAAAAATATTTGAAGATAAATTCAAAGCTAAACCCAAAAGCACAAAGAGTTGTTTTTCTCCCATGTTTTCGAAGCTGGCATACATAAGATCTAGAAGTTCAGTAAGGTTTTCAATTTCGCAAGATACACACTCAATATCTTCGTCATCTTTTGGGTGCCACATACTTACCTCCCATAAGCCTTACGGAGATATAAACCTGCAATAACCTCATGACCATTCATTGCATAAAGTAATGCGGTTTTATAGGCGGCGTGGTCAATAATAAAACTCATAACATACACCTCGCAAGATTTAGGGTACAAGACTCCCCGGCACCAAGACCGTTTTAAAACTAGTTTCGTAATTAGCCTAATTTATTCTCGATAGCTTTAAGTTCAGTGCAAAGTTCACGAGCATAGTCAAAAATCACAGCTGACATATGGCACGCAGGATTGTCATTGTCCTCGTCAGTAAAAAAAGACTCACTATAAGTTTGCGCGACTGCTTCAAGTTTTTTAGCGGTAAGGACCGCATCGAATATATCATCAGCCAGACCAATTTCGACCACTACAGATTTGCAGGGTTTTGTTGTATTACTATGAGTCTTAGCATATTCGTTCATGTTATCTACGGTTTTTTTCATTGAACGAATTAGGCTGTTTATAGAACAATCCGTTTCGTAATTCTCGTTACTTTTTTTATAGATCTCCTCCAGAAGAACAGTGTTTTCTATTATGTCTGATACAAACACTTCAAGCATTTGGATAGGAGTTTTCATTGTTCACCTCACACAAGTATTGATCGCTTACAAAATCAAGTTAAACTTGATAGAGAGAGGTTAGCTTTATGATTTTATTTAGTCAAGTTAAACTTGATTAATTTTTTGGTACAGGAAGATTTAAAACGGAGGAACGGGCAAAAGCCCGTTGTTTATCAATAATTAACCGAATCTGTTAATGTTGAAAGGAACTGATGAGATAACTTTTGACTGGATGTAGAGCATATCTAATGCATCTTTTTCAATGCTCCAGGATTGATAATTAGAGTTATCAGATAACACTACAATTTTGCTGCCAATTTTTTGCAGTCTCTTTACATAACATTCGCCTTCGAAACAAAAGGCATAAATCCCATCACCATCGAAGTATGTTATTGTTTTATCTAAAAATAGTAAATCTCCCGGGGCAATTGTTGGCGACATGCTATCACCTCTGGCATTGCCTATTTCAATGTTCTTAAAGGGTCTGTTGCCTACTACTTGACGGGCGTACTCGGGGTCTAACTCTATAGAACGTACTACATCTATGAAGTCGCTTTTCACGCTGACCCCATCACCACAACTGAATTCGATATCTAATACTTTGAATTTTACGCTATCCGTATCTTCTTTTTGAGTGGACGAAGGGAACGAGGCGGGGGGGACCTCTCCCAGAAACCAGGATTGTGGATAACCACTGATTTCAGATAGCTGAGCTAATCTCTTGCCCCTAGGGACAGTGGTTCCTTTTGTCCAGTAAACAACCGTCTGCGTACTAACCCCTAACTGACGAGCAAGCTCAGCTTTTGTCCACCCTTTTTCCTTAAGAAGTTCTTGAATCATGTTTGCCGTGGCCACGGTATCTCTCCAAAAGTTTCATTCAGTTTGAAAGTCATCATCTAAAGCAATGCTTGATCTCAAGTTTAACGCATGGTTTTGCTTCTTGCATGTTAATTAAATCTTGATATAAACTTCTATTTATAAAGTTTGACTTGATGGTGGTTTATGAACGAAGAGATTCGGGTGAAATTGTGTGCCATTACTTCCCAAAGAGCGATTGCTCAGGGCTTGGGGATAACTCCTCAGGCAGTGAATCAGTGGTTTGCTAAGTCTGTAATCCCTGCTCGCTTTGTATTGAAACTTTGCGAATTTGTCGGTTGGGCCATTACCCCGCACCAGGTTCGCCCTGACTTGTACCCAAGCGAGCTTGATGGGATGCCACGAACGGCAGAGGTGTGACATGTCACACCTCTGCCGCTATGCCTGATCCGCGCTACTTCCAGCCGCTGCTGCCACGCAGCATCAGGTACGACCCGATAAGTAGGGTGTATTTCCTCATTGCGAGGCGGGCAAACAAAACTAATCAACAGGAGGAAGTATGAACACCCAACCAGTTATCGACGCGGGAAATCTTAGTTCGGAAGAGTTATCTGCCTGGCTCATTGGCGTGGCAACTGCTGCCAAAAAAGCCAGACAGGGATACGAAAACCTAACACTTGAGCTGCAGTCTGCCGAGTCGTCTTTGCGGTATGCAATGGCTGACCTTGAGCCACGAATTAACTTTCTGGCATCAGACCAAATAATTCGTTCGGCAGATCACTCCACTGCAATTCAGGCAGAGCTGGATAGTCTTCGGGTGATATTTGCCGCCGTTCGCGATAGCCAACAAACCATTCTCTCATCCGTTGCTCGACTTCAGCAAACTGCGCATTCATATCCAGATTTATATCAACAAGCTCATCTTCAAGAATGTGCAGAACAAGAGTCGGATAAAGGGCAAAGGGGTCCGTAACCGCAGCTTCGGTTGCTGTATATACCAGTTCATACAGAGAGTCCCGGTAACTTGCAGACACGAACGAATTTGAACTGTGTTCAGAAAGCAAATGATGGAGGTGAGTCAGTGTTACTGCCCTGCATTTTACAAGATTTACCTGGTCGGCGTCATGAGGATCGACCCGATAAATGCTCTTTAGGTGATTTCCAATTTTTCTGTAAACAAACATTGAGTCCATGTCGAACCTCCTTCGGTCCGTAGGTGTAGGAACCATGAGGATATACCGGGGGAAGGTTCGGCACCAACTGGAGGGTTACTGTGAACCCGACTGATTTTATCCGTAAGCACATCACAGCCGCTCTGACAGCTGAAGGCTTCTCACCGTCGGTGGTTCAGGGGGGGGGTAGCAAAGGGGCTGGAACATTACCGCTGCATGTCGCAGTCAACCAAAAAAGGGAGTTGTTTTGATGACTGTTTGTATCGTGCCCGTCAGTGGGCTCTTGGGCAGACAACAACGGCAGAGCGGAAAGCTGCAAAGAAAAAGCCGGGAAAAGGTGGTGGCACTTCTCCCGGCCTGTTCTGACTTCCAACACAGCATTTGATTTGAAATGACCTGGAGGGAGATTTCATGAAAGACCTTAGCAGACAATTTGATTACAAATCAAGCGCAGGTGAGCCAAGTGTTTCCAGAAACTGGCAGCATTAAGGCGTTGGACAGGCTGTATCACGATCCGCGAGGTGTTGTCGTGCATGTCACCGGCTGGGATCGCGAAAAGCAGCAAGTTTATTTTACCAGGCCGGATTATCCGCATGAATGCATGCAGCCGGTCTGGAAGTTTCAACAGTACTTCACGAGGGTTTTGGTATGAGCATGGATCTGATGGTTCAGGCTATGAAAATTAAGGTCGGAAACCCTTTGCGCAAATTGGTTCTTCTTAAGCTGGCGGATAACGCCAGTGATCTCGGGGAGTGCTGGCCTAGTTACCAGCACATTGCTGACCAGTGTGAAATTAGCAAGCGTTCGGTGATGAATCACATCGAGGCGCTATGTGAGTGCGGCCTGATAAAAAAAGAGCTACGGACGGGACCAAAGGGGAATTCCAGCAACGTGTATCAGCTCAATTTACGTAGTGCAGGAGATTCACCAGGGGGGAGTGCAAATCGTTCACTACCTGGTGCAACAGATTCACTACCTGGTGCAGGAGATTCACCAGGGGGTAGTGCAGGAGCTGCACCCAGAATCAGTCACTCTTTTGAACCAGTCAATGAACCAGTCAATGAACCTATAAAACATACTGGCGCTTCGGCTACCGCCTCTGCACCGGCTCGTTCTGCAAAACAGGATTATTCCCCTGAGTTTGAGACAGCCTGGCAGGCATACCCAAAACGCGCCGGTGGTAATTCCAAGGCTGCGGCCTTCAAGGCGTGGAAGACTCGTCTGAAAGAAGGGGTTAAACCTGAGGTCATGCTGGCGGGTGTTAAACGCTACGCAGCCTACGCACGTGCAACCGGCAGTGTTGGCACCCAGTACGTCAAGCAGGCCGCGTCGTTCTTTGGGCCAGATCGCCATTTCGAAGAATCCTGGCAGGCGCCATCCGCTCCCGGAGGTGGGCACAACGGCACTATTGCCCGCCTGTCTGGACTGGGGCGCATGTCTGACGATTTTGGCGAATCTGGTGAGAACCTGAATTTTTGAGTGAGGTGGATATGTTGAATTTAAATCAGCTCAAAGAGCGTGAAGACCTGATGGCGCAGCAGGCAAAACTCGGCGATGAACTCGCTTTCGCCGAAGTGCATACACTTCCCTGGGGGGTCGGGGGCTGGAACTCGAACCACACCAGCATGGCTTCATGTCCGGAGCATGGAGACTACGAGCGATTCACGCTGGTGGGTAAGGATTTTCGCGGTAGGGAGACATTCAAGCATTCCCGCTGCCCTGCGTGCATCCGGTCGGAGCAGGCAAGTGTTGAGTCTGGACTGAGAGAGCTTCGCGTTAGCAGCTTGCTGGACGACGCAGGTATCACTCGACGCTTTGGTGATTGCGAGTTTGATAATTACCTGGAGATCAATCAGGAAGCCTCGCGCAACCTCGCAGCCTGCAAGCGCTACGCAAATAACTGGCCAGCTGTTCTGGAGGCCGGGAAAAGCCTCGTGCTAACAGGGAGCTGCGGGACGGGGAAAAACCATCTGGCGGTATCACTGGCTAAAAACATCATCCGCAACCATCTCGCCAGTGTGGAACTGACCGACGTGATGCGTCTGACTCGTGCGGTGAAAAGCACCTGGCGCCACAATGCGGACACAACCGAAGAGAGCGTACTGGATCACTACGCTTCGCTGGATCTGCTGATTATCGATGAGGTGGGTGTGCAGTTTGGTAGCCCGACAGAGATGACAATCCTGCATGAGATCATTAACGCCCGCTATGAAAGTGTTCTGCCAACGATCCTGATTAGCAACCTGCCGCGTGAGCAACTGAAAGAGTTTATCAGCGACCGCATTTTTGACCGAGTTACTGATGGTGGGCGTAACTACCTGGTTTTCAACTGGACGAGTTTTCGTGGGAATAACGGGGGCATGCATGACACCAGTCTGGCGTAACGACGAACTTGAAGAGGCGGTTATCGGCGCATTGTTTTTGCGCGGAGCTGATCCTGAGGTGCTGGATGTTCTCTCCCGGCTGCCTGCGGGCACCTTCTCAGTTCGCCAGTATCGGGAGATTTACACTGGTATCTGCCGACAGGCTCGCAGTAGTGGCGTGATTGATCCACTGCTGTTGTGCGAATCGCTGCCCGCGCTTCAAACCACAATTCTTGCAGCCACCCGTATCAGCTGGGCGAAATCCGCGTTGTTATCTTACGTTGATGTTCTGCGTCGCAATGCTGGCGTTCGTGATGCTGAAGCAGCACTGGAAAAAGTGCTGGAACAAATCAGAAACGCTAACAACGGCGATGCAGCCCTGGTGGCACTGGAAGCCGCTAAACAGGCTGTATCGGCTATCGACATTTCAGCGGATACCGTTCAGCCCGTTCACATCTCTGAACTACTCACCGCGGTGGCCGATGAAGCGGAATCCCGTAGCCAGGGGAAAGAAGAGACCCGAAGCCTGCTTACCGGAATTGAGGAGCTTGATGCCAAGACCGGCGGTATGGAATCCACTGATCTGGTGTTTATTGCCGCGCGGCCATCGATGGGCAAAACCGAACTGGCACTGGATATCATCGACAAAGTATCCGCTCAGGGGCATGGGGTGCTGTTTTTCAGCATGGAGATGTCTGATACCCAGATTGCCAAACGTATGGTATCCGCCGCAGGGGGCATGCCTATGTCCCGCCTGAAAGCAGTGGATAAATTCGAGGACGAAGACTGGGCTCGATTTTTTAACGGCATGGAGCGAATGGCTACCCGCAATATCTGGATCACCGACGCCACCGGCCTAACTATCGACCAGATCCAGCAAACCGCAACACGCTATCAGATAGCGCATCCTGAAATCGCGCTGGTGGTCATCGACTATCTGGCGCTTATCAAAATTCAGAGTGCTGCGCGGTACGACCTGGCCGTTGGCGAAGTATCCAAGGGGCTTAAAAACCTGGCTAAAGCTAATAAAACCCCCGTACTCGCGCTGAGCCAGTTGTCGCGCGGTGTGGAATCCAGACCCAATAAGCGGCCAATGAACTCCGATATGAAAAACTCGGGAGAAATTGAGGCTGATGCTGACTTGATCCTGATGTTGTACCGCGACGAGGTTTATAACCCTGAATCGCCAGCAAAGGGAATTGCTGAAATTAACGTGACAAAACAGCGGAATGGGGAGCTGGGGACTATCTACCGTCGGTTCTACAACGGTCATTTCCTGCCAATTGATCAGGAGGAAGCTCGCCAACGCTCGACGCCGCAACCAAAGGCACATCAACGCCGTTACACGAAAGGGAGCCGGGCTGGTCATGAAGATTTTTAACATTACACCAATGGGCAAACCGAGGATGACCCGGGCAGACAAATGGAAACAGCGGGAAGTGGTCATGCGCTACCGGGCATTCTGCGATGAGATCCGCCTGAAGAACGTTGCTATGCCGGAGCAGGGCGGACACATAACCTTCGTAGTTCCCATGCCAAAGAGCTGGAGCCAGAAGAAGCGAGTAACGATGAACGGGCAGGCACACAAGCAGAAACCAGACGCCGATAACATGATTAAAGCGCTGATGGATGCTCTGTTTACTGATGATGCACATATCTGGGACTTTCGTGTCACAAAAATCTGGGGTGAATCCGGACAAATTTTAATTTCTGATATCGGAGAAGTGGCCGCATGAAACTTGAAGCATCGTTAAAGCATTTCAGCCCGCAGGGCATGCACATCAGCGACGACGTGAATAAAATAGGAGCACAGAACAATGCGTGATATGTATGAAGTATTAGACCGCTGGGGCGCATGGGCTGCTGCTGACGGTAATGGTGTTGACTGGCAACCAATTGCAGCCGGATTTAAAGGTCTGCTACCACATGGCAAGAAGTCACGCCTGCAGTGCGATGATGATGAAGGGATTATGATTGACGGATGTGTAGCGCGGCTACGGAAATATAAGCCAGAAGAGCACGAGCTGATCATTGCTCATTTTGTCATTGGCATCTCATTAAGAACCATCGCGAAGAAGCGGAAGTGTTCTGATGGGACTATCAGGAAAGAATTGCAGACGGCTATGGGGTTTATTGATGGATGTGTTGCAATGTTAAAATCTTAAATATTAAATTTCAGGGAAGCCAGTCGGAAGATTGGCTCTCTAACGAGAAATACTTTTACCAAGATCACTTAGAACTAACTCCAGCCCACCAATGTTACCCGGCAAAGGCCATTTTGAAAGTATTTCACCTGAATCTATCTGGTTTGCTAACCAGTATACAAATAAAATACATGGTTGAGCAAACAAAGGATTGTACTCAACTCTACTGATTATCCTTATTGAGATGTATTTCTTCTCGCCAAGAAGCACATGGATTTTATTTGGTAGGCTATCGTCAATGTATTCTTTAAATGTGTCAATGACAGAGAAGTTAACATGTATATCCTCATCAACGTATTGTTTTCCAATTTTTTCTGAATAATAATCTGAAAGGAAATCTAAAAACTCATTTCTTTCCTTGCTATTATCGGCCAAGATCTCCATTGTTTTACAAAAAAGATCATCCGTTGTCTCCATTAAGGCCATACTACGGGCTATTTGTCTTTCGGCTGATTTGGGTACATCACCGGAAGGCTTGTAGATACTGTCATGAACTAATTCAGCATAAGCGTGCTGAAGCAAGGTTCTAACTTGAACTTCGCAGCACATTTCAGGTGTTATATTTTGACCACAGTAATCAAATTGAGCTGTTGGTCTTACTTCGTAATGCCGAGATTGATAGTCAAAAATTTTGGGGTTAACATCAATTTCTGATAAATAGTCTTTAGAAACAGTGGCATTCCATTTATCGCACTTTTCAATTATGTCACTGATAGTTCTGATTTCAACAGAGAGTAAGACCACAAAGCGAACACCAATCAAATCAGTCATTTGTACGACTGGATTGTCATATCCTTTACGGCTGACCTTTCCTAATGCTGAGGCGATAGTTTTTAACCTTGGTTCTGAGTGGATCTTTAAAAAGATTTTTGCCTTATCATCCCCTAGGGAGCTACGAAGAGTACTGCAAATTTCTTCAGACACAAATCGTCCCCAAGCGGCGTAAGCATCTTGGTGTGTCTGTAAAAACTCGCGGAACTCATTGATATCCATTATTGTTGACTTTTAAGTCGCCCTTTTATTTTCAACATTGTTGATTCATTATCATCCGATGGCATAATTTCTACAAGATTTTTTAATTGATCTGGCGGAACGGAAACCCATACATCATTAGAGAATACGAGTTTGCTTCTTATCTTAAGCTTGGATTCAATATAACCATTGTCCTTAGTTACTGCAGCGGCAGGGAATTTTTTATTCTTCATAAATTCAAGATACCCACCCTGCATTTCTTCGGGAAGGTTGGTTTCTGCGAAATCCGCAGTACTTAATGTGGTTTTTCTAGAACGCATCTCACTCCTTAAGGCCTCATGTAGTGCAAGCTTATCACCTTCCTCTATCTGTGCTGTATTAATGAAGTCCCTAGTGCTCTCGAAAAAATCTTGAGTTAATTTTTTTGAAGATTTACTTATATCCATATCCAGAAACCGAGAATAGAAATACCCGGCCGCATTTTTTGTTTCAGTTGATGTCATTAAATGGTCAAACAAGAATGCACGATAATGTGAACTATTATAATTACCGTCACTATCAGGAGGAAGGGAAACGGTTTGGACTATAAATCCAATCTTATAAAAACGTTGAGCTGGCGTCAGAAGTAGTTCGGCGATAAACTCCATTGTCACTTGTTCATCATCTTCAATAGTTCTGAAACCGTTCTGTGTTTCAGCTTTTATAACTGCAAGGAATGGGAGAGAGTCATTTCCTACTCGGCCTGACAATACTGCTAATATTCCCCCCGGCGCAGAACTATTGTATTGCGCCTCACTGAGTTTATTGGCAAGCCGTTCGGTTACTTTGATAAAGTAGTTATTATCATTAGAAAAAGTTGAAGCTGAAAGGTTTAAAAAACAATCGTCACCAACTCCACCAATAGACATTTCAATTCCATGTGATTTACTTGCCAAAGCCTCGGTAATTCTTACCTGAAAGGCATCCAATGCATCTTGTTTAAATACCATCAAAGATTTGCTGGTTTTTGGGGGCGTTAACGTTTTATCGGCACTTTTAGGGAAAACTCTATGTGCGATAATTCTCTCTATCAGAAGCCCTTCAAAGCTAAAGTCTACACTCGCCATTACCTTGTCCTTGCTTGTTAGCTCGTTATCCTCAGAAGCATACGAAATCTCTAACGCGTACGCAAAAAACTTTGTAATCTGTTAAGAGTGGTCACTTAGACACACAGCTTAATCATCTAAAACCTGCCAGAAATGGTGGTTTTTTGCTTATGAATGTCTTGTTCAATTAAAAGGCGCCGTCTCCCGCTTCGGCTATGCTTATCAGGCAGCACTTTGCTGCACACAGCAAACTGGAGGGTGTCATGAGTGATAATCGTCCTGTACCATGGCCGCATGAAGGATTTGTATCGCCAAATGTCGATGAACTCATAGGTAGAGTTTGTCGTTTCGTTCATCGTAGCGATCTGATAACTCAAGAGATACAGCCCGGAAGAGTCACTTTTTATCTTGAGGATGACAACCGGCTGGCGGGAGTGGTAATAGAGCCTGATCTTGCCGAAGAATAATTATCTGTGTGTTCACTCAGCCTCAGCACTCGCTGGGGCTTTTTCATATCCGCGCCACGCCCGGCGTATAAACCTGCAGAGCTTTTCGGGGTGAGCCTTTGGAATGGTCGTGTGACTGTTCTGCAGGGCGGCCACTCCGGGCGAAGGCTCACCTCAAAAGGAAAGTCACATGAAAAAAGTCATCATGGCTGCTATTGCGGTCGCTTCGCTGTGCCTGAGTAATGTTGCGGCAGCTGCGGATGTCGTCATCACTACTGGCCAGCAGGGCCTGACCTATAACGCGGTGTACGGCGTGAACCTCGCCAGCGCACTGAGTGAGTATGGCTACAGTTCGACGGTGTTCCCCAGCAAAGGCTCGCTGGACAATCTCGATAAGGTGGCCAGCGGAGCCGCCCAAATCGGTTTCACCCAGGCTGACGCTTTCCAGTTCTGGCGCAGTCGGCACAGCAATGAAGCGCAGAAGGTGGACATCATCGGCGAACTGGCTGATGAATGCGTTTTTGTCGCGGTGAAGAAGGGCGGAAAAGTAAGCGGTGAAGGGGATTTAAAGGCTGGGGTGAAAATCGCAGTCGGTGAGCCTACCAGCGGATCGTATGCCTCCTGGCAATACCTGCAGGGGCTGGAAAAGGGTTATGCAAAAGTCGAGACCTACGCCAAAGGCGGCGTGCGCTCGCTGGCGAAAGTCACCACTGGCGAGTATGACGCCTTCCTCTGGGTATCAGCGCCGGACAGGTCGAACAAGTTTCTGGAGGCAGTTAACCAGGAAGGCAGCGGCCTGACGATGATCGATATGAACGGCTGGCATGTTGACGACAAGCTGCCGAACGGGAAACCCGTGTATGAGCTGAAAAAAGCAGTAACGGAATCCGGCTGGCTGAGCGATTCGAAGGTGAAGGTTCCCTGCACTAAAACGCTGGTGGTCGCCAATACCGATGCGGGTGATGAGGTGCTGGAAACAGCCTCGACCGTCCTTCTGAAAAACCTGAGCCGGGTGCTCGGTACCAACGGTAAATAATCATGCTGCGCAGGCTGTGTTTCTGGGCGCTGTTTGCCGTTCTACTGTTTGTAGCCTGGCGGGTGGCTGGCATGTTGATGGATATGGTGCTGCTGGTGGTTATTGTCGGGGGACTGGTGGTCTGCGGGTTATGGCCATTTAAATGAAAACTGTGACGGCGTGCAAAAGACATAGAAATGATGTTTTTGACAGAAGGACTGCTATTGACGACAGAAATGATGACATCATAGATTGTCGGCGTGGTGAATCCCCCTGTGCGGAGGGGCGTAAACAGTATTGTTTTATTGCTAAACCGAATGCGCGAGTCATGGTGGCTGACCAAAGGCTCACCGGGAGGCACCCGGCACCACACACTCATTTGAGCCCACGTTAACGCGTGGGCTTTTCTATTTGTGCCGCCAGAACGTCATTCACTCTGTGCTTTGTCGTAAATCCATCTGGCGGCCATTCCCTCTACACACAGCGTCCCGATTCATTATCGGAGGCGAGAACCTATGGCACAACGTATGCACGAAAAAGAGAGCATTGCCGGGATGTCCTGGCTCGTTCTGCTCATCATCGCGTGCTGGGGTGGACTTGTCCGCTACCTGATAGATGTGAAGCAGAGCAAGGCAACATGGAGCTTGATCAATGCTCTTGCCCAAATGGTGGTTTCAGGGTTTACCGGCGTTATTGCTGGCCTGGTGAGCATTGAAAGCGGACTGAGCATTTACATGATACTGGCCACTTCCGGAATTAGCGGGGCAATGGGTTCTGTTGCTTTGACCTATTTCTGGGAGCGCCTGACGGGGATTAAAGATGCAAATCAGTAATAACGGTATTGCGTTGATTAAGCGATTTGAGGGTTGCCGGTTAACTGCATATCCAGACCCTGGCACCGGCGGTGACCCCTGGACGATTGGTTACGGCTGGACGGGGAAAGTAGACGGAAAGCCTATCAAGCCTGGAATGAAGATTGACGACGCAACAGCGGACCGTCTGCTGCGTACTGGCGTGGTGAGCTTTGACCAGGCGGTAAGCAAAATGCTCAGGGTATCCGTTACCCAGAACCAGTATGACGCGCTTGTGTCGCTGGCCTATAACATCGGTACGCGAGCGCTATCCACCTCAACGCTGATGAAAAAGCTGAATGCAGGTGATGTGAAAGGCGCAGCTGATGAGTTCCTTCGCTGGAATAAATCAGGCGGGAAAGCAATGTCTGGGCTAACCAATCGCCGCAAGGCAGAGCGAGAAATATTTTTATCGAAAACACGGGGAAGCTATGAACTATCTCATTAATCGACTGAAAGAGCCGTCAACTTGGCGCGGCATCATTCTTGTTGTTGCAGGCGTATTTGGTTATCAGATGCCGCCGGGCATTCAGGAAACCGTCATGGCTGGCGGCGTAGCGCTGGCTGGCGTTGTTGGTGCTGTGATGCCGGACAGCGTTAAGAAGTAAGCAGGCTAGCAACAGGCAGGGCTACAGAAACCCGCTTTCCTTCAGTTTCTTAGCCAATAGGTAATTGGTGATTACTCCAAGAGAAACCCCAACAATCCACGGCACAGCTGAATCAAGCATTAGTGAGTTGTTCACGTTAATGCTGGCGGTGATGCAGGCATAGGTATTTGTAAAAGCAAACCATGTAAAAAGTATCTGTTTCATTTGGTTATCTCCACGCTTTCCCTCCCAACAATATCCACCTACGAGCCAGTAAAAGCAAATTAGGTACAACCGAAAGGGCTACAAAATGAGCGAAGCTAAACCGCAGGATGGCACCACCGTAAAGAGCAATCGCCCGCACAAAAATGCAGGAAGCCTGTATGTGGGCAGCCGCGCGGTAGCCTGTTCTGATGCGGATTGCTAATGCATTACAGAGCCACTTCCAGAGGTGGCCCGATAATGCTTTATTCGGATAAATCATCGCGGTAATCTAAAACCTCCATAACAAAAGGAGGTTGTAATGTTAGAGAGCTATTTCGATCAAGTAGCAAAAGACCATGCAGAGGCAATCAAGCTGAACCAGAGACTTCTTGCTGTTCAGGCGGCGCTGGAAATTGCCAAAGCTTCTGTTTCTTCGACAACAGCAATGGGTGGGGTAAAGTCTGGTTACGATTTAGAAAACGTGACTAAGAAAATAGGTGCATTGGCTGATGCTATTCAAAGTGCTCTTGAAAAATAATCAAGAATCTTACGATTAAATCATCCCAAATTGTTAATTAATATTTAAAAAAAGCCGCATGCGAACGCCTGCGGTTTTTTTATCATGTTTATGGGGAACACATGCCTGCACTAATTCCACGTGCTTGCCGTAAGCGTGGATGCCCTGGTACAACCACGGACCGCTCAGGCTACTGCGAAAAGCATCGCAATGAAGGCTGGAAACAGCATCAACAGGGAAAGAGTCGACACGAGCGTGGCTACGGTAGCCAGTGGGATATTAGGCGTGCGCGCATCCTGAAACGCGATAACCATTTGTGCCAGAACTGCCTTCGCAGCGGGCGAGCTGTCGCAGCAAAGTCGGTTGACCACATCAAGGCCAAGGCTCATGGGGGGACCGATGACGATTCGAACCTCGAAAGCCTGTGCTGGCCCTGCCATCGTCACAAGACAGCCACGGAGAGAACGCGATGAGTTACACGCGCTGCACCTATTGCGGCTCAAAGATGCACACTGTCGCAAATTGCCCTAAGACGTGGGGTGGTTCCTCGCGACGTGCAAACCTGCGCTGCGGCTACTGCGGTCAGTCAGGGCACAACTCCAGCGCCTGCCCGCGCAATGCGACCGCCGGGCGTCGGCATACCCTGAATGATGACTTTCATCTCGATTAGTTGCATTTGAAATGATTTTGAATGAAATCAAATGTTGCAAGTGAGAATGAATGTCAAATAGGCCGGGGGGGGGGATCAAATCCCTACGGGCGACCGCCAAAAGGACCGCCGCCTCAGTCAATTTTTTATACCCGCGAAAAATGAAATTTAACCAGGAGTAACGCTTATGGCTGGAACGGCGGGGCGTTCCGGGCGTAGACCAAAGCCAACGGCGCGCAAGGAGCTGGCCGGAAACCCCGGCAAGCGAGCCCTGAATAAAGAAGAACCAGTATTCACCCCCATCAATGGCGTAGCACCTCCGGACTGGTTTGCAGAAGAGGAACTCCCGTTAGCATCCATCATGTGGGAGCTTACGACCAAAGAATTATGCGGACAGGGCTTGCTCTGCGTGACCGATCTTGCAGTACTGGAGCGCTGGTGCGTTGCCTATGAGTTCTGGCGCAGGGCGGTAAAAAATATAGCTGTTGATGGTTTATCCATCACTGGCGCAATGGGCGGGAAAATTAAAAACCCTGAACTTACGGCTAAAAAAGAACAGGAATCGGAAATGAGTTCTACCGGTTCAATGTTGGGGCTGGACCCCAGCAGCCGACAGCGCCTGGTCGGTCTGGCCGGGAAGAAAAAGAACGAAAACCCATTCCTGAAGATGATCACGCCATGAGCCGAAAAGCCTATCCAAACGTTAACGCTGCAAATCAGTACGCAAGGCATGTTGTCGCCGGAAAGATTCCGGCATGCCAGTATGTCATTGATGCCTGCCAGCGACATATCGACGATTTGTCAAAATCGCAGGGAAAGAAATTTCGATACCGCTTTGATAAAGACCTTGCTGAGCGTGCCGCACGGTTTATTCAACTTCTCCCGCACACCAAAGGTGAATGGGCATTTAAAAGGATGCCTATTACCCTTGAACCCTGGCAATTATTTATTATTTGCTGCGCTTTTGGATGGGTTCATAAAGGCAGCAGGCTGCGCCGATTCAGAGAGGTCTATACAGAAATCCCCAGGAAAAACGGGAAGTCAGCGATAAGCGCCGGTGTGGCGCTTTTTTGTTTCACCTGTGATGGTGAATTTGGTGCGGAGGTGTATTCCGGTGCAACCACTGAAAAGCAGGCATGGGAAGTATTTCGACCTGCGCGGCTGATGTGCAAACGCACGCCACTACTCGTTGAAGCCTTTGGAATAGAGGTTAACGCCAAGAACCTTAGCCGTCCTGAAGATGGCGCCAGATTTGAACCGCTGATCGGTAATCCTGGTGACGGGCAGTCACCGCATTGCGCTATTGTTGATGAATATCACGAGCACGAAAGCGATGCGCTGTATACCACAATGATCACCGGCATGGGGGCCCGCAGACAGCCGATTATGTGGGCTATAACCACTGCTGGTTATAACATTGAGGGGCCTTGCTACGATAAGCGTCGTGAAGTTATCGAAATGCTGAACGGAACCGTGCCGAATGATGAGCTTTTTGGCGTCATTTACACCGTTGATGAGGGTGATGACTGGACCGATCCCGCTGTTCTTCACAAAGCCAATCCAAATATGGGGGTGTCGGTTTACTCGGATTTCCTCTTAAGCCAGCAAAGCAGGGCCAAAAATAATCCCCGCATGGCCGGGATATTCAAAACGAAACACCTGAATATCTGGGTCGCCGCACGTGCTGCTTATTTCAACCTGTTAAGCTGGCGAAAATGTGAGGATGAGACGCTCACCATTGAGCAGTTTGAAGGACAGCCCTGCATTCTGTCTTTTGACCTTGCGCGCAAGCTGGATATGAACTCTAAGGTTCGGCTATTTACCCGTGAAATAGATGGGAAACGGCATTATTACTGTATATCTCCGCGCTTCTATGTTCCGTATGACACCGTATACAGCAACGATGTTGACGATCACCGCACCGCTGAGCGTTACCGTAAATGGGTTGAAGCAGGATATATCACCGTGACTGATGGTGCGGAAATTGATTACCGAGTAATACTTGAAGATGCCAAGCGTGATAATCAGCAAACTCCGGTTGAACAAAGCCCAATTGACCCGCACGGTGCAACAAACCTTTCTCATCAGCTTGCTGATGAACAGCTCAACCCTATAACCATTATCCAGAACTACACCAACATGTCTGACCCGATGAAAGAGCTTGAGGCCGCTGTAGAGTCCGGTCGATTTCATCATGACGGTAATCCGATAATGACCTGGTGTATTTCAAACGTGGTGGGTAAGCACCTGCCTGGAAATGATGATGTTGTTCGGCCAATTAAAGAGCAAAACGAAAATAAAATAGATGGGGCTGTTGCTCTGATTATGGCGATTGGACGGGCAATGTTATTTGAAAAGGAAGAAACCCTTTCAAATCATCTCGAAAGCTATGGCGTGCGCTCACTTTAAGAGGCAATTATGATCCTGATGATACTCGCGCCACTTGTTGGTGTGCTGGGGGCTATTCTGCTCTCATTCGGTGCCTGGGTTATTTACCCCCCTGCTGGCTACATTACTGGCGGTATTCTGTGCCTGCTCTGGTCATGGCTTGTATCCCGCTCCCTTTCCGGTAACTGGAAAATTGAATCCGGGGAGGGTGGCTAATGTTTTTTCCCGGAATGTTTACGAAAAGCACCGCATCGGTCACGACGCCAGCGGAACTGGCGGAAGCTGTAGGGATGACTTACGACACCTACACTGGAAAGCGCGTTAGCAGCCAGAAAGCGATGCGACTTACAGCAGTCTTTGGTTGCATAAGAGTTCTGGCTGAGTCTATGGGGATGCTTCCCTGCAACCTGTACAAAATCACTGGTAACAGCAAGCAAAAAGCGACCTCTGAAAGGCTGCATAAATTACTGACCATGAAGCCAAATGACTATATGACCCCTCAGGAGTTCTGGGAGCTGGTCATTGTGTGTCTTTGCCTGCGCGGTAATTTTTATGCCTACAAGGTCAAAGCGCTGGGTGAGGTGGTCGAGCTTTTACCCATTGATCCGGGCTGCGTTGACCCTAAGCTTAACAGTCAGTGGCAACCGGTGTATCAGGTCACTTTCCCTGATGGTTCGACGGATGTGTTGGGTCAGGATGATATCTGGCACGTCCGAACACTGACCTTTGACGGGCTGGTTGGTCTGAACCCAATTGCATACGCCAGAGAGGCAATTTCTCTGGGTATGGCGACTGAAGAGCACGGGGCAAGACTGTTCTCAAATGGCGCGGTCACTTCTGGAGTTCTCCGTACTGAGCAATCGTTGACCGACGCTGCCTATGACAGGTTGAAGAAAGATTTTGAGGATCGTCACCTCGGGCTCAGCAATGCGCATCGTCCGATGATTCTCGAAATGGGTCTCGACTGGAAGTCGATGGCGCTCAATGCCGAGGACAGTCAGTTTCTTGAGACCAGAAAATTCCAGCTGGAGGAGATTTGCCGACTGTTCAGGGTGCCGATGCACATGGTGCAGAACACCGACCGCGCCACCTTCAGCAATATCGAAAACCTTGGCATTGGCTTCATTAACTATTCCCTCGTTCCGTATATGACCCGTATTGAGCAGCGAATCAACGTGGGGCTGGTGAAGGAATCGAAGCAGGGCACCTATTATGCCAAGTTTAATGCCGGCGCTTTGCTGCGTGGGGATATGAAATCCAGATTTGAATCGTATTCAACCGGTATTAACTGGGGCATTTACTCACCAAACGACTGCCGTGAACTGGAAGATATGAACCCACGCTCTGGCGGTGACATTTATCTGACGCCGATGAATATGACGACCAAGCCGTCTGACAGCAATAAGAGCAAAACAACCGAGGAACAACATGATGCCGATGACTAAACAGCGGCTGGATATTCCGCTGAAACTAAAGTCTGTCAGCGACAGCGGGGAGTTTGAAGGCTATGGCTCTGTGTTTGGCGTTAAGGACAGTTACGACGATGTCGTTGTTCCCGGCGCTTTCAGTAAATCACTTCAGTCATGGCGGGAGAAAAACGCACTTCCGGCCATGCTCTGGCAGCATCAGATGGATGAACCTATCGGGGTTTATACCGAAATGAAAGAGGATGACGTCGGCTTATATGTCAAAGGCCGGTTACTCATTGATGATGATCCTCTTTCGAAGCGAGCGCATGCCCACATGAAGGCCGGTTCTTTAACCGGCCTTTCTATTGGTTACATGCTCAAAGACTGGGAATACGACCGCGAGAAAGGCGTGTTTCTCCTCAAGGAGATCGACCTTTGGGAGGTCAGCCCCGTAACGTTTCCGTCGAATGACGAGGCGCGGGTCAGCGATGTTAAAAGCGCGTTTGCCCGTGGCGAAACACCATCCCAGAAAAGTATTGAACGGGTCCTGCGCGATGTTGGGCTCTCCCGCACCCAGGCCAAAGCATTCATGGCAGGGGGCTATGGCAACCTCTCTCAGCGTGACGCTGATGGTGTGGATGCCGCACTGGATGCATTGAAAAACATCAAATTTTAATCAGGAGTTGAATTATGGCAGTCGAAATTAAAGACGTTGAGCAGGTCGCGCAGGATTTGCAGCAAAAATTCGATGATTTTAAAGCGAAAAATGATAAACGCATTGACGCTATCGAAGCTGAAAAAGGCAAGCTGGCCGGAGAAGTTGAAACACTTAACGGCAAGCTGACCGAGCTGGATCAGCTTAAAACCGCGCTGGAGGATGAGCTTAAACAGGTTAAGCGTCCCGCTGGTGGTACTCAAAGCAAGGCCGCAACCGAGCACAAAACCGCTTTCATCGACTTTATGCGCAAGGGTAAGGATGACGGACTGCGTGATCTGGAGCGTAAAGCCCTGCAGATTGGCGTGGATGAAGACGGCGGATATGCTGTCCCGGAAGAGCTGGACCGCACCATTCTTAATCTTCTGAAAGATGAAGTAGTGATGCGCCAGGAGGCCACAACTATCACTGTTGGCGGTGCCAACTATAAAAAGCTGGTTAACCTTGGCGGCACCGCTTCCGGCTGGGTCGGTGAAACCGATCTCCGTCCAGCTACTGATGCGTCTAAACTCGCTCAGATTGAACCGTTCATGGGTGAAATCTACGGAAACCCTCAGGCAACCCAGACGATGCTGGATGATGCCTTCTTTAACGTAGAGGACTGGATCAACAGCGAGCTGGCCGTTGAGTTCTCTGAACAGGAAGAGATCGCTTTCACCAGCGGCAATGGTACGAAAAAACCGAAAGGCTTCCTGGCCTACGCCTCCACGCCGGAGGACGATAAAACCCGTGCCTTTGGCACGCTGCAGCACATTCTTTCCGGTGCGGCGGCGGGTGTGACGGCCGATGCGATTATCAAGCTGGTCTACACCCTGCGCAAGGTGCACCGCAACGGCGCTAAGTTCATGATGAACAACAACAGCCTGTTTGCGGTTCGCATTCTGAAGGACTCCGAGGGTAACTATCTCTGGCGTCCGGGCCTTGAGCTGGGCCAGCCATCCTCTCTGGCAGGTTATGGCGTTGCTGAGAATGAGCAAATGCCGGATATCGCAGCTGATGCGAAAGCCATTGCGTTCGGTAACTTTAAACGCGGATATACCATCGTTGATCGCATTGGTACCCGTATCCTCCGCGACCCGTACACCAACAAACCATTCGTTGGTTTCTATACCACCAAACGTACTGGCGGAATGCTGGCCGATTCTCAGGCCATTAAACTGCTGCAGATCGGCGCAGGCGCATAATCTGATGGGGCTTCGGCCCCATTCTTATGGAGGTCATGATGCTGCTGAAAAAAGACCTGAAATGGTCACCTGATGGCATTCAGATCATAAATATTCCCGCCGGTGAATATGAGGCTGGCTCACTTCCTGAACGTGCTCTTGAGGTTGCTGCCCAGATGGGGATTCTCGACGGGACTAAACAGCCTGAAATTGAAACACCAGTTAAGCCTAAAGCCAGCAATAAGCGGGGTGAGGGAAAATGAAGCCCTCTGTAGAAGAGCTACGTTACCAGTGCCGTATCGACAGCGATGATGACACAGAGGATGTGATGTTAACGCTCTACCTCAATGCCTCTCTGAAGCATGCTGAAAAAATCACTAATCGCCATCTTTATGATAACGCCGTTCCAGACGACGATCCTGATGGATTAGTGATAGAGGACGATATCAAACTGGCCCTGATGCTACTGGTTTCGCACTGGTATGAAAACAGGGAGCCTGTTAGTAGTGACAGCGTTAACTCCATTCCGTTCGGTGTTGATGCAATTCTGAAACAACATCGCAAAATTCCTGGGACGTAGGGGGACTTATGCAGGCAGGACGGTTACGGCACCGGGTCACCATCCAAAACTTCACAACCTCCAGAACGCCTTCAGGTCAGCCGGTTGAAAAATGGGAAGATGGGAAAACCATCTGGGCCGAGGTTAAGGGTATAAGCGGTCGTGAACTTTTAGCCGCTGGCGTAGAGCATGCCGATGCCACCATTCGAGTCTGGGTGCGTTTTCGTACAGATATCTCAGCTTCTTCCCGCCTGAAAGTACGCACCGGCCCGTTTAAAGGTACCGTTCTTAACGTTACCGGCCCTCCGGTTCCGGATATCAAAGGTACCCGGCTGGAAATTCTCTGCAAACAGGGGACCGAAAAATGATTGATGTGAATCTGGATTTTTCCGGTTTGCAGGATATCGCCCGAGACCTGCAAACCCTCAGCAAAGCCGAAAACAATAAAGTCCTCCGGGATTCGACCCGCGCCGGTGCCGAAGTTCTCCGGCAGGAAGTGATTGATCGTGCTCCGGAACAGACCGGTAAGCTGAAGAAAAACGTTGTTGTCGTCACCCAGAAAAGCCGCCGCCGTGGGGAAATCGCATCCGGGGTGCATATTCGTGGCGTTAACCCGCGAACGGGGAACAGCGACAACACCATGAAGGCAAGCAACACTCGGAATGCTTTCTACTGGCGCTTCGTGGAGCTGGGAACATCTACGGCGCCAGCACATCCGTTTGTTCGTCCTGCCTTTGATACCCGCATGGAAGAGGCTGCGCAGGTGGCGATGCAGCGGATGAATCAGGCTATTGATGAGGTGTTATCAAAATGACAGAGGATGATCTCTATGACCTGCTGTCGACGCTGGCAGACGGGCGGGTTTATCCGTATGTGGTGCCGCTTGGCAGCGACGGTTTACCCGCGGTGGCCGCGCCTTACATCATTTTCTCGATACCGACTGATGTATCCGGGGATGTTTTCTGCGGTCAGGCAGAGTCAACGTTGCGTATTCAGGTTGATGTATGGGCTGAAACGAATGACGAAGCCAGAGCGTTACGCCTGGATGCCCTGGCTCGCCTGCAGGTGCTTTCACCTGTCGAGGTGACAAAAATTCCTGGCTACGACACGACAACCCATCTTCATCGGGCAACCCTCGAAATAACGGTTATTGCCTGACAAAAACCCATCCAATCCGACCGCCGCTGGCGGTTTTTTCATTTATGGAGGCTGCGATGTCAGCACTATTTGAACGTGCCCAAAAAACGGTAGTAATGATTACCTCTGTGCCGGTCACCGCGGCAGAGCTGGATACGGCAACCTGGTTAAACCTGAGCTGCACTATTAAACAGGCCAGCTTTACCGCTGGTCAGAAAAACGATATTGACGTGACAGTGCTGTGTTCAGATGAAACGGAAAATATCAACGGCCTTCCTGCTCCGTCTGAAATGTCACTTTCCGGTAACTTCTACCGCAACCCTGCGCAGGATGCACTTCGTGCAGCATACGATAACGACGGGGTTTATGGATTTAAGGTTATTTTCCCGTCTGGTAATGGATTCCTGATGCGCGCTGAGGTACGTCAGCACACCTGGGATTCTCAAACCAACGGTGTTGTTGCTGCAACGTTCTCCCTGCGCCTGAAAGGCAAGCCAGGCAATATTAACGCCCCAGGAGTTCTGTCGTTTGCTACTGACCTTCCGGCGTCCCAAACGGTCGCGGCAGGAAGCGCCCTGACTATGGGCGTGGTCGTCCAGGGCGGTACGGCACCTTATACCTACGCCTGGAAAAAGGGCACCTCGACGGTCAGCGGCCAGACCAGCGCAACGTTTACGAAAGCCAGCGCTGTATCCGGTGATGCCGGGGTTTATTCCTGCGTGGTTACTGATGCCGATGGCACTGTGATCACTTCTTCTGATTGCACCGTCACCATCAATTAACGGAGCGCCGGGAGACCGGCGATAAACTTAATGTCAAAACCGAGTCTTAAAGCACTGGCACTAGCACCGATGGCGGGCTTTCGTAAAAAAGAAGTCTCCGTTCCGGAGTGGGATAACGCCAAAGTCATCATACGTGAGCCATCAGCAGAAGCCTGGATCCGCTGGCAGGGCATTGCCAGCCCGGAACCACCCAAACCACTGGAAGGGCAGGAGCCCCAGGAGGCGCCAGAACTGACCCCTTCAGAGCGAGCCTTCCGCACGATGCGGGCCGACGTCACGCTTTTCATCGATATTTTGCTGGATACCGATCTGCAGCCCGTCTTTACTGTCGATGACACCGAACAGGTTGAAGCGATCTATGGCCCTGTGCATTCCCGGCTGTTGAAGCAGGCACTTGATCTCATTAGTGACGCGGATGATGCTAAAGCAAAGTAAAAATGCCTGGCATGCAGTTCCTGATGGCGCTGGCGCTCCGGATGGGCCGCACGCTGGGCGAACTGCGACAAACCATGACGGTTGGCGAATTCAGGATGTGGGCTGAATACGACCGTATCAGCCCAATCGGCGATATTCGCGGAGATATTCTCAATGCTCAGCTGGTATCTGCGGTTTACGGAGCGCAGGGCGGTAAAGTCACCATTGAAGATGCTCAGCTTCAGTGGAGCGCAGATGAGGAGGAGGCAAGCGACGGCGGCTATCCCTTTGCAGGCTTAGAGGCCGCTTTGCTCGCAGCATCAGTTTGAACAAACAATGATAGCTGAAGTTTTACATAACCAATGGTAGGATTTACCCATATCCTTACCAATAGGGGCGCTGTGTGAAAAAATTAATAGTTTTGGCATTATCCATTTTATTTCTGGCAGGATGTAAACCCAGCGACGAAAAAGCAATAGATATTGCCAAAAAGGAAGTTGCTGCTGACATGAAAGATCCAGATAGTGCAAAGTTTCGCTATCTAAGGTTTGTGAAAGCAGGTGAAAAAGATGGACTGGTTGGCGGATTTGTTTGTGGTGAAATAAATTCAAAAAATAGTTACGGAGCCTATGCTGGTTATTCAAAGTTTCAGCTGGCATTAACAATGAAATCGAAAGGTTTTTTCTCTAAAGGCGTAAACTATACCATTGATGATAAGAAGATATACAAGACCCTCATTGGGTCTGATTTGGATTTTTATTATAAGGTATGCGGTCAGGATGAATGATTGATTAAACTAACGAATTAGATTGAGAGCCTCGCGTAAGCGGGGCTTTTTTTAGAGGAATAGCAATGGCAACCCTTCGCGAATTAATTATAAAAGTTTCAGCTAATTCTCAGTCCTTTCAGACCGAGATCGCTCGCGCATCTCGCATGGGGTCCGATTATTATAAGACAATGCAACGGGGTGGGCGGCAGGCGGCTGTTTCCGCACGCGAGACAAGACAGGCGCTAGCCGAAGTATCTGCACAATTATCAGAAACTAAAAGTGCAGCTATGGGTATGGCTGGTGCGTTTGCCGGAGTTTTTGCGACCGGGCACCTTATCGCTCTTGCTGATGAGTGGAGTTCTGTGAATGCACGTCTAAAACAGGCGTCAACATCAACCGATGATTTCTCCAATTCCCAACGATTACTTATGGATATCAGCCAGAAAACAGGGACAGCGTTCAGTGATAACGCAGGTTTATTTTCTCGTTCGGTAGCATCCATGCGTGAGTTTGGCTATTCCTCTGGCGATGTACTGAAAGTCACCGAGGCTATCAGCACGGGCCTTAAATTATCCGGGGCCAGCACGTCAGAGGCCAGTTCAGTTATCACACAGTTCAGCCAGGCGCTGGCGCAGGGGGTATTGCGCGGGGAGGAGTTCAACTCTGTTAACGAAAACGGTGATCGGATCATCCGTGCCTTAGCGGCAGGTATGGGCGTTGCCCGCAAAGACCTCAAGGCGATGGCTGATAACGGACTGTTGACAATAGATAAAGTGGTTCCGGCTATCACCGCTCAGTTACGGGTGATGCAGGCTGAATTTGATGCAATGCCAAAAACAGTATCAGCCTCGACTCAAAAGGTTGAAAACGCCTTTATGGCCTGGGTGGGCGGTACAAATGATGCATACGGTGCCTCCGCTGTGCTTGCTGGTGGTCTTGATTCACTGGCTGAGAACATTGATACCGTAGCAATGGCTGCAGGAGCGTTAACGGCTGTGGGCGTGACCCGGTTTCTGGGAAACTGGACGCTTCAACTGAAATCACACACCGAAGAGCTAATTAGGGCCAGAGGGGCGGAAATTTCCAGCACTGCGGCTAAAATCGAAGGAGCAAACGCCTCACTTGTTCAGATTGAAACGGAAAAATCGTTACTTCTGTCTAATCAGCGCTCACTAGTGGCTCAACTTGAACTGGCGCAGACGGAAAAACAACGCGCATCCATCAGGACATTGCTTGCAAGAAACTCAATGGAGATGGTCAAAGCGAATAAAGCGGAAACCGCCACGGTCAATGAGCTGTCAATAGCAAATCAGCGGCTTAATGCGCTCACCTCTGTAACGAGAACCGCATGGGCTGGCGTATCATCCCTCTTTGGTGGCATTCCAGGGATTTTGATGCTGGGTGCAGGTGCCTGGTATACATGGTATCAGAACCAGGAACAGGCGCGTCAGTCTGCGATACAGTATGCCTCCACCCTTGACGAGGTGGTGGAAAAGGCGAAAGCCATGAGCGAAATTCAAATCAGAGGCTCTATTGCTGATTCTGGTGAATCCATTGACGCGCTCAAAGATAAGCTGGAAGACTTGAGGGATGCTCAAGCCGAGGCCGCTGCTGAAGTTCAGAAATATACGTCTCTCGCTCGACAGATGGGCGTTCAGAATGATCAAAATAATGGTTACGTACAGAACGCCGCTAAATATCAGCGGGAATATAATAAAATATCCCGAGATATTGCTGATACTACATCTCAATTAAACAATGCTGTAGATGCGCAAAATAAGTTACAAACTGAGTTAGCCTCAAAAGTTCAGGCATCGGCAGTCGCTTTTGACAAAATAAAAAGTTCGATAATTGGTGCGCTGAATGTTAATGAAGCAATGGCAACATCGCTGTCAGTTACCATTCAATTCATGGATGAATTAAAAAAGCGCTCTGGGAACGGCCAGCCCCCAGCACCCCAAACCAATACAGCTTACGATAATTTTATAAAACAACAAAAAGAAAGCATAGCCTTGTCTCAGAAAGAAGGCGTTGAGCGTGCAAAACTGAAGGCCCTTCAGGATGCTATCAAACAGGGGGCCATCAGAACTGATAATAAAGGTAATGTTCTGCCTGGGCAGGATGCGCAAATTGCTGCCATTCAGGGCAATGCGGCCACCGATTTTAATCTTAACGAGTCACATAAAAAGCCGCGTGGTAAATCTGATGCAGAGAAAACTGAGGATGTTTATACCAGACTGATAAAACAGCAGCGTGAGCAAATCGCACTTGGAGGGCAAAATAACGAACTAGCTAAAGTAAAATATCAGGTTGTTCAGGGCGAGCTTGCATCGCTCGATAATGCTAAAAAAGAGATACTGCTACAGAATGCCGCCCTTATCGATCAGAAAAACATTGCTGAACAGTTAAAAACGTTCCGTGAGGGGTTGGCTGACAGCAACGCTGCTGCGCGTGACCGGGGGAATATTGATTTTCTTGGTGCCGGGATGGGGAATAAGGCTCGCGACCGCATGAAGGAAATGGCAGATATCCGTTCCGATTTTCTTAAACAGCAACGGGACCTGCAGCGGGATTTCAGCAAAGGTCAAATTTCTGAGGACCTGTACAAACAGCAAACGGAAGCACTTCAGGTGGCGCTTACTGAACGGCTCCAGATTCAGGAGGAATACTACAAGAAAACCGATGAGCAACAGTCAGACTGGCGCGCGGGGATCAGCGATTCCCTGATGAACTATGCCGATCAGGCCTCTGATCTTAGTTCAATGTCAGCATCAGCGACCAGTGAGATACTGAACAATGCTACCAACTCGATCTCTACCAATATGACGAATGTGCTGACGGGGGCTACCACCTTTAAAGAAGGTATGTCGAATATCTTCACCTCCCTTGGAGAAAGTGTCATTCAGTCGCTTATCCAGATGGCAACGCAGGCGCTGATCACCAAAGCGATTCTGGCTTCAGTGGGGGGCGGGTTTGGCGGGATATTTGGCAGTATTTTTGGCGGGGCGAGTGGTGCAGCCAGCAGCGGAACGGCCATTCAAAGCGCCGGGGCTAACTTCTCCTTTAATGCCTTGGGAGGTGTATACGATTCACCGTCACTTTCTGCATATAGCGGCGGCGTGTACAACACTCCGCAGTATTTTGCTTTTGCGAAAGGCGCAGGTGTATTCGGCGAGGCCGGGCCGGAAGCCATCATGCCGCTTACCCGTGGCGCTGATGGTTCGCTGGGGGTCAAAGCTGTTGGGCGGGAATCACCGGCGGTACAGAACGCTGCTAACCAGATCCAGGCACAGCCACGAATTGCTGTCAGCGTAGATGCCAGAAGTACGTTCACCGGTAAACCGGATGACATAACGATGCAGGCAATTGAGCGAAGGAATGACGCTCTGGAACAGCGGATAGTTAACACCTTAACCGCCGAAGTAAATAACCCCCAGAAGAAATTCGGTCGGGCTATTTATTCAAATCTCCAATCCAAAAAACCACGATAGACCTGCCCGGAGGGAATATTCATGGCAGATATTTTCTACCCGGATGAATACCTGCCCATGCCACTTATGGACGGGTACGGGTTTAAGCCCATATCACCTTTGCTGCGAACGGAGATGACGTCCGGTCGCGCTCAACAACGAAGGCGATATACCTCAACACCCACCCAGGTATCGGTTAAATGGATTTTTAAAACTGATGCTCTGGCGCAGGTGTTTGAGGCGTTTTTCAGGGATGCGCTTAAAGATGGCCAGTCCTGGTTCTATCTGAAACTCCAGACTCCCATCGGGGTAAAGCCCTATAAAGCCAGGTTCGTGGATATTTACGAGGGACCGACGCTGGTCTCGCCAAAATACTGGCAGTACAGCGCAACGCTGGAATTATGGGAGCGCCCGTTACCACCTTCAGGCTGGGGAAATTACCCGGAATGGCTGGCGGGTCAGTCGTTACTGGATATTGCGCTAAACAGAGAGTGGCCGAAGCATGACAATTCTTGAGCGACTATATGCCAGCAGCGGATCGGAGGTTATTCACGACACGCTGCAGATATCGGCAGGCGATGATAATTACTGGCTAACCAGTGGCTGGGATGACGTTTCCGTGATGCTGGAAAATGGTCAGCCGGCGACGTTTGAAGCCAGCGCGATAGATATCGCCTTACCAGCCAGGAACGCCGACGGGACACAGGATTTAAAGTTTGCTATCAGCAATATTGACGGAAGGGTTTCTGAGGCGATCGATAAAATCCTGGATGAAATGAAATCAGCCACGCTGACATTCCGGCGGTACATTTCATCCGATCTGTCTGCCCCGGCATCCTCACCGTATACGCTCGATATCAAATCCGGCTCCTGGACCCCGACAGCAGTTCAGGTCACGGCAGGCTATATGAATATCCTCAAAACAGCCTGGCCCCGTAAACGTTACAACCTCGCCGAGCATCCGGGCTTACGTTACTAATCTGAGGCAAATATGTTTAACCCTGATAAATACCGTTCAGTCACCTGGCTGAAGGGCGGGCGCGTATATCCGCAGCTCGACTGCTTCGGCATTGTAAATGAGATACGTCGAGATTTGGGCTTATCTCTCTGGCCCGATTTTGCAGGTGTGACCAAAGACGGCGGGGGCCTCGACCGGGAGGCGAGAAAGCTGATGCTTTCGCTGAAACGTTGTGACCCCTGCGAAGGTGCCGGAGTGGCTTGCTATTCGGGTTCAACGGTTTCCCATGTCGGGATTGTTGTGATGCTCGATAACCAGCTGCAGGTCGCGGAATGTAATCCAGGCTCGGGGGTTACGTTTCTGCCACTGGCGCGATTTATCCGCCGCTTTAACCGCGTGGAGTTCTGGCAATGACGATAAAGTTTTACCCGTCCCGGCTACCGGGTGAACCCCTTGAAAAGCACGATCATGGTGTGCTTACGCTGCATGAGTGGATGTGCAGAAATGTCCCGAGCTATTCACAGGATAAAACTCATCCTGTTGTGATCGAGCTGAACGGCCAGGCAGTCCCCCCGGCGGAATGGCCGTTATGTTTGTTGCGGCCAGACAGTGATGTGCGGATATATCCCATTCCGTATGGCACGGGTCTTGAAATTGCCGTGTGGGTTTCGGTGGCCGTATCCATTGCGTCTACGGCCTATGCATTATTCTTTGCCCCAAAACCAGAGCTGGGCGGTTTTTCATCCAGTAACGCTTCATCGCTGGATCTGAACCCGGCGCGGGCAAACACCGCAAAACTCGGTGATCCCGTTAGGGAGGCTTTTGGGCGAAACCGTATTTACCCGGATTACCTGGTGCAGCCGGTAACGCGATTCGACCCCGCTGATCCCACCAGAATGACGGTAGAAATGTTTGTCTGCCTTGGATATGGGCGTTTCTCCTATACCGGTGGAGATTTTCGGGTAGGGGAAACTCCGGCGTTGACCTTAGGCGAGGGCTTTTCATATACCAGCTATGGGCCCGGCGATAATGTGGCCGGGGATCGTCGCAGTGAGATATGGTTCAACTCAACGGAAGTTGGTGGAACGTCGAGCGGCAGCGGCCTCGATATGGCTCAGACTGCCCCTGAAGCCAGTGATATCGTTGCTGATGCCATGACCGTCAGCGGTGCCTCTGTCTCGTTTTCTGGCCTCGATGTCGATGATGATAATGATGAAGACGAGGATGAGAACAAACTTCCTCCTGGCTGGATCGCCGGTGCAATTGTCACCCTGAAAGCGCCAGTGAATTATCAGGTATCCATTGAGGGCGGTTTTAACGTGCTGACAGGCGATGTCGTGTCAGAGATTGCGCCATTCAGCGGTATGCCTGTCACCCTAATGTTTAACGGTACTGACTATGATCTGCAGATCGCCACGTATACCCCTCACCAGGACGCCGTTCCGGGAACAGGGGGAGCGACTGCGGTATTACGCGCCAGTGCGTCGCCGTCAACGTATGACTTTACGACAACCAGCCAGACCTTTTCTCTGACCTGGCAGGGGATCACCTATACCATATCTCTGGTCGCCAACTACGGCACAATGTCTGGCTTGCTCGCAGCGATTAATGGCGGGTTGAATGGTTCGGGGCTCATTGCTCAGGATGATGGCGGCGTGATACGTATCGCCGAGATCTCCAGCCCCTGGCGTGGCGGTTCCATTACGTCATCTTTCCTGCCTGCGTCAGTATTTGGTGACAGCCCGGTATTTACTGCTGGTGCAGCCTCCAGCGGCGGAAGCCCTGCGGTAACAGCCAGCGTCACGCTGGCATACGATTCCGGTACCGCATTTTCTGGCCTGCCGGACGGCACGCAGCGGATTTCCCTGGCGCACCGAGGCAACGAATACCAGATAGCATCGACTGACGGTGCGTCTGCAACCGTACAGAGGGTGGTTAATGGTGTCGTTGACAGCACCTGGTCAGGCTTTATGACCCGTACCGTCGTGGATTTTGCCGCGTCTGGTATTAACGATAATGAAACCTGGCTAGGCCCCTTTCTGGCCTGCCCGCAAAATGAAGTTGTGGACGCCTTCGAGGTCAACTTTGCTTTCCCAAACGGAATTTGCGGGTTCCAGAACAACGGGAATAAGCGGGTCCGCCATGTCGAGTATGAAATCCAGTATCGCGTTTATGGTTCCGGTTCAGGGTGGACGAGTAAGCCAGGGGTTTATGCGCTTAAAAACATTAATGGCCTCGGTTTTACAGAGCGTTTTGATCTGTCCTCTCCCGGGCTGGTGGAGGTTCGATGCCGCCGCCGTAACGAGCAGGGGAGCAACAACGCGAGAGACAGCATGTTCTGGCAGGCGCTCAGAGGTCGTTTGCTTTCCCGTCCAACCTCCTACGCAGGGATATCAACAATAGGGATCACGGTTGAAACTGGCGGCCAGCTGGCGGCGCAGTCAGACAAGCGTGTGAGTGTTGTCGCCACGCGAAACTATGATGGCGGTGGTGACAGGACAATCAGCGGTGCGTTCCTGCATCTTGCCCGCAGTCTGGGATATCGCGACGACCAGATCGACATTGCGGCGCTCAGTACGCTGGAGGCTACCTACTGGACGCCAAGGGGAGAATATTTTGATCACCAGGCAAGCAGTGACAGCACGTCAGCAAAGGATATTTTCGACAAAATAGCCGAGGCTGGCATGGGGTATTTTCTGCTATCTGACGGGTTGCTTTCTGTCGGGAGAGAGGGCGTCAAAAGCTGGACAGGGATCATTACTCCTCAGGATACCGTCGAGGAAATGCAGACTTCATTCAGGGTCCCGTCGGAAGATGATTTTGATGGCGTGGATGTGAAATATATCAACCCTGTGACCTGGGCGGAGGAAACCGTACAGTGCCGGACGCCGGAAAATCCTTTTCCGCGCAAAACGGAGGCATATACCATTGATGTTGCCATGACTGCAGATCGCGCCTGGCGTATCGGGATGCGTCGGTTAATGAAATATCTCCACCAACGCCGAACGTATACGGCTACGACGTCGATGCTGGGATGGTGTCATGACTTCGGTGATCACATCATTTTGTCCGACGACACCCCAACCGGGAAAACCCAAAGTTGCCTGATTGACGCGATGATTTACGACTTCCAGGAAATTACGCTGCACGTCACGGAGCCACTGGACTGGAGCTACGCGAATCCTCGCTGCTGGATACAGTTTCAGGACGGTCGACCATCATCGCGAATGCTCACGCCGCAACGGGTAGATGATTTCACGCTGACGGTACCGTACAACGACGACCTGCATCCCGACGACTGGATTATGGACGACCCAGATATTGACCTGCCGAAGTTATTGTTCTGCGACAGTGAAAAGGGTGCGCGGCATGGGATAGTCCAGGAGGTTGCCCCATCAGGTGACAGCAACTGTCAGATTACTGCACCTGAATATAAAGAAATTTTCTACCAGTACGACGACGCCACATACCCCGGCGACGCTGCTTAATACCAAAAAAATCCCTTTCAACTTTTCTTTCGCTCAAACCCTCGTTTGGGCGAAGCCTCTTTTTTGGAGCAAAAAACATGGCCGAACTTAACCCGCCACTGGGTACGACGACGCCTGAAATTTTCCTGGATAACGTCAAGCGCGCTGACGAGCTGGTTAACGGTCCGGCCGGAACGGTTAACGACCGCGGCGGTGAACCGCTGGATACGTGGCGCCAGATGATGGCGAAAAACGATGAGATCAGGCAGAACATCATTCCTCTCAGCAAGCAGTACATGACGCTTGAAGCGGCACAGGCCGATATCGTCAATATCCCTGAGGGTAGCACCACGTATGTGCGCAGCCCTGATGGCGGCACACTGGCGGATGAGTACATTAATAATGGTGGCACGCTGGCGGCTACGGGCAGAGCTATGCCGTCTCAACAAAGCGTTGATGTATTAACTGAGGCGAATGAACAAACGCTCCCTTTTACTTATCTCCTCTCTGGCTATGATGGCGAATCAACATACCCACTTGCACTGGGCAGCAATAACAATATTGTCCTGGGGTATGACACAGTAAAAGAGGAACTTGTCGGGCTTTTCCCGGAATCAACACTGGATGCCAGCCCCGGTGCGCTGCCATTTAAAGTCAGCAAGGTTGCGACCAATTTCATACTCGCCTACGGCCAGTCATTAAGCACCGGCGTTCGTGCGCAGTCAGTCATCTCACTCGCTCAGCCATATAGCAATATTACCTTTTCGAGTGGTGTAAGAGGAAATGGTGGGATTTTTACAGCGGTAAAACCGCTGGTAGAGGATGACGCTAAACCTACCCCTGACGGCGAGAGCGACGCAGCGGAAACAGTGTGCTCAGGAACGGCAAACTATGCCAGCCTGGCCATGTATCGGGAAAATGGAGTCCTTCCTTCCGACCATGTGATTTTTTGCAGTACTGCAGGGCATGGGGCATACACTATTGCGCAACTGGCCAAGGGGTCGGCGTGGTACAATTCACAGTTCCTGAATCATCTTAACGGTGCAAAAGCATTGAACTCCGATATCGCTCTGCACGCTATTGCCTGGCTTCAGGGGGAGACGGATTCCAACAACACCAGCTACACAAAAGCGGCCCACCTGGCGGCGCTGCTTAAACTCCAGAGCGATATCACTACCGATGCGCAGTCCATCACAGGGCAGGACAGCCCCGTCATGTTCCTGACTTATCAGCACAGCTCGCGAGTGAAAACAAACGATGCCGTGCCACTGGCGATACTGGAAGCGTGCGAGACCAGCGATTATTTCTATTTCGTCGCACCCACCTACGCCTTTCCTCATTACACCGACGGACTGCATTTGCTGGCTGTCGGGTATAAATGGATTGGGGCTTACTACGGCAGGGCGTACAAACAGGCCGTTATCGACGGAATCAAGCCTCTGGCAATTATGCCGAAAGGCGCGACATGGCACGGAAACCAGGTAACTATCCGTTTTGATGTCCCGGTGCCGCCTCTGGTTCTGGATGCGACAAATCTCGCCCCCACCAAAGACTCTGGCTTTGCTGTTTATGCTGGCGGTGTTGCGCAGACCATCAGCGCTGTTGAAGTGCTGAACGGGGACACGGTGGTTATCACCCTGGACTCTGCGATAACCTCAGCTCCGCAGGTACGCTATGCCTTTGATAATGTCGGGGCAGGCCTTACCATTCAGAATGGTGCCAGCGGTAATCTCCGCGACTCCTGCCCGGATACCTGCATCATTGCCGGTAGTGAAAAACCAATGTTTTACCTCTGCCCACACTTCAAACTAAACGCCATCAGCGAGGATTTCTGATATGTCACTTTTTATTCAGCTTCCGGTACAGGCACCGGCGACTATCGGCACCGTCGCAGAGAGCGATATTGAAATTTTCCTGCCATTTGATTCTGGCGCCACTGAGTTCTGGAACTTCCGCCGTGCCTCACTGGTGGCAGCGAACAATCCCGCAAAATCACTGGTGCCGCAGGGTAATTATTCTTTCAGTGGTAACGCGCTTAACGTGACGACCGGCGGCGGAAATAACCTGCAAACCAGCCTGACCGATGATGGTGAGTTCTCATTTTGTGGCGTGGTCAGCAACCTTGGATCGGCTACCACTGCAATGATTATCGCCGGTAACTATCAGAATACTGTTGCAGGTACTGCAATTTATAAAGCATCAGGCGGGGCCCTGACTGTTCGGGCCGCCGCTAAGATATCGACTATCGGTACCCCGAACGCCTCATCCCCGTTGTTCTTTGGTGTCTCGATTAGCAAATCCACACCCTCTCTCAGTGTGGTAATCAAACAGCCCGGTGTATTGGATTTCGCGGTAACAGGAACTTCCTTTAGTGCCCCATACGTTGAATCATCAGAGCCGGTAACTCTTGGCTCCCTTGTCGGCGGCCTGTCGCAACTGCTGAAATTTTACGAGTTCGCCACTTATGAGCGCTCACTAACGCTTGGTGAACTCAATACCAAATATTTGCAGGCTAAGGCGAGAATGAAGGGTATGGGTATTGGCATCTAATCTGATGACCAGCACATTGCGGCTGTCAGGGAAATTGACAGCCGCAACACACTTTTTAATTAAAACGTGATGATGAGGTTTAAGATGTTATCTTCTAAACACCGATATGAGTGCTACAGATCAAGTCTGTAGCGTTCATTAGTGAAGATAATTCTGGCGGAGAAAGGTGAGTGCTCATCAATTTCGTCTAGATCTACGAGTTTCACGACGTGAAAGTGATTCTGAGAGAAATCAGGCGATGTAAATTTATCTAAGTCAGCACGCGAAATACTCGTGAAAAAATCAAGCTGTGGTGCGATTTGGGTCAGTTCTGCCAAATAAGCAACATCACTCCTGCCGAATTCTGCGCCAGTCAACCCTGCAAAACCATACTGGCGGTCAATTATTGATACGCCAATTTTTCCAGTGTGATTGATCGCGCGTGATGGATGCATAGCTCTAAGATCATCATAAGCTACCCTCAATGCTTCCGGATTACTTACATCAAAAAGCTTCGATTTTTCGTGTGCGTTGATAATTGCTTGAAGAACCAAATTGCTGTACCCACCAACCAGAACAGTAACAACTGGTCCATAAATGTGACTCGGCCCTGAATACTTGCTGTGTAACAAGTCAGTGAAAGTAAATACGGCTTGGTTAATCCATGACAGGCTTTTCTTCTCAAAAAGTGGTTTGGGGCAGATACGCTGAAACCAAGAACGTTTCGTTTCGAGAGCACGAGAGAAGAGATCATTACTCAAGCCTTGGCTGTCAGAATGCACCTCATAGGCATTGCGCTTAGAGCTTGCAACAACTTCATGGTAGTTAGCAAACCCCATAGAAACAGCAAGCATTTCTTGAATTTCTGCAAGCTTAAAATCATGAGCTTGGGATTTTTTTGATAAACGTTCAAGTAAGACCTTGGATGTTCTCTTGAATAGAACACCATTGATCTCTATGTCTTGGTCTTTTTTGATAGCATTAGGCATGACGGATCCTCAATGAGTTATACACGGAGTTATTTAAGGATCACTAGTAGTCGCGACATCTTACTCCGTGGTTATCATTGGAGGCATGTCAAAGTTTTGGTTTTAATCGCCGCAGTCGCGCTATGCCTATTAGGCACCTACCAAGCATTCGGGCATAAAAAACGTAACACGCACAATGCTAACACGCAAGAATTTTCGCAGCCTTGATCAATGAAAGTTCGTGGTTCCTGCTTATCCATACAGATGGCTGGCAGGATTAATATATCAGGCGTCGAACTCTGTACTTAGTTGAGTGCTTCCGACGGATGCTGGATACGGGCGCTATCCGGCAGCAGGTGGCTGATGTGACAGGTGTGGACGTGAAGACGATTTACAAATATTTGCCGGTACAATACGGCGATAAAAAATCCCCTTGAGCAGGCACACTCAAGGGGAAAATACTACATAACATCATTGCTGTGTGCGTCTTCGCACACGCCTATCTTCCAAGAAGGTGCCCAAAGCTTCCAGATATTTCTGGTCTGAGCAGTTAAATCATGGGGTCGGTGGTCGATGTGAAAGGAGGGGGAAGACGATTTATAAATATTTCCCGGATAGCATACTGCATGAAGCTGGGTGAGGATTTGATGTAAAAACCCACCCGACAGCCTTATACAAGACCTGCCGAGTAGGTTAACTGCAGGTGTTCATGCCGAACAGTCGGCACGCACTATACCCATAACTCAACACACAAACCAGTCGTCTGCCGTTTCCCAGGCGTCTTTGAGGGTTTCTTCGACAAATTCCTTCGCAATTTCCTTATCTGTTGCCCGCAGCACGCTCAGGCCGTCATTGCTGGCCGTCTTCACGATCACTTCAACTTCATCGTACTGTTTGCTTATCCGTCGGGTCATTTCTTCCTTGAGAGCCTCCAGTGAACCCTTTGGCATTTTCCCGGCTTTCTCTTTGGCAATGCTGATTTCTACACGCATGATCAACACCTCGATTTACTGGCTGGATATACAGTTGTATTGCTGTAAGTATATCCAGTGTATGTCTGGTGTCTATGCTTTTTAGGTGTGTATTTTTGTTACGATTATTTACATATAGAAAAACCCCAGACGGCGAAATCTGGGGTTTTTTTGAAGTGCACGTGTATATTGCGTGCATTTTTTTGTCTTTATTTGGTCTGCTTCCTGTCTGGTCAGTGTCAGTAAGTAACTGTTTTAGCTATTACTGTCCGGTTGCAGTCCTGTCTAAAGTGGTGGAGCTGGCGGGAGTTGAACCCGCGTCCGAAATTCCTACATCCTCGGCACTACATGCTTAGTCAGTCTTTACATTCGCTTGCCAGCTGCGGACAGACACGCCACTAACAAACTAGCCTGATTAGATTTAACGCTTCAACCCCAGGCAGGGCATCCACGCGATCTCTTTTGGGTTTGACCTCTCTTTGATCCCCGTCTTAAGAGCGGAAGCTAGGGAGAGAGGGCTCAGAGCAGGTTATTAAGCTGCTAAAGCGTAGTTTTCGTCGTTTGCGACTATTTTTTGCGGCTTTTTACGAGGCCAACCGCCCCTCGGCATGCACCTTGGGTTTCGCAAATCCCGTCGAATCCAGAATCAGCCCCAATGTGTAGGTCAAGTATAACAGATTTGTGAATGTCGTTACCAGCCCCATCACGCAGGATTATTTCAGCAGGGTGGACGAAAAATCAGCATCAACAAGGATATAGCGTAAGGGCCAGCGAGAGCTGGCCCTCGGGGAGGGGAAATTAACGTCCGGCGTGCTTCATAATACGCGCCTTATCCAGCGCCCATTCACGATCCTTCAGGTCGGTACGCTTGTCGTGCTGTTTCTTACCTTTGGCGACGCCGATTTTCACTTTGCACCAGGCGTTCTTCCAGTACAGCGACAGGGCGACAACGGTATAACCTTCGCGGTTAATACGGCCGTACAGCGTGTCGAGTTCGCGCTGGTTGAGCAGCAGCTTACGGGTGCGCGTCGGGTCGCAGACATAGTGGGTGGAAGCCACGGCCATGGGCGTAAAGTTGGCGCCGAACAGGAAGGCTTCGCCATCCTTCAGGATGACATAGCTATCGCCGATGTTGGCTTTGCCTGCACGCAGGGATTTGACTTCCCAGCCCTGCAGGGCGAGACCAGCCTCGTATTCATCTTCGATAAAGTATTCGTGACGGGCGCGTTTATTCAGCGCAATGGTGGCTGATCCAGGTTTGTGGGCTTTTTTCTTAGTCATAATGTCCTGAAGTCATCGTCTTATACACAGTTACCTCGATCGCATCCTGCGAGGTGTACTGCGCATCTTAGCACGAGTTGCGGCACAGCGTTTTTTTTAGCAGCAGATAAATGATATTATTTGCACTGTGTTTAAATGTGGAACCTGCTATGCCTCAGATTAGCCGTACTGCGCTGGTGCCTTTCAGCGCGGAACAGATGTATCAACTGGTAAACGATGTGAAGTCCTATCCTGATTTTCTGCCAGGCTGCACCGGTAGCCGCGTGCTGGAATTGGGGCCGACGCAAATGACGGCGGCGGTTGATGTGTCCAAAGCCGGCATCAGTAAGACCTTCACGACCCGGAATACACTGACCAGCAACCAGAGCATTTTGATGAGCCTGGTGGATGGCCCGTTCAAGAAGCTGATTGGCGGCTGGAAGTTTATTCCGCTGAGCCCCGAGGCCTGCAAAATAGAATTCCATCTCGATTTCGAGTTTACCAATAAACTGATTGAGATGGCTTTTGGCCGGATCTTCAAAGAGCTGGCCGCTAACATGGTGCAGGCGTTCACTTCGCGCGCCAAAGAGGTTTACAGTGCCGGCTAATATTCGTGTTGAAGTCGCCTACGCGCTGCCTGAAAAGCAGTATCTGCAGCGGGTCACCCTGGACGAGGGGGCGACGGTCGAGCAGGCGATTATCGCCAGCGGTCTGCTGGCGCTGCGTGATGACATTGATCTGGCGAAAAACAAGCTGGGTATCTACAGTCGTCCGGTAAAGCTGCATGACGAAGTTCACGACGGCGACCGGGTGGAAATCTATCGACCGCTGATCGCAGACCCGAAAGAGCTGCGTCGCCAGCGGGCAGAGAAAAGCGCCGCAAAGTAACCTGCAGCAGACCGGCTATCAGCCATAAAAAAAGCGCTCACCGAGCGCTTTTTGCTTTTCCGGGCCTTACTGACTGGTCAGCGCAGGCTTGTTATCAATGTTAGTCAACACACCGCCGCTGTTGAAGGTCAGGGTCAGGGTCTGCTGAGTCACTTTCTGGTGGCCCGGCTCCTGACGGAAGACATAGAACCAGGTATTGGTGCCGAACGGATCCGTCATCATTGGCGTCCCCAGAGCATAAGCTACCTGCTGTTGCGTCATACCGACACGAATTTTTGCTACATCGTTTGGTGCCAGATAGTTACCCTGGTTGATGTCAGGACGGTAAACCACTCGTTCCAGAGTGGAACAGCCTGCGGTCAACATAAGAAGAACCGCTGCGGCAGCAGTCAGCGTTTTACAGCGCATAGTGATTTGATTCCTTTTTGGGCCCGAGCAGTACGTGGCTCATCTGTAATATGCCGATAATAATAGACCTTCGCGCCGTTGGAAACCTCCGGCTGCAGGTCAGCAGGCAATTTGCTGTTCACTATGACCCTGTGAAAATCAAAAAGTTTACGCCGCAAGCAACTCTTTCGCGTTCGCCAGGGTGTTGCGCGTGACTTCGCTGCCGCCCAGCAGACGGGCCAGCTCCTGCAAGCGAGCCCGTTTATCCAGCGGCTGCATATGGGTTTCGGTCATCTCGCCATCGGTCTCTTTGCAGACAAAGAAATGATGGTGGCCGCAGCCTGCGACCTGCGGCAGGTGGGTCACGCACATCACCTGCGTGGACTCGCCCAGCTGGCGCAGCAGCTTGCCGACCACGGCGGCGGTCGGGCCGCTGATACCGACGTCCACTTCGTCGAAAATCAGCGCTGGGGTTTCCATTTTACGCGCGGTGATCACCTGAATCGCCAGCGCAATGCGCGACAGTTCGCCGCCGGAGGCCACTTTGGCGATTGGCTGCAGCGGCTGACCGGGGTTAGTGGTGACGCGGAACTCAATATGGTCGGCGCCGTCGGCGGTGAGATGGCGTTCATCGAACGCGACCTCAATCGCGAAGACCCCGTGCGGCATCGAAAGTGAGTGCATACTTTCGGTGATAAGCTGGGTCAGCTCGTCGGCGCTGGCCTGGCGCAGGGCATGCAGCTGGCGCGCGGTCTCCAGCGCCAGCTGATGATGTTCGACCACCTGCTGGCTGAGGGATTCCAGCGAGCCGGCGCTGTCGTCCAGCAGGCGCTGCTCTTCCAGCATCGCCTGATAAACCGCCGGCAGCTCTTCCGGCATCACCTGATGTTTACGCGCCAGCGCGATTTGTCGGGAAATCCGTTGCTCAAGTTCAAACAGACGGTTCGGATCGAGATCCAGACGGTCATGGTAGTGGCGCAACTCGTCGCTGGCCTCGCTGAGCTGAATGGCCGCCTCTTCCAGCATATCCAGGACGCCGGAAAGCTTGCTGTCCATGCCCACCAGCTCGCTGACCAGCTGCTTCGCGGTATAAAGCTGGCTCTGCAGATTGGCCTCTTCGCCGTCCGCCAGTACCGTAAGGGCGTGCTGGCAGGTGCTGAGCAGCTGGCCGCTGTTGGCCAGGCGCTTGTACTCTTCGTCAATCTGCTCAAACTCTCCCGCCAGCGGGTTAAATTCGTTCAGTTCTTTAAGCTGGTACTGCAGCAGATCGGCGCGGGCGGCACGCTCCTGGCTCTGCTGCTGATGCTGGGCCAGCTCGCGGCAGCTCTGGTGCCACTGGCGATAGTGCTCGGCCATACGCTGAGTGAGCGCATACTCACCGGTATAGCCGTCGAGCAGCGTTTTCTGGTGTTCGGGTTTGGTCAACAGCTGGTGCGCATGCTGGCCATGGATCTGGATCAGCAGCTGGCCCAGCTCGCGCAGCTGCGAGAGCGGGACGGCGGTGCCGTTGATGAAGCCGCGCGAGCGGCCGTCGGCGCTGATCACCCGGCGAAGTAAACACTCACGCCCGCTTTCCAGCTGGTTCTCTTCCAGCCAGCGCTGGGCGGCCGGGGTATCTTTCAGCGCGAAGCGCGCGCACAGGTCGGCACGGGTAGCGCCGCGACGCACCATGTCGGCTTCCGCTCTGCCGCCGAGGCACAGCCCCAGCGCGTCGATGGCAATGGATTTCCCGGCGCCGGTTTCCCCGGTGATGGCGGTCATACCGCTGTGGAAATCAATTTCCAGTTCACGAACGATAGCAAAATTACTGATGGTGAGTTGCGCCAACATAGCTGCCTTCCTGTATGAAAAACCAATACTGTGTTTTCGTACAGTATAGACTGGTTTTTTATCCAGTAAAGAGGCAGCGATGTAAATCAGAACAATTTTTTCGACCAGCCGAGCTTGGTGCTTAATGTATTGAAATAGCTGTAGTCTTTGGGATGAATCAGATTGAGGTGGTAATCGCAGCGGCGGATGAGGACATCTTCGCCATCCTGGATCGGCAGGGCAATCTGACTGTCGCAGCTGATCTCCAGATCGCTGCAGCGGTGAGAGAAGCGCAGGCGGATGGTGCTGTCGCCGTTGATCACCAGCGGTCGCGCCGAGAGGGTGTGCGGGAACATCGGCACCAGGGTGATGGCGTCCAGCGACGGGGTGAGGATCGGGCCGCCGGCCGACAGCGAATAGGCTGTGGAGCCGGTCGGGGTGGATATTATCAGGCCATCGGAGCGCTGGGAGAAGGCGAAGACTTCATCGATATAGACTTCGAACTCAATCATATGCGCCACTTTGCCGGGGTGCAGCACCACTTCGTTGATGGCGGTGCTGATGCGTTTCTGGCAATCCTGCTGGCACACCTGGGCCTCCAGCAGAAAGCGTTTCTCGGCGATGTAGTGGCCTTCCAGCACGTCGGCGAGCTGCTGCAGGGCGTTGTCCGGGTCAAGGTCGGTGAGAAAGCCGAGGTTGCCGCGGTTAATGCCGATGACGTTAATGTCGTAACGGGCCAGGGTCCGCGCCGCGCCGAGCATATTGCCGTCGCCGCCCACCACCACCGCGAGATCGGCCTGTTGGCCAATCTCCGCCAGCGTGCCGGTTTTCACGTTGCTGAGCTGAAGTTCATGGGCGATCTGCTGTTCAACCAGCACTTCATACCCTTTGCTGCACAGCCAGCGCCAGAGCATTTCATGTGTGGTCAGGGCGGTGGGGTGACGAGGATGTCCCACAATGCCGATACACTTGAAATGGTTCTTCATGATCTGGATGTCCTTGCGTTAAATGAAATAGTGACAATCTGTCCGCTTCCCTTGAAACCCGGAAACTGATCCCCATAATAAGCGAAGTTAGCGAGATGAATGCGAAAAAAACGCGGAGAAATTCATGAGTAGTAAAGAACAGAAAACGCCTGAGGGGCAAGCCCCGGAAGAAATTATCACGGAGCAGCACGACGACGTTGAGGCGGTAGAGCCTGAAGTTTCGGCTGAGCAGGTGGATCCGCGCGATGAAAAAATTGCGAATCTGGAAGCCCAGCTGGCTGAAGCGCAGAAACGTGAACGTGAAGTGATGCTGCGTGCCAAAGCCGACGAAGATAACCTGCGTCGTCGTACCGAGCAGGATATCGAGAAAGCGCACAAATTCGCGCTGGAAAAATTCGTCAATGAACTGCTGCCGGTAATCGACAGCCTGGACCGCGCGCTGGAAGTGGCTGACAAGGCTAACCCGGAGCTGGCGCCGATGGTGGAAGGGATCGAACTGACCCTGAAATCTATGCTGGACGTAGTGCGTAAGTTCGGCGTGGAAGTGATCGCCGACACCAACGTTCCGCTGGATCCGAACGTCCACCAGGCCATTGCGATGGTCGAGTCTGAAGATGTGGCGGCGGGCAACGTGCTGGCCGTGATGCAGAAAGGTTATACCCTGAACGGCCGTACTATTCGCGCCGCGATGGTGACGGTAGCGAAAGCGAAATAACGCTTGCTGCCTTGCTCAACGGCTGCCTGCGGGCGGCCGTTTTTTGTGTCATCGCTCCCGGCGCGAGATAAAAAAACGGCGGGCCGCAGCCCACCGTGATATTACTTCCTTCGCTCGCGCTACTCCGCGACGCTCTCGCGTAATGATTTCACCGGCATCACTTTCACCTGTTTGATCATGTTGTCCTGCACGTCGAGAATATCAATATCATACTGCTCAATGCGCACACGGGTGCCCGGGACCGGGATCTCTTCCAGCGCTTCAAGGATGATACCGTTGATGGTGCGCGCTTCATCTTCCGGCAGGTGCCAGTTGAACGCTTTGTTGATTTCGCGAACGTTGGCGCTGCCGTCGATTATCACGGTGCCGTCGTTGAGCGGGGTCACTTCCTCCGCCAGGGTGGGTGACATGGAGGTGGTGAAGTCGCCGACAATCTCTTCAAGAATATCTTCGACGGTGACCAGCCCCTGAATATCTCCGTATTCATCGACCACCAGACCGACTTTCTTTTTATTGCGCTGAAATTTCACCAACTGGGTGCTGAGCGGCGTCCCTTCAGGAACAAAGTAGATCTCATCTGCCGCCCGCAGCATGATCTCTTTTGTGAACTCTTTCTTCTCCGTCATCAGTCGGTAGGCTTCGCGGACGCGCAGCATGCTGATGGCATCGTCCAGCGAATCGCGGTAGAGCACAATGCGGCCGTGTGGGGAGTGGGTCAGCTGGCGGACGATAGATTTCCAGTCGTCATTGATGTCGATGCCGACAATCTCATTGCGCGGCACCATGATGTCGTTAACGCTGACCTTCTCCAGGTCCAGCACCGACAGCAGCATGTCCTGATTGCGTCGTGAGATTTGTGAACGGGATTCATTCACAATCGTGCGCAGTTCATCTTTGCTCAGGGCGCTGCTGATGACGGTATCGGTGCGGATGCCCATCATGCGCATCAGTATGCGGGTGATGGTATTCAGCAGCCACACCAGCGGCATCATCAGCACCTGCAGGGGCGCCAACAGGAAGCTGCTGGGGTAGGCAACTTTTTCCGGGTAGAGGGCGGCGATGGTTTTCGGCAGGACTTCGGCAAATACCAGCACCACAAAGGTGAGTACGCCAGTGGCGATCGCGACGCCGGCATCGCCGTACAGGCGCATGCCGACGATGGTGCCCAGCGCCGAGGCGAGAATGTTGACAAGGTTATTACCGATGAGCACGAGGCTAATCAGGCGGTCCGGCTTGCGCAGCAGCTTCTCCACGCGCTTGGCGGGGCGGTTGCCTTGTTTCGCCATATGACGCAGCCGGTAGCGGTTCAGCGTCATCATGCCGGTTTCGGAGCCGGAGAAATAGGCAGAGATAATCACCATGACGATCAGCGTTATGATCAGCGTGGTGGTGGAGATATGTTCCACGTAGGATTCCTTAAAAGACTTAGCTCACGAACTGTTGCAGCACGCGGCTACCAAAATAGGCCAGCGTCAGCAGACCGGCGCCAGCGACGCTGAACCAGACCACGCGACGTCCGCGCCACCCTTCATGATAGTGGCCCCACAGCAGGACGATATAGACGAACCACGCAATAATCGACAGCACCGCTTTATCAATGTTTTCGCTGCTGAACAGATTGTGCATATAGAACAGGCCGCTGCACAGCGTCAGAGTCAGCAGCACTACGCCGACCTGAGTGATGTGGAACATTTTGCGCTCAATGCTCATCAGCGGCGGCATTTCGCTGCTGAAGGCCAGCTTTTTGTTCTTTAACTGGTAGTCGATCCACGCCAGCTGTAGCGCATACAGCGCGGCAATGATCAGCGTGGCGTACGAGAAGAGCGACAGGCCGATATGCACCAGCATCCCCGGAGTGGTTTCCAGGTGGGTGATATATTCGTTAGGCACGAAGGTGGCGAAGGCCAGGTTGATCAGCGCGAAGGCATAGACGATAGGCAGCAGCAGCCAGCCGCGATTGCGCGAGGCCACGATAGTCATCACCGTACAGATCATCAGGCTCACCAGCGACCCGACGTTCAGTAAGCTGAGGTTTTGCCCGCTCTCGCCGCCGGGGAATATCCGTGCTTCCAGCGCAAAAGCATGGCAGATCAACGCGATAGTCGCAGATAAAATCGCCATTCGCCGCCAGTTGCTGTTTTTTTGCAGCAAGCCGGGGATAATCAGCGCGAGGCTGACGGAGTAGGCGACAAGGGCGAGTAGAGCAAAAACAGGCATAGGTGTCGGCTGTTGGCTAAATAAGAAAGAGAAGCAGTATAACGTCAGCAGGCCTCTGCTCCAACCGTTGCAGCACATTCAGATTGATGTCGTGTTATACTCCGCCACATTCGTTTTGTGTGTCGCTGCGGCGACCAACCGTTTCCACCTCAGGCGAGAGACAATGTTTGATAATTTAACCGATCGTTTGTCGCGTACGCTGCGCAACATTAGCGGCCGCGGACGCCTTACAGAAGACAATATTAAAGACACCCTGCGCGAAGTGCGCATGGCGCTGCTGGAAGCGGACGTTGCGCTTCCGGTGGTACGGGACTTCATTAGCCGCGTCAAAGAGAGCGCGGTCGGCCATGAAGTCAATAAAAGCCTGACCCCGGGTCAGGAGTTCGTCAAAATCGTCCGCAACGAGCTGGTGGCGGCGATGGGCGAAGAGAACCAGACCCTCGACCTGGCGGCGCAGCCGCCGGCGGTGGTGCTGATGGCGGGCCTGCAGGGGGCTGGTAAAACCACCAGCGTCGGTAAGCTGGGGAAATTCCTGCGCGAGAAGCACAAGAAGAAAGTGCTGGTGGTCTCCGCGGACGTTTACCGCCCGGCGGCGATCAAACAGCTGGAGACCCTGGCCGAGCAGGTCGGCGTCGACTTCTTCCCGTCCGACGTCGGGCAGAAGCCGGTTGATATCGTCAACGCGGCGCTGAAAGAAGCGAAGCTCAAATTCTACGACGTGCTGCTGGTGGATACCGCCGGTCGTCTGCACGTTGACGAAGCGATGATGGACGAAATTAAGCACGTCCACGCCGCCATTAATCCGGTTGAAACCCTGTTCGTCGTCGATGCGATGACCGGCCAGGATGCGGCGAATACCGCTAAAGCCTTTAACGAAGCGCTGCCGCTGACCGGCGTGGTGCTGACCAAAGTGGACGGTGACGCCCGCGGCGGCGCGGCGCTGTCGATTCGCCATATTACCGGTAAGCCGATTAAATTCCTCGGCGTCGGCGAGAAAACCGAAGCGTTGGAACCGTTCCATCCGGACCGCGTCGCCTCCCGCATCCTCGGCATGGGCGACGTGCTGTCACTGATCGAAGATATCGAGAGTAAAGTCGACCGCGCGCAGGCCGAGAAGCTGGCCTCCAAGCTGAAGAAAGGCGACGGCTTCGACCTCACCGACTTCCTGGAGCAGCTGCGCCAGATGAAAAACATGGGCGGCATGGCCAGCCTGATGGGCAAGCTGCCGGGTATGGGCCAGATCCCGGACAACGTCAAAGCGCAGATGGACGACAAAGTGCTGGTGCGTATGGAAGCGATCATCAACTCGATGACCCTGAAAGAGCGCGCTAAGCCGGAAATCATCAAAGGTTCACGTAAGCGCCGTATCGCCGCCGGCTGCGGGATGCAGGTGCAGGATGTGAACCGTCTGCTCAAGCAGTTCGACGACATGCAGCGCATGATGAAGAAGATGAAGTCGAAAGGCGGCATGATGAAGATGATGCGCGGGATGAAAGGGATGATGCCTCCAGGTTTCCCGGGCCGTTAATACGCGTCATAATTCAAGCCGCAGATGCGTTGGCTGCGTTCGTTCACCCCGGTCACGTACTTGTGTACGCTCCCGGGGATTTACTCACTTGCCGCGTGATTCGGCCATTCGGCCTCACCCCTTCGGGGCCAGCGCAAGCGCTGTTCAAAACGCTTTCGCGTTTTGTCCTGCAACTCGAATTATTTAGCGTATGTAGTTTTGAATTGATTTTTGCACAGAAATCAGTAAAATTTTCGGGCTTTTAATATGACACCGGGCTCCGTTCCTCGATGGGGCCCGGTTGTTTTATTCACACAAGAGGATGTTATGGTAACTATTCGTTTAGCACGTCACGGCGCTAAAAAGCGTCCGTTCTACCAGGTTGTTGTCACCGACAGCCGTAATGCACGCAACGGTCGCTTCATCGAGCGCGTTGGTTTCTTCAACCCGATCGCTAACGGTGCGGAAGAAGAAACTCGCCTGGATCTGGATCGTATCGCTCACTGGGTTGGCCAGGGCGCTACTGTTTCCGATCGCGTTGCCGCGCTGATCAAAGCCGCTAACAAAGCAGCTTAATCTGTCACGGTGGTCATGATGAGCAAGCAACACACCGCACAAGCACCTGTTGATCCGATCGTATTGGGGAAAATGGGTTCTTCCTACGGTATCCGTGGTTGGCTCAGAGTGTTTTCCTCCACCGAAGACGCCGAAAGCATTTTTGACTATCAGCCCTGGTTAATCCAGAAGGCGGGTCAGTGGCAGGTTGTTGAGCTGGAAAGCTGGCGCCACCACAATCAGGACATCATCATCAAGCTGAAAGGCGTTGACGATCGTGATGCCGCGAATCTACTGACTAATTGCGAAATTATCGTGGATTCATCGCAGTTGCCGGAGCTGGAAGAGGGTGACTACTACTGGAAAGACCTGATGGGCTGCCAGGTAGTGACGACGGAAGGCTATAGCCTCGGTAAAGTCATCGATATGATGGAAACCGGGTCTAATGACGTGCTCGTCATCAAGGCAAACCTGAAAGATGCATTTGGTATCAAGGAGCGGTTGGTTCCGTTCCTCGATGGGCAGGTTATCAAGAAAGTCGATCTCACTACGCGTACTATCGAAGTAGATTGGGATCCTGGTTTTTAAATTCTCCGGATAAACGGTAAAAGACGGCGCTATGTGGATTGGCATAATTAGCCTGTTTCCTGAAATGTTCCGCGCAATTACCGATTACGGGGTAACTGGCCGGGCAGTAAAAAATGGCCTGCTGAGCATCGAAAGCTGGAGTCCTCGCGACTTCACGCATGACCGGCACCGTACCGTGGACGATCGTCCTTACGGCGGCGGACCGGGGATGCTAATGATGGTGCAACCCTTACGGGATGCCATTCATGCAGCAAAAGCCGCGGCAGGTGAAGGCGCGAAGGTGATTTATCTGTCACCTCAGGGACGCAAGCTTGATCAAGCGGGCGTCAGCGAACTGGCAACGAATCAGAAACTGATTCTGGTGTGCGGTCGTTACGAAGGGATAGACGAGCGCGTAATCCAAACCGAAATTGACGAAGAATGGTCAATCGGCGATTACGTTCTCAGCGGTGGTGAGTTACCGGCAATGACGCTGATTGACTCCGTTTCCCGGTTCATTCCGGGAGTACTGGGCCATGAAGCATCGGCAACGGAAGATTCCTTTGCTGATGGGTTGCTGGATTGCCCCCACTATACCCGTCCTGAAGTGTTAGAAGAGATGGAAGTACCGCCAGTATTGCTGTCGGGAAACCATGCTGAGATACGTCGCTGGCGTCTGAAGCAGTCGCTGGGCCGCACCTGGCTTAGAAGACCTGAACTTCTGGAAAACCTGGCTCTGACTGAAGAGCAAGCAAAGCTGCTGGCGGAGTTCAAAACTGAACACGCGCAACAGCAGCATAAACATGATGGGCAGGCGTGAGCCCCCAATATCAGTTTACCCAGGATAAGAGATTAAATTATGAGCAACATTATTAAGCAACTTGAACAAGAACAGATGAAGCAGGACGTACCTTCCTTCCGTCCGGGTGATACCGTGGAAGTGAAAGTATGGGTTGTTGAAGGTTCCAAAAAACGTCTGCAGGCATTCGAGGGCGTGGTTATCGCTATTCGTAACCGCGGTCTGCACTCTGCATTCACTGTTCGCAAAATTTCCAACGGCGAAGGCGTTGAGCGTGTCTTCCAGACTCACTCTCCGGTAGTTGACAGCATTGCTGTTAAACGTCGTGGTGCTGTACGTAAAGCTAAACTGTACTACCTGCGTGAGCGCACTGGTAAGTCTGCTCGTATCAAAGAGCGTCTTAACTAAGATTCGCTTTCGCGACATCCTGACAAAAAGGGCTGGCCTCAGGGCCGGCCCTTTTTTTATCTTTGTTGTAACCATCGTGATGTAAATCATTTACAATACGCCCTCTATTCGGAGGGGCGGTGGTCAGTAACAGTTTTCAGCAAACGACACCTAAACGGCGAGCCGCCTGGCTGGCGCTGTTGGCGATCCTGCTGATCGTGGTGGCCCCCCTGATCTCCGTCTCCCTGCAAAAAGACCCTATGAGCGCCATGCCCGGCATGCACCACGCCATGATGATGGACAGCTCGCCAGCGAGTATGGCGCAGATGCCCGGCCACGATATGGCGATGATGCACAGCACAGACGGCGCTACGCCTACCGGACACGAACTGCCGCTGGACCATGCCGAAGCCTGTGGCTATTGCGTGCTGTTAGCCCATGTCCCAGGGCTGATTTTCGCACTGGCGCTGTTCGTCGCCATGCTCCTGCGGCGCATTCGCCTGCCGGCTTCTCGTCCGGTATTAAAACACTGGCGCTACTCTCCCTGGCTCTACCCCGAAACCCGCGCCCCGCCGCGGCTGTCTGCTTTTTCCCTTTCATAAAAATCAATCTGCGCACCGCGCAACGACCTCTTTTGCTTTAAAAAAGGAAAAGTATGACAACCTGCACCTCGCGCGCGGCATGGCTGAACCTGCTGCGTCGCCTCCATTTCTATATCGGGCTGTTTATCGGACCGTTTATCTTTGTCGCAGCCCTGACCGGTACGCTTTATGTGGCGACGCCGCAACTGGAAAACTGGCTCTATCACGATGCGCTGTATGGCCTTCCCGAAGGCACCCCGCAACCGCTCAGCGCCCAGATTGCGCTGGCCGAGGAAGCGACCCAGGGTAATCTGCGGCTGCTGGCGGTGCGTCCGGCCCCCGCGGTGGGCGAGACCACCCGCATTATGTTTGCCGATCCGCGTCTCGGGGAGTCGGAATCCCGGGCCATTTTTGTCGATCCGATCGCGCTGCGGGTGAAGGGCGATATGACGGTCTACGGCACCAGCGGCATCCTGCCGCTGCGTCAGTGGATTGACTATGCGCATCGTTCGCTGCTGTTGGGCGACAGCGGGCGGCTCTACAGCGAACTGGCTGCCTCATGGATGTGGGTGGCCGCGCTGGGGGGCATTGCCCTGTGGGCGATGACGCGTCCAAAACGGCGGATCAGTAACGCCCTGCAGAATCATCGTCGGCTGCACGTGACGCTGGGCTGGAGTTTACTGCTGGGCATGCTGCTCTTCTCCGCCACCGGCCTGACCTGGTCGCAATGGGCCGGCGGCAATGTTGATAAAATGCGGGCGGCTTTCGGCTGGTGGACGCCGCAGGTCAATACCCTGCTGCACGGTGAGGCACCGATGGCACACGATCCCCATGCCGGGCATCACAGGGAGGCGATGGCCATGACCCAGCATCAGCCCGCGCAGTTTGACCGGGCACTGGCGGTGGCCCGTCAGGCGGGGCTGAACGCCAGCCGGCTGGAGATCCGTCCCCCGGTATCAGACGGACGCGCCTGGACGGTGAATGAGATCGACCGCCGCTGGCCGACGCAGGTGGATGCGGTAGCGATCGATGGCGCCACGATGGAGGTGGTGGATCGCACCCATTTTGCCGACTTTCCTCTGATGGCGAAACTTACCCGCTGGGGCGTCGATTTCCATATGGGGATCCTCTTCGGTCTGGCGAATCAACTGCTGCTGGTGGGGTTTGGCTGTGCGCTGTGCGTAACCATCGCCGTGGGGTACCGGCTGTGGTGGATGCGCCGTCCGCCTCAGGCCGTCTGGGATCCGGCGCATTCGCTGCTGCGGGCGTGGCTGTCGCTCGCCTGGCCTGCCCGTGGGCTGGTGCTGGGGATAGCGTTAGCCCTGGGTCTGGCCATGCCGTTGATGGGCATCAGCCTGGTGTTGTTCATTGCCGTTGACTACCTGCGCTGGCGCGCGGCAACGGCAATGAGGATGGCGAAGTCCAGCGATTAAGCGGACGTTTACGGCGTGCTGATGACCACCGTAACCCGGCGGTTTTCAGCGCGCCCGGCCGCGGTGTCGTTGCTGGCGATCGGGTATTTTTTGCCAAGGCCGCGGGTGACTAAATTACTGCGCGGGATATGGGCGCCTTCCGCCCAGGCATCGGCTACGCTGTTGGCCCGCTTAAGCGACAGGGCTTCGTTATAGCTATCCTCACCATAATTATCGGTGTGGCCTTCAAGGCGGCTATGCGTTATCCCGGTTGTCGCCAGCCGCGAGGCCATTTGGGTGATCTGCTGGCGGCTGTCGGGACGTAGTCGGTAGTCATTCTTGTCAAACAGGATGCTATCGGATAAGCCCAGGGACCAATCGCCGTTGCTTTCAGTGAAGCCGTAAGATTTCATCGCCGCCACCTGCTCGGGGGTAAATTTTCCCTGAGGAGCCTGGCAACCTGTCAAAAGCGCCGCCGCCATCAGGGCGGGGGCGAAATATTTCGTGATCATAATGCGTCCTTTATTATTTCAGCGTCTGCTGGATACGTTGGTTTTTCATCCGATACATATTCTGATCGGCAAGTTCTTGCAGTGATTCCGCAGTGGCGTGCTCCCACGCCAGGGCATAACCGACACTCAGCGAGAGCGTGGCGCTATGGCCATTGTGCAGATTGAATGGCGGAAGAAATTGTTCCGACAGCGCCTGGCACAGGGCCTGGACTTCTGCTTCCGAGCGCACCTCGCGCAGCAGAACGGCAAACTCATCGCCGCCGAGACGCCACGCCAGATGGCGTTTACCGGCGAAAGTCATCAGGCGGCTGGCGACTTCCATCAGCACTTTATCGCCCGCCGCATGTCCCCAGTTGTCATTGATCAATTTGAAGTTATCGCCATCGAGAAACAGTAACGCTGAGGTCTGGTGATCCACTTCATTTTTCATCAGCTCGGCAAGCGCGTTGCGAAAGGCGGCGCGGTTAGCCAGGCCGGTCAACGGATCGTGTAACGAGCTGCGCAACAGCTGAGCATTTTTGGCCTGCAGCTGGCGCTGCCAGTCCTCCATCTCCCCCAGCAGACTGTTAAAGTCCTGGGCAAACAGATGGAACTCCTCGATACGCTCCTCCGGCACCCGCCGGGAGAAGTGGCGGTTTTCGCGAATATCATGCACGACCTCGGTGATGCTCTGCAGGGCGGCGACGATCCCCCGGTGCAGGGAGTGGGTCAGCAGCAGGCCGATAAACGAGGCGAGCAGAATGCTGCCTGTCAGTACCAGAATCGAGATGCCCAGAAAGTGGCTAATTAGTTCATCAAGCGCGGTTAGTCGCAGCTCGCCGATTTGTTTGCCCTGGTGCCAGATGGGCTGCACCGTGGGCTCCGGAAACAGCCATTTACTGATAAGGCCGCTCACTTGTTCTTTGTTGGCCAGCGGTTCGTGGCGCCATGCGGCGAAGGGCTGCTTCTGGCCGTTGAGCACGATTGCCTGGGAAATCTGCCCTTGCTTCCCCAGCGAAGCGAGGGTCTCCTCTGCTGCCGCGCTGTCGCCAAACACCAGGGCGGCTTCGAGACTGCGGCCCATGGTCGCGGCAGTGAGCTCAAGGTTTTTCTGCGCGTACTGCTTGAGCGTGAAAATAGAGGCCGTGCTCAGCAGCAGCCAGACCAGCGTCATGGAAATCACCACGCTTATCACGCTAATGCGACGCAACGCGCGTTTGAACGTCGGGCGCGATGTCTGTGAAAAGTCCTTATTCATGTGGTTTCTTCCGGGCAAGCATCAGGACGTCCGGGTTAACCCGAACCCCGCTGTGCGTCAGAACGTCCAGATTAACGGAGAAGCGGACCCTGTCGTCGTTGATGATCAGGCAAAACGCGCTACCAATTGAGCAATCCGTATTTTGTTCTGCGATGAGTAACAGCGGCCTCGAGCCATAGCGGCGAGTTAATTCCGACTGTTGGGTCGGCGATTCGCTGCCAAAATAAAAACCATCGCAGGTTGTTTTTAACGCTTCTTCACTATTACGTACTATCACCGGTTGATAGGGCAATGCATCCGGATCTTCATGAGCCAGGCTATGGGTGAAGCGTGATGAGGCAAAAATGCACAGCTTCGGCGCCCCTGTTAATGACGGCCAACGGGTATAGGTCACGATCCCGGAAACAATCGCGCGAACATGTTCTGAAGGTCCGGCAGCAAAAACAGGAGATACCGCGATGAGAAAAAATACAGTCAATAAAAGACGGTGTAATACTGTCATTAACGCTTCCGTCAAATTCGCCCTGGCGCGGGAAAAGCCGCTGCCGATGCCCGGCGAAGAATATCACTGATAGCAAAACCCGTCATTAGATGCGCCCTTTGCTTTGGGACAAATCTCACCAGGATTTTTCGTAATGCCGATGGCTCTGATGAGCCATTTTGGCGCGATTTCGCTATGTGTAAATATTTTTGTACGTTTAATGCCGTGGTAAGTGCCAATTAATTTATTGGTGTAAAGTAAAATTTACGGAATATGGATTGAATTCTTTACTTTGTATGGTATCGTTACGTCATGCCCGCTGAGGCAACCCCTATCGCAAACGAGCTACACAGGATCGCAATCATGCAAAAAGACGCGCTGAATAACGTACATATTACCGACGAACATGTGTTAATGACCCCGGAGCAACTGAAGGCGGAATTCCCCCTGAGCGTTGAACAGGAAGCGCAGATCGCGCACGCCCGTGAAACCATCTCCGATATCATCGCCGGCCGCGATCCGCGCCTGCTGGTGGTTTGCGGTCCTTGCTCCATTCACGATCCGGAAGCTGCGATCGAATATGCTCGTCGGTTTAAAGCCCTTACCGCAGAGGTCAGCGATAGCCTCTATCTGGTGATGCGCGTCTATTTTGAAAAACCCCGTACTACAGTCGGCTGGAAGGGGCTGATTAACGATCCGCATATGGATGGTTCGTTTGATGTTGAAGGCGGCCTGAAGATTGCGCGTCGTCTGCTGGTCGAGCTCGTGAATATGGGACTGCCGCTGGCGACGGAAGCGCTGGATCCCAACAGCCCGCAGTACCTTGGGGATCTGTTCAGCTGGTCCGCCATCGGCGCGCGAACCACGGAATCTCAGACGCACCGCGAAATGGCCTCTGGTCTTTCCATGCCGGTAGGCTTTAAAAATGGCACCGACGGCAGCCTGGCCACGGCCATCAACGCCATGCGCGCCGCGGCGATGCCGCACCGTTTCGTCGGTATCAACCAGGCCGGGCAGGTCTGCCTGCTGCAAACGCAGGGTAACCCGAACGGCCATGTGATCCTCCGCGGCGGTAAGGCGCCAAACTACGGTCCGGACGATGTGGCGAAATGCGAAAAAGAGATGGCGCAGGCGGGACTGAAGCCGTCGCTGATGGTAGATTGCAGTCATGGGAACTCCAATAAAGATTTCCGCCGCCAGCCGGCCGTGGCTGAATCCGTTGTCGCGCAGATTAAAGATGGCAATCGCTCCATTATCGGCCTGATGATTGAGAGTAATATCCACGAGGGCAATCAGTCCTCTGAACAGCCGCGTGAGGCGATGAAATACGGCGTTTCGGTAACGGATGCCTGCATCAGCTGGGAAACCACCGATGCGCTACTGCGTGAACTGGATAAGGATCTCCGCGGCCACCTGGCGGCCCGTTTGGTGTAAGAGGAAAGTATGGTTGCTGAACTGACCGCGTTACGCGATCAAATTGATGAAGTAGATAAAGCGTTGCTTAGCCTGCTGGCTAAGCGCCTGGAACTGGTGGCCGAAGTCGGCGAGGTGAAGAGCCAGTATGGCCTGCCGATTTACGTCCCGGAACGCGAGGCGGCGATGCTCGCCTCCCGGCGAGAAGAGGCGGCTGCGCTCGGCGTTCCGCCGGATCTGATCGAGGACGTTCTGCGTCGCGTGATGCGCGAATCCTATTCCAGCGAAAACGACAAAGGCTTCAAAACCCTTTACCCGAATCTGCGGCCGGTAGTGATCGTCGGCGGCGGCGGGCAGATGGGGCGTCTGTTTGAGAAGATGTTAACGCTGTCCGGCTATCAGGTGCGCATTCTGGAAAAAGAGGACTGGGCGCGGGCGACGGATATCGTCGCCGATGCCGGCATGGTCATTGTCAGCGTGCCGATTCACACCACCGTGGAGACGATCGCCAGGCTGCCGCCGCTGCCGGCGGATTGCATTCTGGTCGACCTTGCCTCGGTTAAAGCAGAGCCGCTGCAGGCGATGCTGGCGGCGCATCAGGGCCCGGTACTCGGCCTGCACCCGATGTTCGGTCCGGACAGCGGCAGCCTTGCCAAGCAGGTGGTAGTCTACTGCGATGGCCGCCAGCCAGAGGCCTATCAGTGGTTCCTCGAGCAAATTCAGGTCTGGGGCGCGCGCCTGCATCGCATCAGCGCGGTGGAGCACGATCAGAACATGGCCTTTATTCAGGCGTTGCGCCACTTTGCCACCTTCGCCTATGGGCTGCATCTGGCGGAAGAGAATGTGCGCCTTGAGCAGTTGCTGGCGCTCTCGTCACCCATTTACCGGCTGGAGCTGGCGATGGTGGGCCGTCTGTTTGCCCAGGATCCGCAGCTCTACGCCGACATTATTATGTCTTCGGAAAACAACCTGGCGCTGATTAAGCGCTACTACCAGCGGTTTGGCGAGGCGATCGGTCTGCTGGAGCAGGGCGATAAGCAGGCGTTTATCGATAGCTTCCGTAAAGTCGAACACTGGTTTGGCGATTACGCCCAGCGTTTCCAGAGCGAGAGCCGCACGCTGCTGCGTCAGGCGAACGATAATCGGCAGTAAAGCGAAAAAGGTGTATACAATAAAGCCAGCGACCGCTGGCTTTTTTTATAGGGATGACAACGATGGCTGAACCACAACCGCTGTTTGACTACACCGGATACCTGCCGGAATGCCCGACCTGGAGCGAGGCAGAGCAGGCCCTCTACTGGGCCGATATTATGGAATGTGAAATTCACCGCTACGATACCCGCAGCGGCGAACACCAGGTGCTGCAATTTCCGGAGGAGGTCGGCTGTTTTTCCTTGCGCGAGAAGGGCGGGTTTATCGTTGCATTGCGCAGCGGTATCTGGCTGACCGACGCCCACGGTCTGCTACGGCGTAAAGTCTGCGATAACCCGAGCAATCCGGAACTGGCGCGGTTTAACGATGGCGGGACCGATCGCGATGGGCGCTTTTATGCCGGCACCTTCTGGGGCCCGGGGGATTATAACGGCGCGCTGCTGATGCGGGTCGATAACGACCTGAAGCCGACGGTGATCCAGTGTGACATCCATGGCGCCAACGGTCTGGCGTTTAGCGCCGACCGGCGCTGGATGTATACCTCCGATACGCCGAACGCCGTGATCTACCGTACGCCGCTGGATGAGCAGGGTGAGCCTGGCCGGCGCGAAGTCTTTCGCCGTTTTCAGCCTGGCGAAGGGATACCGGACGGGGCGGCGATTGACGTGGAGGGGTGTTACTGGAGCGCAATGTTTGACGGCTGGCGGATCGCCCGTTTCTCTCCGCAGGGTGAGGAGCTGGAGTCCTACCCGATGCCGGTACGTTGCCCGACGATGGTCTGCTTTGGCGGGGCGGATATGCAAACGCTCTATATCACCACCACCCGGGAAAACATGGAGGACGATGAGCTGGCGCAGTATCCGCTGTCCGGCGCCATCTTCACCCTGCCGGTGGCGGTGGCAGGGATGAAGAAATTACCGTTCCGCGAACGTTAAACCGGATCCACCGGCACGACGTTTTCGCTGGGGTAGCAACCGAGAACCTTCATGGAGCGGGTGATCTCCGCCAGCTCCTTCAGCGCCTTGCGCATGGGCAGCGAGTCCAGGTTTGCCTGAATATCGAGATAAAACATCTCTTCCCACGGATTGCCATGGATGGGGCGAGATTCCAGTTTGGTCATGATCAGATTGTGATTGCGCAGCACCAGTAAGGCTTCCACCAGGGCACCCGCCTGCTGACCGGTCGCCATTAACAGCGTGGTCTTCGCCGGAACCTGATCGGAGACGTTTACCGATTTGCGCGCCAGAACGAGGAAGCGCGTAATATTCTGCGTCTGGTTGGCCTGGCAGTGCTCCAGCACCTGCAGGCCGTACAGAGCGCCGCCCGCTTCGCTGCCCAGCGCCGCGACGGTCGGGGCGTTCGCCTGCGCGACTTTTTCCATCGCCGCTGAGGTGCTCTCGGTATATTCAATCTTCCAGTGCGGGTAGCGACTCAGATACTGGCTACACTGCTGGAACGGTTGCGGATGGCTGTAGACGGTCTGAATTTTATCGGCATCCGTCGAGGTGCTGACCAGTACGCAATGATCGATAGGGATCGTCAGCTCGCCTACGATCGACAGGCTGGTATGCTGCAGCAGATCGTAGACATCGTTGATCCCGCCGGAGCTGGTGTTTTCAATCGGCACTACGGCGTAATCGGCCTGGCCGGTTTCCACCTGATTAAAAATATCGGCGAACTTCGCGCAGCCGCTTTCAATAAACTGCTCAAAGTGGCGAGCGGCGTACTGACGCGCCGCCAGATGCGAATAAGAGCCTTTGGGACCGAGGAACGCCACGCGAGCCGAATGCGGGTTAATTTTATTCAAATGCTGCTGCAGCAGGGTTTGCTGGGTCAGTACAGAGTCTTCGATAATCAGCTGGAACAGGCGGGTGATGTAATGAGCGTCCAGATTATGGCGCTTGCCGAGGGTCATCAGACGCTCCAGCAGATCGCGTTCGCGGTCAATATCACGCACCGGGCGATGGGAGGCCAGTTTGGCTTTACCAACCTCAACAGCCAGCCCGCGACGCTCCGCCAGCAGAGCAAGCAGTTTCTCATCCAGCGCGCTTATCTTGTCGCGCAGCGCCAGTAATGGGTTTTCCTCGGTCATAGATGTTGCCTTTGTTGTTATCCAATAAAAAAGGCCTCCCGGGTGGGAGGCCTTATTGTTCGTCTTCGCATTCTTTCTTATACGACGAATTGCCTCCCGGTCAGGGGAAGGTAAAAAAGAATGCGAAGAAGAACGGGACGAGTTTCATGATGAATTCCTTTAAGTAGTGGGGATTACAGTACCTGTACTGTTTTCACTCTGTCAATAAAAAACGCGCCCGAAGGCGCGTGGCATGACACAACTTAAGTTAAGGATTACTCTTCTTCTTCCACAAAGCCTGCCTCTTTCACCGACGTCGCGGCGCGGCGGGCTTCCCCTTTGTGTTGCACTTTATTGAGCTGCCGTTCCAGCTTGTTGATCAATTCGTTAATGGCGGCGTACATATCTTCATGACGCGCACTGGCAACCAGATGGCCGTTTGGCGTGTTGATGGTTGCATCAGCGATAAAACCCTGCGGCTCCTTAGACAGAATGATGTGCGGGTTAATTAAATGAGTTTGCCACTTATCCAGTTTGGCGAGACGGTCTGCGACATGCTGGCGGATTGCCGGAGTAATTTCCATTTGTTTACTGGTAATGTTCATTGTCATAAATTTTACCTCTTGTCTTTCCCGTCTTGGTGAATCCAGCATACCTTTCCTAATGTCAAAATGTGTGATCTAAATCACGTTTTATTGTCACTTTTTGTCAACGAATTCATTTTGTGAGACAGGGCAGGAAGAAGTGAGATTTTACTTGTAGAACCTGCCAAAGCAGGCCATATTTGATGAGTTAACTCGACGCTAAACCGCTTCAGCTAACCAGGATAACGAATAAAAAAACGGCAGCCAGTGGCTGCCGTTTGCGATCCATGAGTCAGGCTCAGGTGTTCTTACTGTTCGCGGCGATAATCTTCGCGACTTTGTCCGCTTGAGCATTCATCTGCATTTGACGATAGGCATTTTCCATCTTCGGCAGGGCATCGCGGGTGGCTTGGGTATCCGGATAGTTACGCATCATACCTTCCACGCGGTTAACGACGGCAACCCATGCGCCGCGGTCGGTGTAGTAATCCACCACCGACAGCTCATACTTCGCCAGGCGATCTTTCAGGAATACCATGCGCTTATAGGCGTCCGTGGCATACTGGCTGTTCGGGTAGCCGCGTACCAGTTTGGAGAAGTCATTGAAGGCATCGCGCGCGTGCTGCGGATCGCGGTCGGAACGATCGACGCCGAAGAAGCCCTGCAGGGCGCTGTCATCCAGAGCCATGTTGGTCAGGCCGCGCATATAGATGACGTAGTCGATGTTCGGATGGGTGGGATTCAAGCGCATGAAGCGATCGATGGCCGCTTGAGCCAGCGGCAGATCGGCGTTTTTGTAATACGCATAAATCAGATCCAGCTGTACCTGTTGGGAATAAGGGCCGAATGGATAACGGTTATCCAACGCTTCCAGTTGCGTTATCGCCTGTTTCCAGTTACCGTCCTGCAGTTTTTGCTGGGCGGTCGCGTAGATTTCATTCGGCGGATTATCAGGCACCTCTTCCTTAGAGCCGGAGCAACCCACCAAAGCCAGGCTCAGTGTGGCGGCTGCCACCAGGTATTTCATGCGCGTCATGACGTTTTGACTTCCTCAAAATGTTTATGCGGGAGAATCTCTGTTCCTGCTCCCGATTAAGACCAGCTACAATAGCACACTATATTAAACGGCAAAGCCGTAAAACCCAACGTTAAACGAAGAAGCTGTATATGGCACAACGAGTACAACTCACCGCAACGGTGACCGAAAATCAACTCGGTCAACGCTTAGATCAGGCTTTGGCCGAATTGTTCCCTGATTATTCGCGATCGCGGATAAAAGAATGGATCCTCGACCAACGCGTATTAGTCAATGGCACCATTGGCGATAAACCGAAAGAAAAAGTGCTGGGGGGAGAACGCATCGCTATCGATGTGGAAATCGAAGAAGAGGCGCGCTTCCAGCCGCAGGATATTCCGCTCAATATCGTTTACGAAGATGATGACATCATCGTGATCAACAAACCGCGCGATCTGGTTGTACATCCTGGCGCGGGCAACCCTGACGGTACTGTGCTGAATGCGCTGCTGCACTACTATCCGCCTATTGCCGATGTGCCGCGTGCGGGGATCGTCCATCGTCTGGATAAAGACACCACCGGTCTGATGGTGGTGGCGAAAACCATTCCAGCGCAAACCCGGCTGGTGGAGTCGCTGCAGCTGCGCGAGATCACCCGTGAATACGAAGCGGTGGCGATCGGTCATATGACCGCCGGCGGTACGGTTGAAGAACCGATCAGCCGTCATCCGACCAAGCGTACCCATATGGCGGTGCACCCGATGGGCAAACCGGCGGTGACCCACTACCGCATTATGGAACATTTCCGCATCCATACCCGCCTGCGCCTGCGTCTGGAAACCGGTCGTACGCATCAGATCCGCGTGCATATGTCGCATATCACCCATCCGCTGGTAGGCGACCAGGTGTATGGCGGCCGCCCGCGTCCGCCGAAGGGCGCGTCGGAGGAGTTCATCACCGCGCTGCGTAAATTCGACCGCCAGGCGCTGCACGCCACCATGCTACGTCTGTACCACCCGATTACCGGCATTGAAATGGAGTGGCACGCGCCCATCCCACAAGATATGGTCGAGCTCATCGAGGCGATGCGCGCCGATTTTGAAGCCCATAAGGACGATATTGACTGGTTATGACTAAACTGATTGTACCGCAGTGGCCAATGCCCGGCAGCGTGGCGGCCTGTAGTTCTACCCGCATCGGCGGCGTGAGTCTGCCGCCCTATGACTCGCTCAACCTGGGCGCCCATTGCGGCGACAATCTGCAGCATGTCGAAGAAAACCGGCGGAGGATGTTTGCCGCCGGCGGCTTACCGTCTTACCCGGTTTGGCTGGAGCAGGTTCATGGTACCGATGTGCTCACGCTGGACGGCGGACCCTATCCGTCGAAACGCGCGGATGCCTCTTATAGCCGTACGCCAGGGACTGTCTGCGCGGTGATGACCGCTGACTGCCTGCCGGTCCTGTTCTGTAACCGCGCCGGTACCGAAGTCGCCGCGGCGCATGCGGGATGGCGCGGCTTATGTGAAGGGGTTCTGGAAGAGACGGTCGCCCGTTTCGCCGATAAAGCCGAAAACATTATGGCGTGGCTGGGACCCGCCATCGGTCCGCAGGCGTTTGAGGTGGGCCCAGAAGTTCGCGACGCTTTTATGGCTAAGGATGAGAATGCGCATCAGGCTTTTCGTCCGGCAGGCGAAAAATATTTTGCTGATATCTACCAGCTGGCTCGGCAGCGCCTGGCAAACGTCGGCGTTGAGCAGATTTTCGGCGGCGATCGCTGCACGCTAAGCGAAAAGGATGATTTTTTCTCTTACCGGCGCGACAAGACCACCGGTCGTATGGCAAGTTTCATTTGGCTGATATAACCTAGAGAATCAAGACGATCCAGAAGGCAAACTTATTTTTCGCATAGTTCAGGTCTTTAACCTTGAATAATTGAGGGATGACCTCATTTAATCTCCAGTAGCAAATTTGACCTGTTATGGGAGGAGTTATGCGTCTGGATCGTCTTACCAATAAATTCCAGCTTGCTCTTGCCGATGCCCAGTCGCTTGCACTCGGGCACGACAACCAATTCATCGAACCTCTTCATTTAATGAGCGCCTTGCTGAATCAGGAAGGGGGATCGGTACGTCCTTTATTAACCTCGGCGGGCGTGAATGCCGGGAAACTGCGCACTGACATCGAACAGGCTCTGAGCCGTTTACCGCAGGTGGAAGGCACCGGCGGCGATGTGCAACCTTCTCAGGATTTAGTGCGGATCCTGAACCTTTGCGACAAGCTGGCGCAAAAGAAAAAGGACAACTTTATATCGTCAGAACTGTTTGTTCTGGCGGCGCTTGAATCACGCGGTACGCTGACCGACCTTTTAAAATCCGCCGGAGCAACAACCGCCAACGTGACTCAGGCGATTGAACAAATGCGCGGAGGTGAAAGCGTGAACGATCAGGGTGCCGAAGACCAACGTCAGGCATTGAAGAAATTTACCGTCGATCTCACCGAGCGTGCCGAACAGGGCAAGCTGGACCCGGTTATCGGCCGTGATGAAGAGATCCGCCGTACCATTCAGGTACTGCAGCGCCGTACCAAAAACAATCCGGTGCTGATTGGTGAACCCGGGGTGGGTAAAACCGCTATCGTCGAAGGCCTGGCGCAGCGTATCGTCAACGGCGAAGTGCCGGAAGGGCTGAAAGGCCGCCGGGTGCTGGCGCTGGATATGGGCGCGCTGGTGGCCGGGGCGAAATACCGCGGTGAGTTTGAAGAGCGTCTGAAAGGCGTGCTGACCGACCTGTCGAAACAGGAAGGCAACGTCATTCTGTTTATCGACGAACTGCATACCATGGTTGGCGCTGGTAAAGCCGACGGCGCGATGGACGCGGGCAACATGCTGAAGCCGGCGCTGGCGCGTGGTGAACTGCACTGCGTCGGGGCGACGACGCTTGACGAATACCGTCAGTACATTGAAAAAGACGCTGCGCTGGAGCGCCGCTTCCAGAAGGTGTTCGTCGCCGAGCCGTCGGTAGAAGATACCATCGCTATTCTGCGCGGTCTGAAAGAACGTTATGAACTGCACCACCATGTGCAGATCACCGACCCGGCTATCGTGGCGTCGGCGACCTTGTCGCATCGCTACATTGCCGACCGGCAGCTGCCGGATAAAGCCATCGACCTTATCGATGAGGCGGCGTCCAGCATCCGTATGCAGATCGACTCGAAGCCGGAAGAGCTGGACCGTCTCGATCGCCGCATCATCCAGTTGAAACTGGAGCAGCAGGCGCTGAAGAAAGAGTCTGATGAGGCGAGTCTGAAGCGTCTTGATATGCTCAACGAGGAGCTGGCGGATAAAGAACGGCAGTACTCGGTGCTGGAAGAAGAGTGGAAAGCGGAAAAAGCGTCCCTCTCCGGCACCCAGACCATCAAAGCCGAGCTGGAGCAGGCGAAAATCGCCATCGAACAGGCGCGTCGCGTCGGTGACCTGGCGCGGATGTCCGAGCTGCAGTACGGCAAAATTCCGGAACTGGAGAAACAGCTGGCGGCAGCCACTCAGTCCGAAGGAAAAACCATGCGTCTGCTGCGTAATAAAGTGACGGATGCTGAAATCGCCGAAGTGCTGGCCCGCTGGACCGGTATCCCGGTCTCCCGCATGATGGAAAGCGAGCGTGACAAACTGCTGCGTATGGAGCAGGAACTGCATCATCGGGTGATTGGTCAGGATGAGGCGGTTGAAGCAGTATCTAACGCTATTCGCCGTAGCCGTGCCGGGCTGTCCGATCCGAACCGGCCGATTGGTTCATTCCTGTTCCTCGGTCCGACCGGGGTCGGTAAAACCGAGCTGTGTAAAACGCTGGCTAACTTTATGTTCGACAGCGACGACGCAATGGTGCGTATCGATATGTCCGAGTTTATGGAGAAACACTCCGTCTCGCGTCTGGTCGGTGCGCCTCCGGGATACGTCGGTTATGAAGAGGGCGGTTACCTGACCGAGGCGGTGCGCCGTCGTCCTTATTCCGTCATCCTGCTGGATGAAGTGGAAAAAGCGCACCCGGATGTGTTCAACATTCTGCTGCAGGTACTCGACGACGGGCGCCTCACCGATGGCCAGGGGAGAACGGTCGACTTCCGTAACACGGTGGTCATCATGACCTCGAACCTCGGTTCCGATTTGATTCAGGAACGGTTCGGCGAGCTGGATTACGGACATATGAAAGACCTGGTGCTGGGGGTTGTCAGCCAGAACTTCCGTCCGGAGTTCATCAACCGTATCGATGAAGTGGTGGTCTTCCATCCGCTGGGTGAGAAACACATTGCTTCTATTGCCCAGATCCAGCTGCAGCGCCTGTATAAACGTCTGGAAGAGCGCGGATATGAAGTGCGGATGTCCGATGAGGCGCTGAAGTTGCTCAGCGCCAACGGATACGATCCGGTATACGGCGCGCGGCCACTGAAACGCGCTATTCAGCAGCAGATTGAGAACCCGTTAGCCCAGCAGATCCTTTCCGGTGAGCTGATTCCGGGTAAAACCGTCGAGCTGGTAGTGAAAGACGACCGTATCGTGGCAGTGCAGTAAGTCACAAAACGACAAAAACGGGCCCAGCGGGCTCGTTTTTGTTTAAAAACCAGGCAAGAATTAAAGCTCAATACCTGATTTGGTTGAAAAGTGAGCGATTGAATTCTTTTTTTGAATTTATCCTTGTCACTTCAGAATTACCCCCTATAATGCGCCTCCACTGACACGGAATAACGGCAAGCAAGCCGCCGGGGCAGCAGGATTCAACGGCGAAAGATAACGTTGAAGCCGACAGAGAAAAGCAAAATAAGCGCTTGACTCTGAATGAGGAAAGCGTATTATACGCCACCTCGCGACAGAGCGCTAAAGCGCGTCGCAACTGCTCTTTAACAATTTATCAGACAATCTGTGTGGGCACTCAAAGTGACATGGATTCTTAATGTCTTCGGACAATAAATGAATACCAAGTCTCAAGAGTGAACACGTAAT